>NZ_JAKKRV010000005.1:0-280229 GCF_025653985.1 Shewanella sp. SM69
TTCGACCTAACTCAGTCAAGGTCAGTGTCTTACATTCAATCAGTGCCTTAGAGGCCAGCATCAAGCTGTTTAATCGTTTTAGGTGAAGTTCTGGGCAGTATTGGTGTAAAGAATGTTGTAGGATATTGGCTTCGCGCATCTTGTTGTCCAAGTGTAGTTTTTAGCGAAACCATTTGATCATGCAACAAGATGCGCTTCCACCCTAATTTGATGATTTATTTGTAAATCATCAGGGGATTCTTCAGGGCTTTGCTAGTAGTCCTTTCATTACCGAGCACGGGTACTACTCTGTCTCGTCTGATTCATCGGGAAATATCACTGCGACTGTGGTAACGGGAAGTAGTCAAGAGAGAGATGGATCATGTAAAACAATTAGCGTATCTGCAGCTGGTGAACAGACGCCTAAGGAGTGTTGGAAATGAAATTAATGAACCTCATTATCACAGTTGTCTTATTGCCTAGCTTAGTTTGGGCGGACTCTGGCGTTACTGTCAGCGAACAGGACTTTAAATGCTATATTACTTCGAAGAAAAGTGCTGAGATTTCCTTTTATCGTTGGAAGAGTAGTGAAATGAATGTGAGAATGGCTAGCCTTGTTGGTACTACTCGCCAATCAAATGATGGATCGAAATATTACATCTATAGTGTTGAGGAGTGTGTCGCATTAAACGCGGAATTTACTAATACTAAGGCACAAGTGTTGGATAAGTTAACACCTAGATAAACATCAGCATGTATTTTTTAAATGTTAACAACGAACGATTTAAGGATAATATTATTTTAGGGTAGTGAACGGTAGATTTAGTCTCCCACAGTTTATGTGCAGTTTTTCCCATCTGCGCCCTCTTTTATTAAACCTGAAGTGCTAATGTTGATGCTTTTAGAATTGTCACTTTGCCCATTTGAACAATAGATAATTGATGTTTCAACTGAGACTAAACCATCGGGTGTAAAATCAATTTTTTTATCGGCGGGCCCTGATAGAGAAATTACATCGTGTGTATTGAAACTATCGATCACTTTCAATACATTCTTGGCACCTCCATTGTCAATATATACACTGAACCCCTTATTCCAGTCTGTGCCGCATGGTGATGCCGCGTATGGGCAGACTGTTACTGTAGCGCCATAGTTGACAGCTTGGTTTCTTGCAAAAGCAAACACATCACTAATTTTTCGTATTTCATTAGCACTGCGTGTTCCTTCGTATAGCGACGTAAGTGATGGAACCCCTATGGCTAGTAAGATTGCTGCTACGGCAATTGTGACCATCAGCTCGACTAAGGTAAATCCTCTTGAAATAATTAACATGTAGCTATCCTCGTTAAACTTAGCTAAGTATATGCGAGGAGACTCTAATGGTCAGTATCTATTCTATATTTTCAATATACCCAATAAATTGATTTTTATGCTTTTATATAATTAAATTTAATTGCAATTGATATTTTTGGCGGTAGAAAGGCGAACTCTACCCGCTTGATTAACAACGATTGCACGGGAGTTTTTGCTATCAATTGTTCGTGGGCAATACTTGAAAGTACCATTACTTCCAGAAGCTAATCCATCAGGTTGAAATTTTATCGAACTTTTATTGTATGTTAAAAAATCTTTCGAATCGAATTCATCAATGACCCGAATAATTTTATCGTTAGCATCGAAGCTTTCGACTACACCTGTATCAATGAAAACTGTTAATCCCTTTTGCCAATCTTGAGTGCATTTCCCATTTACGAGTGGGCATACTGTGACCCTATAACCATAACTAACAGCTGTATTTCGCGCAAATTGAAGTGTCTGCTGGATAGTTTTAATATTGGTATCAGCTCTTATCTGATCGCTGAGCTCGGTCAAGGAAGGAGCTCCAACTGTTAACAAGATTGTTGAAATCGATATCGTAGTGATAACTTCTATCAGGCTAAAGCCTTTTCGATGTGAGTTCATAACAGATCCTTGTTATTTTACGCTTGCATCCCGCGAGCGAGTTAGTGCTGATTAGAATGTAAGTATAAAATCTGAGGCAATATTCATAGTACTTTTTTTAGACTTTTATGTGCTAAAAGCGATTTTATAGAAACTGTGTTTTATGAGTAAAGCACTACATTCACTTCAATATTGACGTAACCCCGTGTAAGCTAGTGTTATTCTGTTTGTTTATGTTATTGCAAGGGATGAGGAATTTTTAATGAAAAAAGTTGAAGCCATTATTAAGCCATTTAAGTTAGATGATGTGCGCGAATCACTTGCAGAAATTGGTATCACTGGGATGACGGTACTGGAGGTTAAGGGTTTTGGTCGTCAGAAAGGGCATACAGAGTTGTATCGTGGTGCCGAATATATGGTGGATTTTCTGCCCAAAGTAAAAATAGAGTTAGTGATCCAAGACGATCTGCTCGACCAAGCAATTGATGTGATTGTTGAAACGGCCCGTACAGGCAAAATTGGTGATGGTAAAATTTTTGTCACTGATGTTGAACGTGTTATCCGTATTCGAACGGGTGAAGAAAACGAAGAAGCGGTATAAACTGCTTACGAACGATTCTAAAGGGCCTAGTGGCCCTTTTTTGTTGCCTAAGCATATGGAAAAACTAAATAGTACTGCTGGGTTTCTGAAATATCTTTAATGGAAAATCGCCTGTTTTACTCAACTAATGTAGTTATCTCTTATCTGTAACATGGTATAACTTAGCCTCGCAAATGAGTTTTATGAGGTTGTCATTTTGGCTACAAAAAGAATAGTGATCGTGGGTGGTGGTGCTGCTGGTTTAGCGCTTGCATCGAAGTTGGGCCGTAAATGGGGCGGTAGTGATGTCGTCGATGTGTGCTTAATTGATAAAAGTCCTATTCATATATGGAAGCCTAAATTACACGAAGTCGCTGTTGGTGTGATAGATCAATCTATTGAAGGTTTACTCTATCGTGATCATGGACTTAAAAACGGTTATCGCTATATTCGTGGTGAGATAGAGCAGTGTGAGCCTGATGCTAAATCGATTCAGTTAGCCGCAGTCTATAATGATGAAGGCGAGTTGCTCTTAGAGCAGCGACAAATCGATTATGATTTTTTAGTGCTTGCATTGGGTGGGGTTTCTAATAGTTTCAATACATTAGGTGCTGATGAGCATTGTATTTTCTTAGACAGCCTTGAAAATGCCAATTTATTTCATCATAAATTACTCGACGCTTTACTCCAATTAAACGAAACGCAAGAGAGAGTCAGCATTGGTATTGTCGGTGCGGGTGCGACAGGTGTTGAATTGGCAGCAGAGCTTCATCATGTAATTGAGTCTGTTAAAGAGTACGGTTATCTGAATATCGCGAAACATCATCTTGATGTGCATTTGATTGAAGCGTCACCCAAAATCCTTCCTCAATTACCAGAGCGTGTAAGCGCTAGGGCTCAAGCTGTTCTTGATCAGATTGGTATACGTTTACATATCGGTGTTCAAGTTAAAGAAGTGACTCGTGATGGTTTCATTACCCAAGATGGCGATGTGATTAAAGCAGGCTTAAAAGTATGGGCTGCCGGTGTCAAAGGGCCAAAAGCATTTCAGCATTTTGCAAAACTGCCCATTACTCCGCGAAATCAGGTAGAAGTTGATGATTGTATGCGAGTGAAAGGTCATCAAGATATCTACGCCCTTGGTGATTGCGCTCTATTGATCCAAAGTTCTGGCCAGCCTGTTCCACCAAGGGCGCAAGCAGCAGCTCAGATGGCTGATACCTTGTTTGATAATATCGTTAATCGATTACAAGGTAAGCCTGAAAAGGCCTTTATTTATAAAGATTACGGCTCATTAGTGTCTTTAAGCCGCTTCTCTGCGGTAGGCAATTTAATGGGGAACCTACGTTCTGGCACTTTCTTTGTTGAAGGCCATATAGCAAGATTGATGTATATCTCTTTGTATCAGAGGCATTTAGCCAGCCTTTATGGTTGGTTTTCGGCAATTGTGTATCGAGTAGCACAAAAGTTATTGAAGTGGCAGCGTCCGAAGCTCAAATTACATTGATTTCTATGTGATTTAGGAGATAGAAAGAGAGCATATATGCTCTCTTTTATTATTATTTAGGAATTGCCGACGAGTCACGAATGACAGGTTCAGGAGTAAAGGTTCTAGAATATATGGCATCTTGCTCGCGACGTTTTGCTATTAATAATTCAGTAGCAACCTGAGCTATTTCTGCGTTTGGCTGATGTACTGTGGTAAGTTTAGGCCAGGTTTGACGTGAGAATGGGCTATCTTCGAAACCGACAATTGATAAATCAACGGGTATGTCTAAACCCGCTAAACGAGCCGCAAAAAGTGCACCAGCGGCAATTTCATCGTTACAAGCAACAATCGCCGTCGGGCGATTTTTTAGTTTGATGAGCTTGTTAGCGCCATCAACACCGGACTCAAATGAGTACTTCCCTTCAATTATGTAGTTTTCATTCAGCTTTAGGTTATTTATTGTTAATGCCTGTTTAAAACCAAGTAATCGCTCTTTGGTGGATTCATGGTGTAAATCTCCGCTTAAAAAAGCGATATGCTTGTGGCCTAAATCAATCAGATGCTGGGTGATTTGAACTGCACCGAATTTATCGTTGACTAAAATAGTCAATCCATTCTGATCGTTGTCTTTTTCTCCCGCAATAATGCGCACATAGTTAGCATCAATTTCAGTGAGTGCTTTGAGTACTTTAGGATCTTCTGACAAGGGAGGTGTTAGTACTAATCCTGCGAGCCTAGAATATTTGACTAGTGCTGTAAGCTCATCACATATGGTCTCTGATTTGGCATTGCAAGGGTGGATGACAAGTTCATAGCCCTTGTCTTTACAGGCTGACAAGATCCCATTTTGCATATCAATAATATAGTAAGCGTTTGGGTTATCGTAAATAAAACCAATAGCATAGGATTTAGTTCCTGCTAGATTTCTTGCCGCTAAATTAGGTTGGTAGTTAAGTGCTTTTATCGCCTCGTTCACTTTGTCAACGGTGGCCTGCTTCACTGAAGGTTCGTTATTGGTTACACGGGATACTGTCTTGATAGACACTCCAGCATATTTAGCTACGTCGTTGATAGTGACTTTCATTGATGTAAAAACTCTTTGTCTAAGGTCGCGAGGGGTTTAACTGTTCTATGAACGTAAATTCTTTACCAGCAATTTACAAGCTTACATTTTTTATCAGTTTTTTCTGACTTATACATCTTATAGTGCGAGCTTTTGATGTGCTTAGCAATCCTGAATTGTTACAAATTGGCGTTAATTTATCATTGTTACAATTATGCTGGGAGTTGTAAATTTACGTCATAATATTAAAGCTCATGTTTTATAATGGTTTTTAATAAAACTACTGATTCAAAATTCTGCTTTATGACATTTTTTTGCTTCCATCGTTATTTTGTTGTGGCAAGGCTGTTAATTATTGTGTAATGTTTGCACTAGACATGACAGCGTTGTCATTCCTCGAGGAATGGTTATGAATACTAAAACGATAATAAAGTTATGGAAGGGAAACGAGATGCGACCATCAACCTTTAAGAAAACCGTACTAGCTACAAATATTGCTATCCTACTTGGTAGTGCTGTATCAATCAGCGCTGTTGCTGCAGACGCCGTGGCAACCACCGCAGCACCTGAAAATATTGAAAAAATTGAAGTTCGCGGTATTCGCGCTTCCCAGCAAGCTAACTTAAATGCTAAACGCTTCTCAGACAGTACTGTGGATGCGATTACTGCTGAAGACATTGGCAAATTTCCGGATAAAAACGTTGCAGAATCTCTGCAACGTATTCCTGGTGTCACGATCCAGCGTCAATTTGGTGAAGGCGCGGGTGTTTCAATTCGTGGTGCGGGTCAAGATCTGACTTTGACAACTCTGAATGGACAAAACGTAGCTTCAACAGGTTGGTTTGTTCTTGAGCCTGCAAAACGTTCATTTAACTATGAATTATTACCATCTGAATTAGTTGGTAACTTAGAAGTCTATAAATCATCTCAAGCGGACTTAGCTGAAGGTGGTGTGGGTGGTACTGTTGTAGTTAATACCCGTAAGCCATTGGATATGGATTCAATGACTTTCTTTGCTTCTGCTGAAGCTCAATATCAAAGCGATTCGGGTGAAACAGATCCACAATTTTCAGGCTTAGGTAGCTGGAAGAATGATGATGAAACTTTTGGTGTATTAGTTTCTGGTGTTATGCAAAATCGTAGCTTGCAGCGTCAAGGTGATGAAGCTTTTTGGGAATGGGGTGCTGGCCCTGTCGCATTTGAACAAGAGCGCGAACGTTCAGCTATTGCTGCAACATTCCAGTATGCCCCGTCTGATTCATTAAACTTTGTGTTTAACGCGATGGACATGCAAATGGCCGCGGACAACACCAACTACGCATTATGGTTTACGCAAGCTGACACTTCATGGTCAGGAGCTCCAGGTTCTGGTGCTTGGGATAACACGGAATGGATTGGTGGCTGCGGTTTATGTGGTGGTGATAAGCCAGATGCATCACAGTCAGGTTCTCAAGTTGCAGGCCCTGTTAACTTAGCATATTGGCAAGCTCGCCCTCGTGAAGCGACAATGAAGTCTCAAGTTTTCGACTTGAAGATGGAATATAGCGGTGATGGATACCAGTTTACGACTCAAATCGGTGATACAAGTTCTACTGGTGGTACCGATTTTGAAATGGTTGTTGAAGATGGTCTGGGTGGTACAGCATTAAATGGTGCGACTTATGACTTTACCAATGGTCATCAAACTTGGGATTTAAATGGTTTTGATACAGCCACTTATGATCCAGGTTCGCTTGCAATGGGTACTGGCAGTAACTTTAATAAAACACCAAAAACAGATGATGAAACTTATATTCAAGCAGATATTAAGTTTGATGTAGATCTAGGTGTGGTTAATGCCATTAAAACGGGTCTGAAATATGCGAAGCATAATACAACGAGTCGCCGTTTTGACTTTGTACAAGCCGATGACTTTAATCCCGTCATATCAACAGCAGGCTTAAATACTGGTACTTTTGCTGTAGGAACAAGTGAATACGATATTATTCGTTTTGATCCAGATGCACTAAAAGATTGGGCTAAATCGAGCATCATCGGTGAGACTGAAGATTTTGGTTCATACCGTGAAATTGATGAAGATAACTATGCTGCTTATGTGATGGCTAACTTTGCATCAGAAGGTGTACGCGGTAACTTTGGTGTGCGTTATGCGGGTACTGAAGCGACCTCAACGTACTATGTTGATGGTAAGAAAACCGATGCTTCAGCTAATTATGGGGAATGGTTACCAAGCTTAAACGTAGCATTCGACTTAGCACCAGATCTCATATTGCGCGCATCAGCGGCTCGAGTTATGGCTCGTCCACAGTATGATGACATGTATGTTAACCCTAACGTTTTAGGTGCAAATGATGATGTGCCTAATAACCAAAAATGGGTTGTTGGCAATATCGGGTTAAAACCATTTATTGCTAATCAAATAGACTTAGGCATTGAATGGTATTTCAATGAAGAGTCATTACTTTCTGCGGCTTTATTTATGAAGGATGTTAAAAACTTCGTAACCTTTAGTGAGTACCATGCAGATAGCGCCGATATCCCATTTACTGGCACGTTAAAACCTGATGAAGTTGCTGGTGGTTGGACTGTGCAAGAGAAAGCCAATGGCGAATCTGCGACAATCCAAGGTTTAGAGCTGCAATATCAACAAGACTTTGGGAACGGCTTCGGCTCAATTGTTAACTACACTTATACTGATAGTGAAACTAGCCCAAATACATATACAGATCGCAACCCGTTCTTAAGCGATAGTTCAAAGCACTCATATAACTTAACTGGTTATTTTGAAAACGATTTTTTCCAAGTTCGTTTAGCATATAACTGGCGTAGTGAATATATGATCCGTGAAACTGGTTCATACGGTAATCGTTTACACGATGCATTTGGTAGTTTGGATTTGAGTGCAATTTGGCATGTTACTGATTATATGGATATTAAACTTGATGGTAATAACCTGTTAGAAGAAGGTTCACGTCAGTTTGGTAACAATCAGTTCCAATCTAATCTAAGTGGTTTTACGGATGGCTTCCCTGTATTTGAATACAACATGGCCCGCCGAATTACATTAGGCGCTAGCGTACGATTCTAATCTCGGTTTAACTCAGGTATAAATGAAAAAGGGAGCTTGCTCCCTTTTTCATATCTCAATAATATTCAATCAGAAGAAGCCCTCAAGGAGCTCATATGACTAATTCAATCACCCCACTTGACTCAGCAAAACATGCGCACCTGAAAGTGACTCCTACCACTTATGAACATGTTGCTGCGCAACACTTACTACCCATTTCAATTTATGAGTTTGCCTTTGCTGCTGTAGATGCTCCTGTTGTTTTTGTTAAAAATAGTGAAACAGGAGAATATCAGTCCGTAATTATGCTTGGATTAAAACCTGGACAGAATTTGAAGCAAAAAGATGGCAAATGGTTAGGGCTGTATATTCCAAATATACTTAAAAACTATCCGTTTGGTTTAATGTTGAGTGCTGAACAGCAGGATAAAGTATGGGTGGGGATACGAGAAGAAAGCGCTCATGTGAGCACTGATAAGGGAAATGCATTGTTTGAAGGAGGAGAGGAAACTGCGTTTTTAAGATTGCGTAAAGACAGTATTATAAAAAACTTCGAACAAGAGCAAATGAGTAAGGCAATTATTGCATTTTTTGCTCAAAAAGAATTATTTTCTCCCCAAAGTCTTACCGTTGACATCAAAGGCGAAAAACGCGGCATAAATGGTATCTATTTCATCGATGAAGCTAAGTTAAATCAACTCAGCTCAGATGAGTTCTTAGATATCAAGCAACGAGGCCTTTTAGCGCCAATTTACAGCCATTTGAACTCATTACATCAAATTAATCGCCTAGCGAAAGAAGAAATCGAGTTGAGCGTTTAAGTAATCAGCAGGCATAGGTCATGACTTCAATAAAAAATATAAAGAGTGTCGTCATTGTTGGTGGCGGAACTGCAGGTTGGATTTCTGCCTGTCATTTAGCTAAAAAGTTGAATGCTAGAACACCTAAAATACAAGTTATGTTACTTGAGTCCCCGAACATTCCTACTATAGGCGTTGGTGAAGGGACAGTGCCTATGTTACGCGAAACATTAAAGTATTTTGGTATTCGAGAAGATGAGTTTATTCGTTGCTGTGATGTAACATTTAAGCAGAGTGTTAAATTCATTGATTGGAATAAACCCAATTCAGGGGAGTACTATCACCATTTATTTGATTATCCCTACTTTAAAGATTTCACTTCAACTTGGCTCAATAAATCTCTTTCAGATAGAGGCCGCTACGCTGATCTTGTGTCAGTTCAAGGTCATTTGATTGATGCGGGATTTGGTCCTAAAGCGATGACACAGCCTCAATATCGAGGGGCTATGCATTACGCGTATCATCTCGATGCAGCAAAGTTTACCAAGATGTTGACCAAATTTGGTGTTGAACAGTTAGGCGTTAAACATCTGCTTGCAGAAGTTATTGATACAAAAATAGACGCTCAGGGAAATATCTTAGAGTTACATACTGATAACGCTGGTATATTGACTGCGGACTTGTATGTTGATTGTACTGGATTTAGTGCTCAACTCATTGGCAGCGCATGTAACGTTCCCTTCGTTGATAAGAGTGACATTTTGTTTGTCGACTCAGCATTAGTTGTGCAGCTTCCTTATGAAGATAAATATACGCCTATCCCTTGTTTCACTAAATCAACAGCACAAGAGGCTGGCTGGATATGGGATATCGGTTTGTCTGAACGTCGTGGTGTTGGTTATGTGTATTCCAGTCAATATTCATCAATAGAGCAAGCTGAGAGTGTATTGCGGGAATATCTTGGTAAAGCAACAGAACACGTCTCGTTTCGACACATACCGATGAAGGTGGGGTATAGAGAGAAATCGTGGCAAGGTAACTGTGTGGCGATTGGTTTGTCGAGTGGTTTTGTTGAACCTCTAGAAGCGACTGGTCTGCTTATGTTTGATGCGACAGCCAGAATGTTAGCCGAATGTTTTCCTGCTAATACTGACGTTATGCCACTTGTGGCTAATCGTTATAATCAGCGCGTATCGAATGCTTGGAATCGGGTGATTGATTTTATCAAACTTCATTATGTCATAGCTAAACGAATGGATACGCCATTTTGGGTTGATAATAAAAATGAAATAAGTATTCCAGACACATTAAAAGAACATTTAGAATTGTGGCGCTATCACATACCGACTGCCTATGACTTTACTTCTACGCTAGAATTTTTCAATTTAGAAAATTATTTATATGTACTCTATGGCTCAGACTTTGAGTCAAAATTAGAGAGGAAATTAAATGATGAAGAGGAAAGGCTTTTCACGGTAATGACCGAGAAATTAGGCAAGCAGGTTACATTACTCAAATCGCAATTATTACCCCATAGAGAGTTAATTGAACGTATTAAGTTGTATGGCATCCAACTTAATTAATGGTTGATTAAATGGTAAGTAGAGCAAGATTTTTAATCTTGCTCTTTATGATTTTAAATATTTTTAATTTTCGCTAAGAATTCTTGATGTGATAAAGATTGCTCTTTTGCTCTAAACTGTTGTGTTTTTAAGTTGTCGAGTATTCTTGATATTTCATTTTTTGGACAAGGTATATGGATTTCAGGAATATGCTGCATACCATAAAGTACGTAGCGATAATTCTCATCTGTAAAAACTGAACTATATCCATTAGCAAGATCGACATACTCACAAACTTTGTCTTTCCATAGTGTCATTTTTTGTTCTAGAGCAGGGATGAATACTGAGCTTTGTGCTGCTTTTTGCCAGAATTCATTATCATCTCTATCAGTTAAACAGTAATGAAGTACGATAAATTGTCTAAGATCGGTATACAATCCGTTCATTGCGATATTATATGACGTCCTTATCGCTTGGGAGGGATTAGATGAAGTTAAATGCGTCGCTAGCAATCTTGCTCCTAAGTTTATAAGATGCAAGCCTGTCGATTCTAAGGGTTCAATAAATCCACCTGCGAGCCCCATTGCAATACAATTTCCAACCCAAAATTCACGTCTACAACCTATCTTCATATCTAAGTGAACAGTTCTTATGATCTCTTGTTCATCGCCAAGATAAGCTTTTAATTCAGCCTCAGCTTGCTCCCTCGTTAGACTATGTCCATCGTAGACATAACCCGTTCCTTGACGATTCGTTAGGTCAATTTCCCAAGCCCAACCATGACTAAGCGCTGTTGCTGTCGTATAGGCTCTTGGTAGCTGGTGAGGCAGATATTCCCGCTGCATTGCAACGGCTTTATTGCAAGGTAATTCGGTTTCGAATGATTGCCAGTTATCATTCTTTAGGCTTTGAATTAAAAGCCCTTTAAAGCCTGTACAGTCGATAAATATGTCACTCTTGAATGAGCCTTGATCAGTTACAACCTCTATGATGTTGCCATCATTAACCAGAACGTCCGTTACATTTGCTTCAACATGATCTACCCCTGCTTGGGTGGCTTTGCGCTTTAAAAAGGCCGCCATAAGTGTCGCGTCTAAGTGGTAACCATAGGGGACAATGCCTTGATATTGATTCAAGTATTGCGTTTTAGGACTTAAGTTATTTTGCATTAAGCTAAATGAAAGACTTGTTGCTTCAGCAAAGGGAGTGCTGTTTGATTCATTAATCTGATTATTTAAAATCCAAGCACTTGCATTATCAATTTTCCCAGATGGTTTTTGTTGCTCAAATGGATGGAAATATTCATGCATTTTACCATCGACTGGTTTCATCCAGTTACGAAATAATATGCCAGTCTTTAATGTTGCGTTTGTTTCTCTAAGTAGTTCATTTTCATCTAATCCCATAGCTGCAAAGAAGAATCGTAGACTATGAACGGTAGCTTCACCAACGCCAATAATACCAATTTCTTTACTTTCGATAAGTCTAATATCAATGATATTAGACGAATGGTTATATAACTTACTCAAGTAGAGAGCCGTCATCCAGCCTGTGCTACCGCCACCGACAATCGTGATACTTTTTAGCGGAGAATTATTCATCTTAATGTTTCCTATTAACTCGCCAACATGACGCTACCCGTCAAAATGATCCAAATGGAGAAAAAGAGTTTTAATACTTTTACTGGGAGAAATAGCGCTAATTTACGAGCAAGTAATCCTCCGATAATGGCGCCAGGACCTGCGAATAACACTAGCTCAAAGAGGGCATGGCTATTTGTTGAAAAAATATGGATAGGGCTTGCTGACCAAACTGTAATTGCAGAAACAACAACGCCAGTGGCGACCGCCATTTTGGCGCATAGTCCCCTTATCATGAGATAAATGACGACTAATTCACCGACGCCTACCGATAACCAAGCTGTGATAATACCGCCGAAATAGCCTATGAGAGCGAGCCAAAGAAAATCGACCGGCATTATAGAGCGAGTGATTTGTGTGCTACTTTTGCTACTGATAATGATGGCGATACCAAGCACTATCGAGAAAATGCTAAAGCTGGTGTGTAGCGAAGAGGGCGAATTGAGTTGTAGTAATTGGCTACTCCAGAAACCTAAGACAGAAAAGAAGGCTGCAAGTAATGATGCTTTTACAAAACCAGACCATGCATCATCTTCTCGGTGGTGCTTTTTATAATGCAGTGACCATGAAATCGCGCCTGCTGTCATGCCAAAGCATTGAATCATAAATGAAGTCGAGACACTTTGAGACTCACTAAAGTTGAGGCTCGAAAATACCGGAATAAAGATTACTCCACCGCCAGCTCCCGTCGAGTTTGCAAATATCGCTCCTGTGATTCCTAGAAAAACGAAGCGTCCATATTCTTGGATAAGATCAAATAGCGAATGAAAATGGTTAGCCCAAAATAACCAAGCTCCACAGAGTAGTAATACCAAACTGAGGTTTAGGTAATACCGATTTAAGCGCGGAGCAGGCTGGGTATTATTGGGCACAAGTGTGTTAATGGGATTCATCAATAGCTACCGTGATCTTTGTCATGTTATCGCTATGTTATCAATGAAAGACAGCGTTGTCACATAAGCTTGAATAAATAAATTAAACATTTTAAGTATATGAAAAAATAGCATTAATTATGTTTTTTCATAAAAAAATAACAACAATTGTCAAAAAAATGTAGAAATCCTGTTCTTTCTTGTGTACTTTAATAATGACAACGCTGTCATCTGCTTGTGTGACGCGTTGTTTGTAAGGTCTGCATGAGAGGATGAGGTCTCCTTATCATGTGTTTGGCAGGAGTATTGCTGTCGGGCGGCGATACGTTTGTCTTTGATATTTTGATAGTCTCTCCCCAGAAACTAGCGTGGGCTGGGTACTGTAAGCAGTGCCCAGCCATTTTTTTAGGATGTTTTTACGGTATTACTCAACTGCCTACCTCAGCACTTGAACGTTAGCGGCATAGATAAATAAAACTCACTGGTATAAACCAGATAATAAAAGAGGCTGCAATTTATGGCGATTCATTTAACGGCTGTGATGCGTGTCATTGCAATTGGCATGACGAGTGTCATTGCCCATATCACCGCACTCATCATGACAAGAAGAACGGTTGGCACCCCCCTGTTTATAATGGCCTTAGCGTTTTTTTCGGCATTTTCCTCTTTTGCTGTATTTGCTACCGACACCGCTATAAACAATTTAGCTTCAAATTCTGATGTGTCTAAATCGTCTGCACAGGTTTCAAAAAAAATCACCACCGCGATACAGCAGGAATGGTTGCTAAAGTTACTTGATGAAGCACTGCGGCGCTCGGATTCGGGTTATCAAGCGCAAGAAATGTCGACTCAAATGAATCAAAAGCGCAAGGTCGAAGAAGCACTCGCTGGGACAGTCGACGTGTTTTGGAGCATGACCTCAAAGGAATTGGAAGAAACTGTGCTTCCCGTGCGCATTCCATTGTTTAAAGGGTTACTCGGTAATCGGCTGCTGATTATCCGTAAATCGGATGAGGCACGATTTGCTAATGTGAAAACCATGGCGGATTTTAGGCAGTTAAAGGCGGGGCAAAATCGTTATTGGCCCGATGCAACGATTTTAGAAGCCAATGGATTACCCGTCGTCACTAGCTATCAGTACACCAATTTATACCCCATGTTAGAAGGCGGGCGTTTCGATTATCTTGCCCTCGGCGCCCAGGAAATTGGCGAAGAACTCGCAAATCACCCCGATCCCGCACTTAAGGTCGATAGCCATATCCTGCTGCAATATCGTTCGCCAGCTTATTTCTTTGTTTCCCCTAAGCGCCCCGAACTTGCTGCGGCCATTTTAGCCGGGCTTGAAAGTATGGTAAGCGACGGCTCTTTTGATGAGATGTTTAATCGCGAGCTTAAAATTGAGCAACTGTATCGTGAGGCTAAGTTTGAACAACGGGTGATTATCCGTCTTGATACACCTGATTTAAGTCCATTAACACCAATAGAACGCACAGAATTATGGTTAGATCTTTTTAGTATGCAAGGTGCAAAATAATGAAAACATTAGCCTTAAAAGTACAGATTGGATTAGCGGCAGCAATTTTTATGATTGTTAGCGTTCTGTTCGGTGCATCTTACTGGTTGGCGAGCGATAAATTGGCTGCCAGTGAAACTGAGTTTGAAGAAAATACCGTCGCCAATTTACAAGTGACCATGGCGCAGCCCATCTTCACCTACGACTATGAGCAGATCCGTGCAGTGCTATCTGTGATGCTTAAATCTGCGCAAATTTATCATATTATCGTGAGTGACCATCGCGGTAAAGTATTAGCCGAGAGTCAACAGGCTCAAACAGTGGCCGATGAGTATCTAGTGAAACGTGAAATTCAATTTGCTGAGCAAGGTAACCCAACGGGCCAATTGGTCATTCAGTTTTCTATGTTACCTATTCGCGCTCAGTTGTCAGATTTACTCTTAGGTTATTTCTTGCAGGCGTTGTTAATTCTCGGTGGCAGTTTAATTGTTATCTTCATTATTCTTAAACGTTTAGTGATTAATCCACTTGGGAATGTGGTCCGTGCTATGGAAGAAATTGCCAGCGGTGACGGTGATTTATGCCACAGATTACCCGTCGAGAGTCAGGATGAGATTGGTCAGCTTGCCAAGGCATTTAATGGTTTTGTTGAGCAAATTCACGGCACGATTTCCAGAGTGCACGAAACCTCAGGGCAATTACTGGGCGATGCCAAAGCGCTGGGGTCTCTGTCGCAAACCAACAATGATCGTGTGCAAACCCAATTAAAAGAAACCGAGGCGGCAGTGACGGCTGTAACTCAGCTGAGCGCCAGTGCCAATGAAGTCGCCATTAATGCGAAACGCACCGCGGATGCGGCGAGTCAGGCCGATAAAGCGGTCGATGACAGCCAGCGGCAGTTCGATTCGGGATTAGACATTACTCGTAAACTGGCATCTGAATTAGCCCGCTCGGCATTGTCCGTCTCACAGTTACAGCAAGAAACGCAAAAGATTGATGAAGTCGTTGTAGTCATCAACAGTATTGCCGAACAAACCAACTTACTGGCGCTTAATGCTGCCATTGAAGCGGCAAGGGCGGGTGAACAAGGGCGCGGTTTTGCTGTGGTTGCCGACGAAGTGCGTACGCTGGCGAGCCGAACCCAACAGGCAACTGGTGAGATCCAGAAAATGATCCAGCAGGTCCAGAGCCGAGTGGCTGAAACTGTCACTGTGATGAAAGCGAGCCAAGCCCTCTCAACTCAGGGCGTTAACCGCTCAGAAGAAATTAAGTTAGTGCTTACTAAAGTGACTGATTTAGTCTCAAATATCAGTAATATGAACATCGAAGTTTCCCATGCGGCACAGGAGCAAACCTGCGTCACCGAAGCGATTTCTCGTACGTTAAATGATCTTGCCAATGTCTCAGGTTCAGCCTCACTCGATAGCGAGCACTTAGCGCACTCGAGCGAGCGACTGTTTCACCAAGGGGAAAGACTGCGGACGTTAGTAACTTCCTTCAGATTGTAGCCATTTCTGGAGCTAGATAAGGATAATCATGAAAAAAACACTCTCAGCAAGCGCCATTTTACTGGCTTTAGGATTAACGGCCTGTTCCGAGGCGCCTGTGACGCCTTCCGCAGCGTCAGCCGATAAGGCTGTGGCTCAAACACAGCAAGCTCAGGACGCATTAACTCAAGCGCAGTTACAACAACTCGGGGATTCGTTAGTCGTAACTTACCGTGTTGTGACCAATGTGCCAGACGATAAGTGCCTAAAAGATAAAGCCGATGGTCGCTGTTTTGTCGCTCAAATTGATTTCGTGCCCGGTATGGATTTAGCCAGCCAAGATTGGGAAATTTATTTAAGCCAAATGCGCCCAGTGCAATCGGTTGAAAGCGGTGAATTGACGATAACGCACGTTAAAGGCGATTTACATCGTATTACGCCAACGGCCGCTTTTAAGGGATTTATTAAGGGCGAGAAAAAGCAACTGACATTCCGTGGTGAGCCGTGGCAATTGGCTGAAACCGACGCTATGCCAAACTATTACCTCGCAGCAAAAGGATTAGAACCCGTCATTATCGCCAGCACTCAAGTGGGTAAAGATGCCGAAACGGGTTTAGAGACGCGTCCGTATGTTGAAGGGTTTACGAATTTTAAAACCCAATATCAACGCACTGAAACGGATAAACTCGCGCCAGCCGATGCCGCGCAATTATTTAAAGCTAATCAAAGCGTGAGTGAAGATGCTGCCTTGGCTGTGGATACCATCATCCCAACGCCACAAAAGGTGAAGATCTATTCAACCGATACACCAGTATCCCTTGCTGGTGGTATTAAGCTCGAATATCAGCAAGATAACCCAGAGCAAAAGAGTCAAGTTGCGGCGGCGGTGGTACGTTTAGCTCGCCTGGGTGTGGCTGAATCTGCGAGTGGCATTACGGTGAAATTTGCCAGCCAAAAAGGGGATAAGGGCAGTTATCGCTTAGATATTCAGCCAACTGAAATTGTGATCGCTGCCAATGATTCGGCGGGCTTCTCTTACGGTTTGTCATCATTAGCAAGCCTTGTGGATGTGAATTCGCTGAAAGTGAATGCCATGACCATTGAAGACAGCCCACGTTATCCGTTCCGTGGTATGCATATTGATGTGGCACGTAATTTCCACAGCAAACAATTGTTGCTGGATTTGCTCGACCAAATGGCGGCTTATAAGCTCAATAAACTGCATTTACACATGGCTGACGATGAAGGTTGGCGTTTAGAAATCGATGGTCTGCCTGAATTAACCGACATTGGCAGTAAACGTTGCCATGATTTAGATGAAAATTCCTGCTTATTACCGCAGTTAGGCAGTGGACCGTTTGGCGATACTAGTGTCAATGGCTATTACACTAAACAAGATTATATCGACATAGTGAAATATGCTGAGGCGCGTCAAATTCAAGTGATCCCATCAATGGATATGCCGGGTCATAGCCGCGCTGCGATTAAAGCGATGGATGCGCGTTTTCGTCGATTACAGGCTGAAGACGTAGAGCTTCAAAACACGGGCAAAGTGCAGGTTGTCCCTGTGCAGGAAACGGCAAATCAAGCCAGCACAGCGATAAAAGCGTTAGATGCGGGCGATCGTCAATTGCAAGCTGAAGGGCAAACCACTGCAGCTGAGCAATATTTGTTATCCGATGCAAACGACAAAACGGTTTATTCTTCAGTGCAATATTACGACGACAATACGCTTAACGTGTGCATGGAATCGACCTATCAGTTTGTCGATAAAGTGATTGATGAAATAGCCAAGTTACACCAAGCCGCGGGTCAACCATTGACGCGTTACCACATTGGTGCCGATGAAACGGCGGGAGCTTGGAAACAATCACCCCAATGTTTAGCATTTGTCGCCAATAACGATAAAGGCGTTAAGTCGATAGATGACTTAGGTGCTTATTTTATTGAACGAATTTCGACTATGTTAGCGGCCAAAGGCATTGAAGCAGCAGGATGGAGCGATGGCATGAGCCATGTTCGCCCTGAGAATATGCCCGCTAAAGTGCAGTCTAATATTTGGGACGTGATTGCCCATAAAGGTCATTCGCGCGCCAATCAGCAGGCGAATCTTGGTTGGGAAACCGTGCTCTCTAATCCTGAGGTGCTGTACTTTGATTTCCCCTATGAGGCCGACCCTAAGGAGCATGGTTATTACTGGGCGAGTCGTGCGACCAACAGCCATAAAGTCTTTAGCTTTATGCCTGATAATTTAGCCGCTAACGCCGAGCAATGGACCGATATTGAAAATCAGCCATTCGAAGCGGATGACAGAGTAAAACTTGATGAGGCGGGTAAAAAAGTCTCGGGTCCAAGGGAGAAAGGCAAACCTTTTACTGGCTTGCAAGGGCAGATTTGGAGTGAGTCGATTCGCAGTGACGATACGATTGAATACATGGTGTTTCCGCGTTTGTTGATGCTGGCCGAGCGTGCTTGGCATCAAGCCGCGTGGGAAGTGCCTTATCAGTATCAAGGCGCTGTGTATAACCAAAGCTCGGGGGCTTTTACCTTAGCCATGCGTGATGCACAGGCAAAGGAGTGGCAACAACTTGCGAATACCTTGGGCCACAAAGAGTTTATCAAGCTAGATAAAGCGGGGATTGATTATCGCGTACCGACGGTCGGCGCCGAGATCCGTGACGGTAAGCTGTTTGCTAATATCGCCTATCCCGGGCTCAAACTGGAATACCGAAGCCTAAATGGCCAATGGCAAGCTTATCAAGCGGGACAGGCGGTCACTGCACCGATTGAGATCCGCGCCATAGCTGCCGATGGTATTCGTAAAGGCCGAAGTTTAATCGTTAACTAAATCGATTTTTATATCTGGCTGTATTTTAAAGATAAAATACAGCCTTTTCGTTTTTCTGTGTCAGTGATTACCTAAATTTGATTTTAGATCATAAATCACTTAAAAAAGTAAATGACAACGCTGTCATTCTTGCTGTAACATTGAGTTAACTAAAGTTGAGCGCTGTATTAACGGCAAATAATAAGCAACGGTAGCGCTGCATTGATAGGTGAAGAGGGGTGTCATGGGGTTAGTCCAGACAAAAGATCAACAACTGTTTATAGGTGTAGATGGCGGCGGCAGTAAATGTCGCGCCACCATTTACTGCGCAGACGGTACCGTTTTAGGGACAGGTGTTGCTGGACGCGCAAATCCACTGCATGGTCTCACACAAACATTTGAATCCATTGAAGCATCGACTCGCCTAGCGTTGCTGGATGCGGGCATGAACGAGAGCGATAGTCACTTGCTGGTGGCGGGTCTTGGTCTTGCTGGCGTAAATGTCCCTAGGTTATATCAAGATGTTATCAACTGGCAGCATCCTTTTGCAGCCATGTATGTCACTACCGATTTGCATACGGCTTGTATTGGTGCCCACCGCGGTGCCGATGGCGCGGTGATCATCACGGGTACTGGCTCTTGCGGTTATGCCCATGTTGGTGATACCAGCTTGAGTATTGGTGGTTATGGTTTTGCATTGGGCGATAAGGGCAGCGGTGCTTGGCTTGGATTAAAAGCTGCGGAACACGTGCTGTTAGCACTCGATGGCTTTGCCGTACCAACTCGATTAACCGATATGCTGTTGAATGAGTTTGGTGTCACCGATGCGCTAGGCATTGTCGAAAATCTAGCGGGTAAATCATCAAGTTGCTACGCCGCATTAGCCAGAAGCGTACTCGATTGTGCCAATGAAGGTGACGCAGTCGCGACTGCCATAGTGCAAGAAGGTGCTGATTATATTAGCGAAATGGCGCGTAAGTTATTTAGCTTAAATCCGGTGCGTTTTTCTATGATCGGTGGTCTTGCTGAGCCTTTACAAGCTTGGCTCGGTGCCGATGTGGTCGCTAAGATTTCAGAAACCTTAGCACCACCCGAACTCGGTGCTATGTATTTCGCCCAGCAAGAATTTAATAAGTCGTTGTCAGTGCACATAGGCACTGAAGCCAAATCCTGTATTTGAACGTGAAGGTAAAAGACATGACAAACACTATTATGGAACAAGAAGCGCGCACTGCACCGCAAAAAATTGCGGGTCAATTAGAAGCTAACGCTGACATCATGCAGCAGTTAGGTGAGAAACTGCGCGCCTTCGCCCCTCGTTTTGTGATGATAGTAGGTCGCGGCTCATCGGATCATGCGGGAGTGTTCGCTAAATACTTATTTGAAATTGAAGCGGGTGTACCGACCTTCGCCGCCGCACCTTCAGTGGCGAGTGTGTATGGTAAAACCTTGAAACTCGAAGGCGCGTTAGTGATTGTGATTTCACAATCTGGCCGTAGCCCTGACATTTTAGCGCAGGCGCGTATGGCAAAAAATGCTGGTGCTTTCTGTGTTGCCTTAGTGAATGATGAAAGTGCACCGATTAAAGATATCGTCGATGTCGTTGTGCCTTTACGTGCAGGTGAAGAAAAAGCCGTTGCTGCGACTAAGAGTTACCTCGCGACCTTGTCGGCGATTTTACAACTCGCCGCCGCTTGGACTCAAAGCGAATCGCTCGCTAGCGCCGTAGCGTCTTTACCCCAAGCGCTGCAAACGGCGGTGGATGCTGAGCCACAACTCACGCCAGAATCCGTTGCTGACGTGAAGAACTTAGTCGTACTCGGCCGTGGTTTAGGTTATGCGGTATCTAAGGAAATCGCGCTTAAGCTAAAAGAAGTGTGTTCAATTCATGCTGAAGCATTCAGTAGCGCCGAGTTCCTCCACGGTCCTGTGACCTTAGTTGAGAAAAAACTCACTATTGTTGATGTGTGCATTGGCGATGAATCCTACGCTAGCCATATTGAACAAATTGAAAACGTGAGCCAACGCGGCGCCGATTTAGTGCATCTGAATCAAACCTCGACCGACATTCACCCTCGTGTTGCTCCGTTAGCGTTATTACAACGATTCTATATCGATGTGGCAGTGGTTGCGATTGCCCGCGGTATCGATCCCGATCAACCGGCTGGCCTTAAAAAAGTGACCCAAACGCTTTAAGCTGCCTAGCTTTAAGTGGCAAAGTCTAAGAGGTCTAGGTAGGCTGCACGATTAAGCATCTGCAGCTAAACCCACGCGGTTAACCTAATTTTAGCCTTAAGCTAACCACGTTATTTATTGAAAGAGGTTTGCGATGAAAATCACCTTGATCGCCGAGCGTATTTTTGATGGTGAATATTTCCATCAAGATGTTCCTGTGACTGTTGAAGACGGGCACATTCTGGCGTTTGATACGGTTGTTGGCGCGAAGGAAATCCGCCAAGCTGGAACGCTGGTGCCTGGTTTTATCGATGTGCAAGTGAACGGCGGCGGCGGGGCGTTATTCAATGCCGATCCGAGTGTTGATTGCATTGAGACTATCGGCCGTGCCCATGCGCGTTTTGGTACGACGGGATTTTTACCCACGCTTATCACCGATGATGTCAGCGTGATGGCAAATGCGGCCGATGCAGTGGCCGAGGCTTTAGTCAAAGGTAGCGCTGGTGTTTTAGGGGTGCATTTTGAAGGGCCACATTTATCTGTGCCTAAAAAAGGTGTACATCCGCAGGGCTTTATTCGCGAAATCACAGAGGCTGAACTCGCCGTATTTTGTCGTCAAGATCTGGGGATTAAAGTGGTCACGCTTGCGCCTGAGAATGTGTCACCAGAGGTGATCCGCACGCTTGTCGCCTCGGGCGTTAAGGTGTGTTTGGGTCATTCTAATGCCGACTACGATACTGTGGTTGCGGCATTAGCGGCAGGCGCGACGGGCTTTACCCATCTTTATAATGCGATGTCTCCTCTGGGTTCCCGTGAGCCTGGCATGGTTGGCGCGGCGATTGAGAGTGAAACCGCTTGGTGTGGTTTGATTGTCGATGGTCACCATGTGCATCCCGCTGCGGCAAAGGTCGCACTACGGGCAAAACCGAGGGGCAAAATGATGTTAGTCACCGATGCTATGCCGCCTGTCGGTATGGACGATGAGACTAGCTTTGAGCTTTTTGGTACTCGAGTGCTGAGAGTCGGCGACAGATTAAATGCCGTGACAGGTGAGCTGGCGGGTTGTGTGCTCGATATGGCGACTGCGGTCAATAATACGGTGAACTTGTTAGGTTTACCTTTGGCGGAAGCCTTGAGAATGGCGGCGTTATATCCCGCACAGTTCCTCGGAATTGAGCATAAAGCTGGCCGTTTAGCACTGGGACATAGGGCTGATTTTGTTTTGCTCGATGCGCAGAACAAAGTGCAGGCAAACTACATTGCGGGACGGGCAGTCTATTCAGGGCCGATTTATGCGGGCCAGGCAATAGGGGCACACCCTTAAATCGCTTTCGCAGTTTAGGTGATTTTTAACATCTATACCCAAACTACCTGAAAATGCAGGATTCAGCGGGAATTTAACGCACTTTAGGCAATGCCATTTATTGCTCCTGCATAAATGGCATTCACGCCATCCATGGCGATTGCGGTTATTTGCAGACCTAGTGGACTAAGTTAAAAATAACCAACGCAGTATAAAGTGCGTTAAAACCCGCCGGGACGGAGTGCCTAGGGCGCTCCACTTCCGTTTTGCATCAATTCAAAAGGTGGCCGACATTCTTTCATTGATGCGCCTTGAATTGAAGCACCCTAGGCGCTCTGAAACTCGTATCTTCAGGTAGCTTGGGTATAGCCCTTGTCGTATTTTGATGACAGGGGCTAAGTTTTTTTATTGTACAACACTAATTTTATACAGTATTAGTTTTGCTCAACTTTTATAAAAACTTTTAATAACAATAATAAAGGATGATGGCATGGGGACTACACAGACAAACGCGATTGTGCCAGTAAAGGTGAATAAACCTAGGTTGATGTCTCTGGATGCACTGCGCGGCTTCGATATGTTTTGGATTTTGGGCGGTGAGGCCCTGTTTGGGGGCTTGCTTATTTTAACGGGCTGGGCAGGTTGGCAATGGGGTGATGAACAAATGCACCATAGCCAATGGCATGGTTTTCACTTCTACGATTTGATTTTTCCGCTGTTTATTTTCCTCTCTGGTGTGGCCTTAGGTTTATCTCCCAAACGTTTAGATAAATTACCGATGAAGGATCGATTACCTGTGTATCGGCATGGGATTAAACGACTCTTTTTATTGCTGCTACTGGGCATTTTATACAATCACGGTTGGGGAACAGGTGTACCTGCCGATCCTGAAAAAATTCGCTATGCCAGTGTGTTAGGTCGAATCGCCTTTGCATGGTTCTTTGCCGCATTACTGGTGTGGCATACGAGTCTACGAACGCAAGTTATTGTCGCCTTGGGCATTTTACTCGGTTATGGCGCAATGCAACTTTGGTTGCCTTTCCCCGGTGGACAGGCGGGCGTCCTCTCGCCAACGCAATCCATCAATGCCTATGTCGATTCAGTTTTACTACCCGGCATAAGCTATCAGGGGCGCACGCCCGATCCTGAAGGTTTACTGTCGACCATCCCCGCCATAGTCAATGCGTTAGCGGGTGTGTTTGTCGGCCACTTTATTATTAAATCCCATCCTAAAGGTGAGTGGGTCAAAGTGGGATTACTCGCCGTAGCGGGTGGTGCTTGCTTAGCCTTAGGTTGGCTGTTGGATCTTATTATTCCGGTCAATAAAGAGCTATGGACCAGTTCATTTGTGCTGGTGACGTCGGGCTGGAGCATGATCCTGCTGGCGGTATTCTATGCCTTAGTCGATGTGCTTAAGTGGCAAAAAGCCGCATTTTTCTTTGTGGTGATAGGCACCAACGCCATCATTATTTACCTAGCCTCGAGTTTAGTGGATTGGAAATATATCGCCCAAAGCGTGTTTGGCGGCTTAGTGATGGCCTTGCCTGAAAATGCTCAAGCGTTAGCTGCGGTTATCAGCTTGCTTGCGGTGCAGTGGCTGGTGTTATATTGGATGTATCGCCGCAATATTTTTGTCAGAATTTAGTCTGTTTGCTTAATAGCTTGAGCCGCACGCACTCAGTGTCTGCGGCTTTTTTTACATTATTTTCTGAATGTGAGTCATTACTTACTTACAACTTAGCTGTCGGCTAATTAACGATTACGAGGGAATATTCGCGAGAATTTATTAAATGACAGCGTTGTCTTTTTGTGTTATTTGTTTTAACATCACTGAAACAATGGTGCGTTTGGATGATAACATTAGCCATTGCGGACGAGTCGCGATACGGATATTCGGGAACTTAGGCATTAATTTAAACCCCGTTATCACCTAAATAATTAATTACTATAAGAAGCAGGTTTATGGAAATGACACTCGATAAAAGCCAGCAGAAAAGCAGCTTTCTCCCCATGGCCATAGTGGCCGCTCTCTTTTTCATCCTCGGATTCGCCACTTGGTTGAATGGTTCTTTGATGCCTTATTTGAAACAAATATTGCAACTCAATCCCTTTCAAGCGTCGTTGATCCTGTTTTCTTTTTACATTGCAGTGACCTTTACTGCCTTGCCATCCGCTTGGCTTATTCGCAAAGTCGGCTATAAGAATGGTATGGCGATAGGCATGGGCGTGATGATGTTGGCGGGCTTACTGTTTATCCCTGCTGCGGAAACACAAATATTTGCCTTATTCCTTTTCGCCCAATTAGTGATGGGCGCAGGCCAAACCCTATTACAAACTGCGGTTAACCCTTATGTGGTGCGTTTGGGGCCTGAAGAATCTGCGGCCGCCCGTGTCAGTGTGATGGGTATTTTGAATAAAGGTGCGGGTGTGATTGCGCCTTTGGTGTTTTCGGCGTTGATTTTAGACAGCTT
Source organism: Shewanella sp. SM69 (assembly GCF_025653985.1). Lineage (NCBI taxonomy): Bacteria > Pseudomonadati > Pseudomonadota > Gammaproteobacteria > Alteromonadales > Shewanellaceae > Shewanella > Shewanella sp. SM69. The sequence goes on from NZ_JAKKRV010000005.1 coordinate 24,770, forward strand.
TAAAGACCGTATTGGTACTGAGCTAACTCAAGTGCAAATTGAAGAAATGGCTGACGGTTTAGTATTTCCCTATTTAGGCATGGCTATTTTTATCGGTATCTTAGCGCTCGCGGTAAAAAAATCACCTTTGCCAGAGTTGTTGAATGAAGATGAATCTGCTGAAAATACTGATAAAGGGCAACTTAAAGCGGCATTATCTCACCCTAACTTAGCCTTTGGCGTGTTAGCGCTGTTTGTTTATGTTGCTGTAGAGGTTATTGCTGGCGATACCATTGGTACATTTGCTTTGTCTTTAGGCATAGAGTCATACGGTGTTATGACTTCCTATACTATGGTGTGTATGGTGTTGGGTTATTCTTTAGGTATCCTGTTAATTCCTCGTTTTATTTCACAACCTAAGGCTTTGATGGTGTCGGCTATTCTGGGTTTGTTACTGACATGCGGTATTTTGTTTGGCGACAATAATTCCTACGCTATTGCTAATGTTTTGTTAGTGCCTTTTGGCGGTGTGGCGCTGCCCGATACTTTGTTGATGATTGCTTTTCTTGGTTTAGCTAATGCGATTGTTTGGCCTGCGGTGTGGCCGCTAGCTTTATCTGGTATGGGTAAATTGACCAGTACAGGTTCTGCGCTTCTCATCATGGGGATTGCAGGTGGCGCCTTTGGTCCAGTGTCTTGGGGGTTAATGAGTTCGGCGACAGATATGGGAATGCAGGGCGGTTATATTGTGATGTTGCCATGCTACTTGTTCATCCTTTTCTACGCGGTGAAAGGCCATAAAATGCGTAGTTGGTAGTCAAGTCTGTTTGAGAAGCCCTCGATGATGAGGGCTTTTTTGTGTATTAGTTGGACCAAGCTAAGGCGAAATTAGAACGCGTAGCTTACGCTCGCAAGCACGGTATCTGAGTTTTTGAATGCACCGTCAGAGACTTTTTGGTCACCGCTGAGATCTGTGCCTAACCAAGCGAGAGAAAGCCCAAAGCCTGCCAATTCGGTCGATACGCCAACAGAGTAATCAGAGTAGCTATCAAAACCTTCACCATCATCTAAGGCATCACCCACGTTATAGCCGTAGTGCAGATCGATACTCCAGTTTTCAACAAATTCGTAGGAGTAGTTTAGTTCTCCATAGTGATAATCTAAGTCAGTACCACCGTAATCATTGGTAAACCAATAGGCTAGGCGAAAGCCCTTAAATTCCATACCCGTAATCACTTCGAAATAACCTATATCACTCTCGCCTGAGTAGTTATAACGGTTAAGGGTGATGTCGTAGGTCAGATCTTCGTTGATCTCACCACCATAGGCGACATAGAAATCGTATTCGATCGCTGGGCCGTTATAACCTGGCTCATCAAAATCCACGTTACTTGCCCAAGCGCCGACAGAGAAACCTGAGTCGAAGCTCCAATCAATACCGCCTTGCAGGGCAGGATCGCCAGCGGTTTGTGATACGCCGCGAAAACGATAGTCGTTAGTAAGACTAATTTCCCCTGTCACTTCGGCGGCGGCAATGCCGGAGAATAGGGTCGTGGTTAGCGCGAGTCCGACAAGCTGTACCAGCCGTTTTTTTTTCAGATTATTATGCACGGTATTTCTCCCATTTTCTTTGTTGACTCGGACGTGTTACTGGCGACCATGGTTATTCAATCGCGCCAGTGCATCCGTTGGTTTGCCAAACAACAGCCTAGGAAAACCCGTTGCTGTGACCTCATGGCGAGTTATTGCTAAGATAACTTAGCTTTTTTGAGGCTAACATCAGCCTCGTTGATCTCACTTTTGTTCGTAAATGACGTAAACCTTGCGGCAGGGCTCCACGACTTCCCAAGTGCCTTGAAAACCCGCGGGTATGATAAACCTGTCACCCACAGTGAAAGTCTGCGATTGACCTTGAAGATCGGTGATAACACTCATCCCTTCGAGGATTTCGCAGTACTCGTATTCAGTGTAGTTTATTTTCCAAGCGCCTGATTCACTTTGCCAAATTCCACTGTGAAATTGATCACAAGGGCTAGAATAATGATTCTCTAGCCCTTGAGTTGGATTGCCAGTTAACAACTTTTCCGCCGGTAACTGGTAGGTTTCGACGGGTGTTTGCACCGTAGCAAAGCGAATAATGGCGTTGATACTCACAGTCATTTGCGATTTCCTTGTTGAGCTGATATTCGGCTATTTCATCGTTGGCATCACAAACTCGGCTTGAGTCTGTTTGCCTACGGGCCAGCGGGCAGTAATAGCCTTACGTTTGGTATAAAAACGCACGCCATCGGGGCCATGCATATGCAGCGGCCCAAAGAGTGATCGCTTCCAACCGCCAAAACTGTGGAACGCCATCGGCACTGGGATCGGCACGTTCACTCCAACCATACCGACTTGTACGTGGTGGCAGAAATGTCGCGCCGCTTCACCACTTTGGGTGAAAATCGCCGTGCCATTACCAAATTCGTGTCGGTTAATCAGCTCAAGCGCCGTTGGGTAATCTTTCACGCGCACAATCGCCAGCACTGGGCCAAAGATTTCTTCGCGGTAGATGCTCATTTCAGGCGTGACATGGTCGAATAGACAGGCGCCGAGAAAATAGCCCTGCTGATGATCTTCAACACTCAGTTTACGGCCATCGACCAGCAGCGCTGCACCTTCTTGCACACCGGCTTCAACATATTGGGTGACCTTGGCAAGGTGTTGTTTTGAGATCAGCGGGCCCATTTCCATCTCCGGCGTTAGGCCGTTGCCGACTTTTAAGGTTTGGATTTGCGGTAGCAGTTTTTCCACTAACGCGTCGCCCACATCGCCTACCGCGAGTACGACTGAAATTGCCATACAACGCTCGCCAGCACTGCCATAAGCTGCGCCTATTAAGGCGCTCACGGCTTGATCTAAATCCGCATCTGGCATGAGTAACATATGATTTTTCGCGCCGCCTAAGGCTTGCACGCGTTTGCCATGTTTAGAGGCTGTGCTGTAGATGTATTCGGCAATCGGAGTTGAGCCTACAAAGCTCACCGCTTGCACATCTTTATGGGTGAGTAAGGTATCGACGGCTTCTTTGTCGCCGTTAATCACGTTAAACACGCCATCGGGAAGACCCGCTTCTTTAAGCAGCTCGGCAATCCGCATCACCGAGCTTGGGTCTTTTTCTGAAGGTTTCATAATAAAGGTGTTACCGCAGGCAATCGCGATTGGGAACATCCACATGGGAACCATCACGGGGAAGTTAAAGGGCGCTATGCCTGCGACAACACCTAAAGCTTGATTAACTGACCAAGAATCGACGCCGCCACCCACTTGCTGGGTGTGTTCACCTTTAAGCAAGTGCGGAATACCACAGGCAAATTCGACCACTTCGAGACCTCGGATCAACTCGCCCTTAGCATCGTCTATCACTTTGCCGTGCTCGCGGGTGATAAGCTGCGCCATTTCATCTAGGTTCTGCTCAACTAAGGCTTTGAATTTAAAAAGCACTCGAGCACGGTTGAGCGGCGTGACTTGCGACCAGGTTTCAAAGGCATTTTTTGCGATTGCGATGGCTTCGCCGACTTCGGTTTCGCTTGCCAGTGAGACTTGGCCACGTAGCTCACCCGTAGCGGGTTCAAAAATATCTTGGGTTCTTATACTGGCAGGGGTGTGCTGACCATTAACAAAATGAGTGATCTTGAGCATAGTTAACCTTTGAAGTTCCCCGCCGCAGCGGGGTGTTAAATGTGAGAGTGGAACGAACCGCTGGTGCTATTATCCAACGGCGTTAATGGCATCGCTTAGGCTATTAACCATTTGGTCAATCTCGCGTTTATCGACAATCAGTGGCGGTGACATGGCAATGATGTCGCCCGTGGCTCGCACTAAAGTGCCGTGGCGGAAGCAGTGTTCAAACACGCCGTAACCCCGTTTACCCGCGCCTTGAGCGTTAGGGGAGAATTGAATCCCCGCCACTAAGCCTGTGTTGCGGATATCAATCACATTCGGCAACCCTTTGAGGCTGTGCACGGCGTCTTCAAAGTAGCGCTCAAGCTCAAAACTACGTTCGAATAATTGCTCATTCTCATAAATCGATAGTGTGGCAAGTGCGGCGGCGGCTGCGACTGGATGACCTGAATAGGTGTAACCGTGGAAAAACTCAATCAGTTCTGTGGGGCCTTGCATGCAAGTGTCGTGGATAAAATCTTGCACAAACACTGCGCCCATAGGGATGGCGCCGTTATTGATGGCTTTAGCAGTGGTGATCATGTCTGGAATAACGCCCCAACGTTGACTCGCAAAAGCGGCGCCAACGCGGCCAAAAGCGGTAATGACTTCGTCAAAAATCAGTAGGATGCCGTGCTTTTTAGTGATTTCACGCAGACGTTTTAAGTAACCTTGTGGCGGCAATATCACCCCTGCTGAGCCTGACATTGGTTCAACGATCACGGCGGCAATATTCTCGGCGCCATGCAGGGTCACTAGTTGTTCTAATACTTCGGCTTTTTCAGCGCCAAAGTGCGAGAGTCCACGGGTAAATGCCGCATTTTGGATATCTAAGGTGTGCGGTAAGTGATCGACGCCTTGCAATAATTGGCCGCTAAATGCTTTGCGGTTATTGCTTAATCCACCCACAGAGATGCCGCCAAAGCCGACACCGTGGTAACCCATTTCGCGCCCGATAAAGCGGGTGCGTGAGGCTTGACCATTGGCTCTGTGATAGCAAAGTGCCATCTTAAGCGCAGTATCGACGGACTCAGAACCTGAGTTAGTAAAGAAGACTTTGTTCAATCCCTCAGGACTGAGCTCGACTAACCGCTCGGCAAGTTCAAAGGCGATAGGATGACCCATTTGGAAGGAGGGCGCGTAGTCCATCTCTTTAATTTGTTTGCTGACCGCTTCGCTGATTTCTTTGCGACCATGGCCTGCGTTACAACACCATAAACCGGCGATGGCATCTAATACCTTATTACCATCAATATCCGTGTAATACATGCCTTCCGCTTTGGTGAGTAATCGCGGGTTGGTTTTGAATTGGCGGTTGGCGGTAAAAGGCATCCAGAAATGTTCAAGTGAGGGTGCGCTTGAGGAATTGAGCGGCAAATCGGCCATAGTGTCTACCTTGTCCTGTATTTTCAGGTCTTGTTTTAGGGTGGCTAATATTTGCTATGCTATGTTAGAAATAATGAACATGGAAGAGCCGTGTGCAGTTATTTGTGGCAAAAAAGCTATTTTTGTAAAAAATATTGAATTTTATTGCTTAAACAGCGTAACCTGAAGCTCGGATTATGACTGTGATGATGTTTAGCATTTGCGTTAAAGTCGTCACAGACCACTATTTTCTTGTCGATGAACGATAAACCACACCTATACGAATTATTAAGAGGTCATCATGAGCACACCGAAGAAACGTAGCGAATGGGAAAGTCTGGCTGCCAGCCTGTCTATTAATGGTAAGGCGTTTATCAATGGCGAATACCAAGATGCCGTTTCGGGTAACACCTTTGATTGTATTAGTCCTATTGATGGTCGCTTGTTGGTAAAAGTGGCGAGTTGCGATCTTGCAGATGCTAATCTTGCGGTTGCTAATGGCCGCAGTGTATTCGAGTCTGGTGTTTGGTCGCAGCAATCTCCGGTAAAGCGCAAACAAGTGATGATACGTTTCGCCGAGTTACTGGAAGAAAATGCCAATGAACTCGCGCTGTTAGAAACCCTCGACATGGGTAAACCAATTCGTTTCTCCAAGGCTGTGGATGTGGCGGGGGCTGCCCGTGCGATTCGCTGGTCTGGCGAAGCGATTGATAAAATTTACGATGAACTCGCGCCAACGGCTCACAATGAAATTGGCATGATCACCCGTGAGCCTGTGGGGGTTGTGGCCGCGATTGTTCCGTGGAACTTCCCAATGCTGATGGCGTGTTGGAAGCTCGGGCCCGCGCTGGCCACGGGTAATAGTGTAGTGTTAAAACCCTCTGAAAAATCACCCTTAACGGCTATCCGCATGGCGCAACTCGCCATTGAAGCTGGGATCCCACAAGGCGTATTAAACGTGTTGCCAGGATTTGGTCATACCGTAGGTAAAGCCTTAGCGTTGCATATGGATGTGGATACGTTGGTGTTCACAGGTTCCACCAAAATTGCTAAACAATTAATGATTTACGCTGGTGAGTCGAACATGAAACGCGTGTGGTTAGAGGCGGGAGGCAAGAGCCCCAATATCGTCTTTAATGACGCGCCAGATCTGAAAGCTGCCGCTGTTGCTGCGGCCGAAGCCATTGCCTTCAATCAAGGTGAAGTTTGTACCGCAGGTTCGCGTTTGCTGGTGGAATCTGGGGTGAAAGATGAGCTTATCGCGCTTATTGCTGAGGAGTTAGCATCATGGCATCCGGGGCATCCACTCGATCCCGCCACTGTAAGCGGCGCCGTTGTCGATAAACAACAGTTAGACACAGTACTCAGTTACATCAAAGCGGGTAAAGACGAAGGTGCGACCTTAGTCCACGGTGGCTGCCAAGTTATGGCCGACACGGGCGGTGTATATGTGCAGCCAACGGTATTTTCTAACGTAAACAACCAAATGAAAATTGCCAGCGAAGAAATCTTTGGCCCTGTGTTATCTGTTATTGAATTTAATGGCATGGAAGAGGCGATATCGATAGCCAACGATACTATTTACGGTTTAGCCGCTGGCGTGTGGACATCGGATATCAGCAAGGCCCATAAAACCGCTAAAGCCCTGCGCTCTGGCATGGTGTGGATCAACCATTATGATGGCGGCGATATGACAGCGCCATTCGGTGGCTATAAACAGTCAGGTAATGGCCGAGATAAATCTCTGCACTCCTTCGACAAATACACAGAATTGAAAGCGACTTGGATCGTGCTATAACCGCTCTTTTTTTGTCTATATAAGAGAAGGAGCCGCTTTCGCTCAATACTAAAACCTCTTTTCATATTACATGGAAAGAGGTTTTTTATTTTTTGTAGCTCAAGGCGTCCCCATTTTTCTAAGCCATATTTCACTTGTAAAATCTGCATCTGTTACCGTAAATAAAATGTTACCGTCTTGATTCGTAATGTTGTTGCTCATTTATACCCGATAGAATATTGACTTTAAACACTCCCATTAATATCTCAATTTACTTCCATTCTTATCTGCTTCATAAATATCGTAAGTTATCGCTTATAAATTTGTGGCTTTCAAACATTACCATTAATGAATTTAGTCATAGTGTAGTGGCATAGTGTGAAAAGTGTTGTAAGTTATTTGTGATATTATAGGGTGCTTAGAGTATTGAATAAGAAGGCAAGTATGCACAATGTAGAAGAGTTTGGGGCAATTGTCAGTAAAGCTCTAGATAGTTACAAATCCGATTTTATGGAACTTGTTAGGGAATATGCGATTTCTTGTAAAAATCAAGGTGAGGCATATTGCGATTTTTTTGTCGACATCGCCTCTATGATGAATGGCGCATGGCTTTTAACTGCAGTATGTGAATTTGAGTATGTTTATGAATTTAAAGCCTTTAATTGGTATTGGTTATTGAATGTTGATATAGACAATATGCCAGAAGATGATTTGTTCTCCCTACAAAATAAGCTATATGAAATCGGTTATATTTGGTTGGTGGAGCAATTAATTTCCTCTAAAAAAGAAATAAAATGTATCGAAATTAGGTTGTTTCATAATGGCAGCAATGAATACCAATCTTTGGCATAATTAGCTTCTAACAGAGCTAAACGACATCAGTCACTGGGCTCATTGGATAGAATTTTTTGTGTGTGGTTATGTCATACCGTTGGTAGTATTTACCTCTAGGGCAAGTATGAAGAACTTTATTAGCAAAGATCTAGATATTGAAGAGTTTAAAAAAAGATTCGATAACATCAGAGAAAGTTTTATAAATTCTCTAAAAACAGCAAGTAAAGGTTATCGAAATGTAAGGTTCTTCGCTTGTGATGAAAGTGGAGTCCCCATTAAATGGGTATGGGATGATGAAACGTTCACACATAACTGGGAAGAGGGCACTCTTGAAGATGCTATTCAGTTTGCCCGTCACATGATAAATAGTGGAATGTATTTTGCGTTTATGGGTTGTTTGTCTGGTTCCTGTGATCTTGATATTTGGCTGACCACTTTTGAAAACCCCATAAAGAAACCTACATGGCCAAGTGGTAAAGAACCCAAATTTGAGATTATCCATGAAGTGTTAACTCGTTAGGGCTTTGTTTACCGATCTAAATTAGGAAACAAAGCCTCGTTATGACTGCATATTTTATCTCAACGTAAGAGCATTCACCTGTAAATACGTGATTTTAGCGTGCAACTGCTGTAGCCTCGTGGAAATTTATTGTTTCTTATTTTGATCTTTTAGAATGCAAGCTTAGAGCTTTGCCATCTAAGGTTGTTGGTTATTTTCCCCGAGACTTTTGTTGAGCCTTTCGCTCGTCAGCAAAGCGTTCACTCATTAGAGAGGGTGTCATGTGAATACACTTCAAAACCCAATTAGGCAGTTCAATGTCGTCAAACTATTTGTACTGGCATTGCTAAGCTTTTTGGCCGGCTGTTCTTCAATGCAGACGGGTGAGAATGGAAACTGGGTGGGATTCACGGAAGCTGGTCAGGCTTCATTTTATGGGGATAAACATCAGAATAAGCAGACGGCCAGCGGTGAACTTTACAAACATAAATTAAAGACAGCAGCGCATAAAAAGTTACCCTTTGGCTCGAGTGTTAAGGTCACCAATGTCGATAATGGCAAAAGTGTGATTGTAAAAATCAATGATAGAGGGCCTTTCGTGCGTGGCCGCATTATTGATTTGTCTAAATCGGCGTTCAGCAGCATAGGCAACACTTCCTCTGGTTTGATTGATGTGAAAATTGAAGTCATTAAATAGCGGCTATTTCGAAAGCGGCAACTTGAAAATGAGCAGTTTGAAAGCACTCTCTTCAAAACGCGGCTTCGACGCAATCTAATGATTGAATGCACTAATGATTGAGCGCATAAAATCGAGTCGACGTTTTTAAAGAAATACCAAAGCAGACAATTTGTTAAGCTGATATTTGGGCTTTACGGCATTTGGTGAGAGACTATCGGCAGATTTGGATAACAGTAAAAGGACCCGCTATGGAATACCCACTTGTTAGTACGCAGTGGCTCGAAGCACACCTCACCGATCCCCATTTAGTCTTGCTCGATGCCAGTATGGAAACCGTTATTGGTAAAGAACCTCTGGTTTACGATGAGCCTATTTGCATTCCGCGCTCACGTCGATTCGACTTGGAAAATGTGTTTTGCGATAAAACTTCAACTCAAATCCATGCCTTGCCGACGTTTGAGCAATTCAGCCAAGGGATAGCGCAACTTGGGATTGAAGCCGACAGTGTTATCGTTATCTATGATAACCAAGGCATTTATTCAGCCCCACGGGCGTGGTGGACCTTTAAAGTCATGGGCTTTAATCGAGTCTATGTACTCGATGGTGGCTTGCCTCAATGGATTGAAGAAGACCGCATTACCTCATCGCGTTATCAAGCCGAAGGCGTCGATTATGGCCCGACGGATATCGATACTTTGGCGGATGTGCTGCAATACCACCCCGAGCTTGTGATGGATGCCGAGGCCGTGTTATCACGAATTGAAGATGCCGGAACGGCGATTGTCGATGCCCGTGGTGCGCCACGCTTTTTAGGGCAAGTGAGTGAGCTGCGCCCAGGTGTGCGCTCAGGACATATTCCTTGCTCGGTTAATTTACCCTTCGCTCAAGTGCTCGATGGTAATAAAATCAAAACGGTCAGTGAGCTACAGTCTATTTATCAAGGGCTAGCAGCGGATAAATCCGCAAGGATATTCAGCTGTGGTTCTGGGATTACGGCGTGTATTTTGATCTTAGCTTCGGTCGCCGCGGGGCATACACATCCTATCCTCTATGACGGTTCATGGGCGGATTGGGGCAGCCGTAACGATCTGCCGATAAGTGTTAATTGAGTATCACCATTGAAATTAGTGCTGTAGATTAATTAAGTTAGCCGTGGTTTTTGTTGAACATCATGTGACTTTTACGTCGTTTGGCGAAATGCCAAGGAGAAACCTTTGATAGCGAGATTGATCGATAAATTGGTATTTGGATTTATTTTAGTGATTGCCTTACAGTTACCACAACTGGCTGATCATTATCAGCAATTTTTATCAGGCCTTTATGAATCGACTCGATGGCAGGTAGAAGGTTACGAGGCAACGGCTAAGGAATATCATTACGCCGATGTTGATGCCATGATTGCCCGCCACCAGCAAAATGAGGAGCCAAGTGTGCGTGCCGACGCTGAGCAAAAGGTACAGACACTGGCGCTTTATAAAGCGTTAACACAGGGCGTGGCGATTTTTAATACGGGCAATTTGTTTGAGAAAACTGCCTATATGTTTAACCCTGTTCGCTTTGATTATCTTGAGAAAACCATCAGTAACTTTAAGCCAGGGATACCTTTAACTTCTAGTGGTATTGGCTTTGGCGTCTTGGTGGCTTTAGTCGTGCATTATCTTGGGTCTATCCCTTTTATCCTGTGGGCAAGGCGTAACAAGCGACTTAAAACAAGTCCTTAAATCTGTGATATAGCATGCCTGCAGCGAGCATAGGTGAGCGGAACGTCGGGCCGCCGGGGAAGGTGATGTGTTTGATTTTAGCAAATACATCGAAATGTCCCGCCTGTTGGCAAATGGCCTCGGCAAGCAGTTTTGCCGCCATGTGAGTGGCATTCACGCCGTGTCCCGCATAGGCTTGGGCGTAAAAAATATTATTTGCATCAGGAAGGCGACCAATTTGTGGCATACGGTTAGCACCGATACCTATCATGCCGCCCCATTCATAATCGATACGTACCCCTTTTAATTGCGGGAAAACTTTCTCAAGATTCGGTCTTAGTGCCGCTTCAATGTCTTTCGGATCTTTACCCGAATAGGTACAAAGGCCGCCAAATAGCAAACGACGATCTGCCGATAAGTGAAAGTAATCTAGGGCAATTCGCATATCCGCGAAGGCCATGTTTTGCGGGATAATACTCGCGCATTGGGCCTCAGTTAAGGGCTCTGTTGCCAATAAATAACTGCCTGCAGGTAATACTTTCCCCCCTACAAAGCTATTAAGTTTGTGGCCGATATAGGCATTGCCCGCCAGCACTAAGTATTGGCATGTGACTTCGCCCTTAGCGGTAATGACCTTAGGTTTGGCGCCTTGAATGATTTTTTCAGCAGCGCTGTACTCAAACAACCTAGCGTCGAGATTACGGGCGACGCGAGCTTCACCCAGAGCAAGATTCAGCGGGTGTAAATGGCCGCTGCCCATATCTACCAGCGCACCTTGATAAAAATCTGAGCCTATGACTTCACCTAATTGTGGCTTAGTTAACAGCTTGATTTCTTGCTGATAACCCATGGCCTTGAGTGCGCTAAATTCTTCTTCAAGCTCATCCATGTGACGAGGTTTTACCGCTAAGTCGCAATAACCCATTTGCAGATCACAGTCGATACTGTGTTCTTGTATGCGATTTCGCACAATTTCGACGGCTTCAAAGCCCATCTGTTGAATTGCTTGAACACCTTCAGTGCCGATTTCACTTTGAAATTGCGAAGGGTCATGGCCTATGCCGCGAATGAGTTCGCCGCCATTACGCCCCGATGCGCCCCAGCCAATTCGCCTCGCTTCTAACAGCACAACACTCATACCGCGCAGTGCGAGTTCTATGGCGGTATTGATACCGCTAAAGCCGCCGCCCACGATACAGACATCGGCATTGATATTGCCTTCTAGTTGTGGGTGCGCATAAATTTCTTTAGCAGTATCAACATAATAAGAGTGTGGATACTGTTCGCTGTGCACTGGAGGTTTGCTTGCCATTATGGCTCCCAAAAATTGTTTTTATTGTAAATTGGACTTGTCTCAGTATACTCATCACACTTTTAACATGACGCAAAAAAGTGTTCGTTTTATTTAACACGCTTTTTATGTAGAATACAATGAAAGCAGTAAAACACGCGCTTTTTGGGCGAAAATGCGTTCTGGATGGTGTTTATCCTGAACAACCTGTTCGTCATCTATCGGGATTGACCCGAGCCTTTAGGGGGATGTGAAATTTGGATATTGGAGCCAGCCTCAAAACTGTTAGAAAAATGAAAGGCTTATCTCAACGAGAATTAGCCAAACGTGCTGGTGTGACTAACAGTACGATTTCAATGATCGAGAAAAACAGTGTTAGCCCGTCAGTCAGCTCTTTAAAAAAAGTGCTGTCGGGTATCCCGATGTCTTTAGTGGACTTTTTCTCCATTGAAGCCTCAACGGATAGTGAGCAAAAGGTCGTCTATCGATCCAATGAATTACTGAATATCGGTACTGGACCACTTGAATTTAAACTGATTGGCCGTGATTACCCGAACCGCGCAATGTCAGTGATGAATGAGATTTACCCACCCGGTTCAGATACGGGTGAAGAGATGCTAAAGCACGAAGGTGAAGAGGCCGCTATGGTGATAGAAGGTAAATTCGAACTCACTGTTGGGGATGAAGTGTATATTTTGGAAGCGGGTGACAGTTATTATTTTAACAGTGAATTGCCCCATAGATTCCGCAATCCCTTCGATGAACCTTGTCGCCTAGTTAGTGCGACTACGCCTGCAAACTTCTAATTAAGTCATTAACTTACCCTATTATTCAACATATTAGGCCACTTATTCGCTAAAAGTGAGTGGCCTAATACTGTTATTCAACATTACTGCGTATTTATACCAATCACATTAAATATCTAATCAGTTCAGAGCCTCACAGGCATTTCAATCCAAGGCGCATTGACGCAGAAATGGTCATTCCCTTTTAAGTCAATGCAACACGGGAGTGGGATGCCTGTGAGGCTCCCGAAGGGCGGGTTTCAACGCGCTTTATACTGCGTTTAAGGCTTTCGACAGAGCACCACTATGCCTTCAAGCCTTCGCCTTGTCTAAAGCACGTTGAACTCCCGCTGAATGAACAGATATTTAATACGATTGGTATTACCTGCTTTCTAACCCTGTCATATTGGTTATGTATCCTCTTCTTTGTGTAAATAATATTGGTTCAAATTTGGTTCGAATACGGTTTAATTTACCCTGTAAAAAGTGAGCTTTATGCTGGTGTAACCGCTGGTTTATATACATGAATTAGCGAGAAATGGGGTAAATATACATTTAACTACATGTTATTTATGCTTATTAAGAATAAGTGGATTAAATAACCTTTAACAAGTGTTTAACCTCTTGCCTAGTGCTAAATTTCGGTGTACTGTGTGAAAAAATGAACATTTAAAGGCAAAGTGTTCGTTATGCTAGTAAAATCAATTCTAAAGGTGAGATATGTCAGCCGATTTACCCCTCATAGGTGTTATTGCATGCAATCAACAATTGGGATCACACCCCTTTAATATTGTTGGTGAAAAATACCTTTTAGGCGTAGTTAATGGCGCGAAAGGCTGGCCGTTAGTGATCCCATCTTTAGGTGGCGATTTACCGATAGACGCTATTTTAGATCGTCTTGACGGTATTTTGTTTACTGGCTCTCCTTCTAATGTAGAACCCCATCTTTATGCAGGCCAGCCGAGTGAGCTTGGTACACACCATGATCCTAAACGTGACGCGACAACTTTGCCGCTGATCCACGCTGCTATTGCTGCTGGGGTACCTGTATTAGGTATTTGTCGCGGTTTTCAAGAAATGAATGTGGCTTTTGGTGGCAGTTTGCATCAGAAGCTCCATGAGGTGGGTGGCTTTATTGAACATCGAGAAGATAAAACCACATCCTTAGATGTGCAGTATGGGGCTTCTCACAGTATTACTGTTGAGCCCGGGGGGCTTATTTACGAGGCCTGGGGCCGTAACTCTGCAGAGATTAACTCTGTACATACTCAAGGCGTGGAGCGCCTGGGTGTTGGGTTGCGGCCAGAAGCTTATGCTCCAGATGGGTTAGTGGAGGCTTTCTCCGTAATTGGTACTAAAGAATTTGCCCTCGGTGTGCAATGGCATCCAGAGTGGAAGGTGAGCGAGAATCCGTTTTACCTCTCCATTTTCAATGCTTTCGGTGATGCATGCCGACGTAGGGCTACAACTCGAGTGAAATAATAATGAATAAGCTAATCGCTTTTTTAAAAGAACGAAAAATCACAGAAGTCGAATGTGTTATCAGTGACATGACTGGCATCGCCCGCGGCAAGATTGCTCCAGTCGATAAGTTTCTCGATGAAAAAGGCATGCGTTTGCCCGAAAGTGTGTTGTTGCAAACTGTGACCGGTGATTTTGTCGACGAAGAGATTTATTACAGTTTGCTCGATCCCGCCGACATCGATTTTGTTTGTGTACCCGATGAAAATGCCGTCTTTATGTTGCCTTGGACCATCGAAGCCACGGCACAGGTTATCCACGATTGCTACGACAGAATGGGTAATCCTATTGAGCTTTCACCACGTAACGTATTGAAAAAAGTCTTGTCTCTCTATGACGAACAGGGCTGGGAACCTGTTATCGCTCCCGAAATGGAGTTCTATTTGACTCGTCGTAGTGACGACCACGATTTACCCCTAAAGCCTCCAATTGGTCGTTCAGGCCGCCCCGAAGCGGGTCGCCAGTCATTCTCTATTGATGCTGCCAACGAATACGATCCTATGTTTGAAGACATGTACGATTGGTGTGAGCTTCAAGGTTTAGATATCGATACTTTAATCCATGAAGATGGTCCCGCACAGATGGAGATTAACTTCAGTCATGGCAACGCATTATCTTTAGCTGATCAAGTGTTTATCTTTAAGCGCACTTTACGGGAAGCCGCGCTGAAGCACGATGTTTGCGCCACTTTTATGGCAAAACCCGTGACGGATGAGCCTGGCAGTGCGATGCATATTCATCAAAGCGTGATCAATAAAGAGACGGGCAAGAATATTTTCACCAATGAAGATGGGACTAAGAGCAAGCTATTCTTGGGATATATTGCAGGCCTACAAAAATTCATTCCTGAGTTGCTGCCACTGATGGCGCCAAATGCGAACTCGTTTCGTCGTTTCCTCCCCGGCACTTCGGCACCTGTAAACTTAGAATGGGGCGATGAAAACCGTACCTGTGGTTTACGCATTCCAGAATCTTCACCACAAAACCGTCGCATTGAAAACCGCATTCCCGGCGCCGATGCTAACTGTTATTTGGCGATTGCCGCGAGCTTGTTGTGTGGCTATATCGGCATGGTTGAGTCGCTAAAACCTTCGACTCCTGTGCAAGGTAAAGCCAATGAAAGCCGTAGCAATAATACCCATTGTTTACCGCTGACATTAGAGGAAGCATTAGCGGCGATGGAAGAAAGTGATGCCTGTAAGCAATATTTAGGCGAATCCTTCACCACTGGATTTGTTGCGGTAAAACAGGCTGAACTTGAAAACTTCCGCCGTGTTGTCAGCTCATGGGAACGTGAATTCCTATTACTCACTGTGTAATGTTTTGGATTGATTGCACTGACCGTGTTGCCGCGTTAACCCAAGGAATAAGGGGTTAACGTTGGCCATAACGATACTGATGCGTGCACTGTTTTAGTGAGGTTGCACTTAACTGGTGCAACTCGCTTGTTAAATAATATGATGGTTTTTAATGGTTTGTCCGTTAAAGTGAATATTCAATTCCATCGCTTGTCTGCTAGGGAAATAAAATAGGTTTAACAATTTTAGGTTGTTCGCTTACTAGCGTTACTAACTAATTGTTAGTCATATTTAAAATGTGTTTATCTAAGTGTTTTTTTGCGATTGCTTAGGGACTTGAGGCATTTGCCTTAATGTTGCAAAATGTACAAGCAGTGTCATATTTAGTCTATTTTTTTGAGTGTTAATGCAATACCGATGCCTCGAAAATTTGGCACGAAACCTGATACTTAACAAATTGCAGCAAGATATAAAGTAGGCATGGTTATCATGCCGTAGAGACTGCCGATGCGGTTTTTAAGGTGTAGCATTGGTCGAAAATAACAACAATATCCGGGCAGCCCGGTGACACAATGTCAGAATTTGCTTAAGCAGTTCTGCTACCCGAGAAAGGAGAAAGCATGAAGCTATTTAATAAGATGACCACATTAGCGCTGGTGACTGCGAGCGTATTTGCGAGCGCAGTGGCCCAAGCGGAAGAAGTGGTTCGCGTGTATAACTGGTCAGATTATATCGCGGAAGATACCTTAGAAAACTTCAAGAAAGAAACGAGCATTAGGGTAATCTACGATGTATTTGATAGTAATGAAGTGCTTGAGGCTAAATTACTGTCTGGTCGTAGTGGCTACGATATCGTTGTACCTTCTAACCACTTTCTCGCTAAGCAAATCAAAGCGGGTGCTTTCAAACCTTTAGACCGCGCTAAGTTACCTAATTTTAAAAATTTAAATCCAGCCCTGATGAAGTTGCTTGAAAAAGCCGATCCGGGTAACCAATATGCCGTGCCTTATTTATGGGGAACCAATGGCATTGGTTACAACATAGATAAAGTGAAAGCCGCTGTGGGGGAAGATGCGCCATTTAACTCAATGGAACTGATCTTCAATCCTAAATACGCTGAAAAAATTTCTAAGTGTGGCTTTGCTATGTTGGACTCTGCCGACGACATGGTGCCACAGGCGATGATTTATTTAGGCTTAGATCCTAACAGCACTAAGGCTGAAGATTATGAAAAAGCGGGTGAGTTACTGGAAAAAATTCGTCCTTATGTGACGTATTTCCATTCTTCACGTTATATTTCTGACTTAGCGAACGGTGACATCTGTGTCGCTTACGGTTTCTCCGGTGACGTATTCCAGGCGAAGGCCCGTGCTGAAGAAGCAAAAAATGGCAATAAGATTGGCTACTCCATTCCAAAAGAAGGTGCCAATCTGTGGTTCGATATGTTAGCTATCCCAGCTGATTCAACGAACGTTGATAATGCACTCACGCTGATTAACTATTTTCTACGTCCAGAAGTCATAGCGCCTATCTCTAACTATGTGGCCTATGCTAACCCGAACGATCCCGCTCAACCTCTGGTTGATGAGGCTATCCGTACCGATCCTGCGATCTATCCACCACAAGAAGTGTTAGACAAACTTTATATCGGTGAAATTCGTCCTTTGAAAATTCAGCGCGTATTAACTCGTGTTTGGACCAAAGTGAAGTCAGGACAATAGTCGATAGGGGGCAAGCCTAGCTTGCCCCCAGCTTGGCAAACTTCTATGTCCAATCCTATGCATAGTTAATCCACGTATAGGATTTGACACAGTTTGTTTAACCACTTTTCATTCATTAATCGTGTTGAACCTAGAGTTTGAGCGTATCTACGCCTCATTTTCGGGTGGAGAAGTACTATGGCAATCACCTCGAGCGTCACCAATAAACCGACAACAAAGACGCAAGAAAAAGTACTGCTCAAGATTGAGCGGGTAAGCAAATTATTCGATGACGTGCGGGCTGTCGACGATGTGTCATTAACTATCAATAAAGGCGAAATTTTTGCCTTACTTGGCGGCTCGGGCTCGGGTAAGTCAACACTATTGCGTATGTTGGCGGGTTTTGAAAAGCCCACCTCTGGCCGTATTTTCCTTGATGGGGAAGATATCACCGATTTACCACCATACGAACGTCCCATCAATATGATGTTTCAATCCTATGCTTTGTTTCCCCACATGACAGTGGCACAAAACATTGCATTTGGTTTGAAGCAAGACAAGCTACCTAAAGCCGAAATTGAACAGCGTGTGCAAGATATGCTGAAACTCGTGCATATGGAGCAATATGGTAAGCGTAAACCGCATCAGTTATCTGGTGGTCAGCGCCAGCGTGTTGCACTGGCCCGTTCATTGGCGAAACGACCTAAATTATTACTGCTCGATGAGCCTATGGGCGCATTAGATAAAAAACTGCGTACCCAAATGCAGCTAGAAGTGGTTGAAATCCTTGAGCGTGTCGGCGTGACCTGCGTGATGGTGACCCACGATCAGGAAGAAGCCATGACAATGGCTGGTCGAATTTCGATCATGAGTGATGGCTGGATTGCTCAAACTGGCTCGCCAATGGATATTTACGAAAGCCCGAACAGCCGCATGATTGCTGAGTTTATCGGTACTGTGAATTTGTTTGGTGGCGCGATTGAAGTAGATGAAGTCGACCATCTGATCATTAAGTCTAATGATTTGGCCCAACCTTTCTATGTCGGTTATGGCGTCACGACTAACGTTGAAGATAAGAATGTTTGGCTAGCAGTGCGTCCCGAAAAGACCATTATTAGCCGTGAGCAGCCTGAAGGTCAGTACAACTGGGCGAAAGGAATCGTGCATGATATCGCGTATTTAGGCGGTATTTCAGTCTATTACATTCGTTTAGAGAATGGTCAAATCGTACAGTGCAGTATGACTAACCGTGAACGCCGCGCTGATCATGCCACATGGGATGACGAAGTGTTCATTAGTTGGGAGGACACCAGTGGCGTGGTGTTGAGATCATGAAGAAACCCATTAAAGTAAAGTGGCTTAAGGGCCGCTTCTGGACCATAGGTATTCCCTACGCTTGGCTGCTGCTGTTTTTTGCCTTACCGTTTGCGATTGTCCTTAAACTGAGTTTTTCGACGGCGGCGATTGCTATCCCGCCCTATGAAGCAACATTCCAATATGCTGACGATGTATTAAATATCTTCCTGCATTTGGGTAACTATTTGATGTTGCTTGATGATTCGCTATATTACATGGCTTATCTCAGCTCATTGAAAATGGCGTTAATTTCGACCTTGGGCTGCTTGATTATTGGCTACCCAATGGCCTATGCCATTGCCCGTGCCCCTGCGCGGTTGCAAACCGTGCTGCTGCTGTTAGTTATGTTGCCTTCTTGGACCTCATTTTTAATCCGCGTTTACGCTTGGATGGGGATCTTAAGTAACACAGGGATCATCAATAATTCACTGATGTGGTTGGGGATTATTTCTGAGCCGTTACAGATCCTCAATACCAATATTGCCGTGTATATCGGCATTATCTATGCGTATTTACCCTTTATGATTCTGCCCTTGTACGCCACCTTAGTGAAACTTGATATGAGTTTGATTGAAGCTGCGTCTGACTTAGGTTCAAGCCGTTTGAATACCTTCTGGAAAATCACTTTCCCGCTGTCAAAAAGTGGTGTGATTGCTGGTTCTATGCTGGTGTTTATTCCTGCCGTGGGTGAGTTTGTGATCCCAGAGCTACTCGGTGGTCCCGATTCCTTGATGATAGGTCGAGTGTTATGGCAAGAGTTTTTCAATAACCGCGACTGGCCTGTGGCTTCGTCACTGGCGATTGTGATGTTGGGTCTATTGATTATTCCGATCACTTTATTCCATCGCTATCAGGCGCGTAGTTTGGAGAAAGACCTATGAAAAAATTAAGCTTTTCTTCAGTGATGCTCTGGTTTGGCTTATTTTTCTTGTATGCACCTATGTTAGTGCTGGTGATTTATTCCTTTAACGACTCTAAATTAGTGACGGTATGGGGTGGATTTTCACCTAAATGGTATGGCGAGTTATTTCAAGACCAACAGATTTTAGATGCAGTATGGACCAGCCTGCGGATAGCGTTTTATAGCTCAACTATGGCGGTCATTATCGGCACTATGGCAGCCTTTGTGATGACACGCTTTAAGCGTTCATGGGCAAAACTGACCCTGTCGAACATGATTACTGCACCGCTGGTAATGCCTGAAGTGATCACTGGTCTGTCTTTGCTTTTACTGTTTGTGCACATGGCAGATTTGTTGGGCTGGCCTAGGGAGCGTGGCATGATGACAGTGTGGATTGCACACTCAACATTTTGTGCTGCCTATGTGGCTGTGGTGGTGTCTTCAAGATTGCGCGAGCTTGATATGTCAATCGAAGAGGCGGCAATGGACTTAGGGGCAACACCGCTCAAGACTTTCTTCTTGATCACTGTGCCTATGATTTCGCCAGCGCTGGTGGCGGGTTGGTTGTTGTCATTCAGTTTGTCTTTAGACGATTTAGTGATCGCAAGCTTTGCCTCAGGCCCTGGTGCAACGACCTTGCCTATGGTGGTGTTCTCTTCTGTACGTTTAGGGGTTTCTCCTAAGATCAATGCCTTAGCGACGCTGATCATACTGTGTGTTTCACTCATCGCTTTCCTTTCTTGGTATATGGCAAGACGGGCAGAGAAACGCGACCGTACACCAATGAACTAGTTAGCTTAATTTGGGGATGGCTTTGGTATTGCCAAAGCCATCCTTGATATTTGTCACCGCTCCCATCACCCGCTTTGCTTTGCAGGCTAGTCCTGTTACTCAAGATCACCAGAATTGAATCACTGAGCTAAAAATAATCGCGTGTTTGATATATCAAACAAAATGTAAATTATTGCGCTTTTCTGGCTAGTGTTTCGTTTTATGAAGGTGTAGGATGTGATGGCTGTTTAAAATAATGAACATTAGAATTCAAGGGAACAACATGTCTGCCATAGCTCACGCTGGATCATATTATGCGGCATCGGCCAACGATAAGGTTGAACGTCCGCGTCTACAGGAATCGATTGAAGCCGATGTTTGTGTGATTGGCGCAGGTTATACAGGCCTTTCTGCCGCGCTGCATTTATTAGAATCGGGCATGAGTGTGGTGGTGTTAGAAGCCGCTCGCATTGGCTGGGGCGCCTCGGGCCGTAATGGCGGACAAATCGTTAATAGTTATAGCCGTGACATTGATACTATTGAAAAAACAGTTGGTAAAGAACAAGGTAAACTCTTTGGCCAAATGGCCTTTGAGGGCGGGCAAATCATCCGCGATCGTATTGCTAAGTATAATATTCAATGCGATCTAAAAGATGGCGGCGTGTTTGCCGCGATGAACGAAAAACAAATGGGCCATCTACGCCATCAAAAACAACTGTGGGAAAGCCACGGCCATGTTAATCAGCTCGAACTTCTCGATGCTAAAGGTATTCGCGGTGTGGTAAATACTGAGCGTTATGTCGGTGGTCTACTCGATAAAAGTGGTGGCCATATTCACCCGCTTAATTTAGCCCTAGGCGAAGCGCGCGCGGTTGAATCCCTCGGCGGTAAAATTTTTGAAGACTCAGCGGTGTTGAGTGTCGATGAGGGCGATAGCCCGGTTGTGCATACGGCGCAGGGCAGTGTAAAAACCAAGTTTGTGGTCGTGGCGGGTAATGCCTATTTAGGTAAGTTAATGCCAGAGCTGCAGGCAAAATCTATGCCCTGCGGCACGCAAGTGATTACCACAGAGCCTTTGAGTGCCGATCTGGCTGCGAGCTTATTACCACAGGATTACTGCGTCGAAGATTGTAACTATCTGCTCGATTATTTCCGTCTGTCTGGCGACAAGCGGATGATTTACGGCGGTGGCGTAGTGTATGGTGCCCGCGATCCGGCGGACATTAAATCGATCATTATTCCGAATATGCTCAAAACCTTCCCGCAATTAAAGGATGTGAAGATCGATTATGCGTGGACAGGTAACTTCCTCCTGACGCTGTCGCGCCTGCCACAGGTCGGTCGTATTGGTAAGAACATCTATTATTCACAGGGGTGTAGTGGTCACGGTGTCACTTATACCCATCTGGCGGGCAAGTTACTGGCCGAAATGCTCAACGGCCAAGCCACGCGCTTCGATGCCTTTGCTGAATTGCCACATTATCCTTTCCCCGGCGGTCACGCACTTCGCGTCCCTTTTAGTGCTATCGGAGCTTGGTATTACACGTTAAGAGACAAACTAGGTCTTTAACATCATCACTTTTAAGAAGCTAGGTAGCTTCATAATACGAGGAAATCCTTGTGCAATTAAATGATCCGAGTTTGCTACATCAACAGTCTTTTATTAATGGTCAATGGTGTGATGCCGTTTCTGGTGACACGCTAAAGGTGGTTAATCCCGCAACCAATGCCGTGATTGGCTACGTTCCTAATATGGGACAAGTTGAAACTGAAATGGCGATTAAGGCGGCAGAAGCGGCTTTACCTGCATGGCGAGCGCTCACAGCCAAAGAGCGCGGCGCTAAGTTAAGGCGTTGGTTTGAATTACTCAATGAAAACAGTGATGACTTAGCATTGCTCATGACGACTGAGCAGGGTAAACCGCTGGCAGAAGCGAAAGGTGAAGTAACCTATGCCGCTTCGTTTATCGAGTGGTTTGCCGAAGAAGCGAAACGTATTTATGGCGATACCATTCCTGGGCATCAAGGGGATAAGCGCTTGATAGTAATTAAGCAGCCTGTCGGTGTAACCGCCGCGATTACGCCGTGGAACTTTCCTGCCGCGATGATCACCCGCAAAGCCGCTCCAGCGTTAGCTGCGGGTTGCACTATGGTGGTAAAACCTGCGCACCAAACCCCCTTTACCGCATTAGCGATGGCTGAACTCGCTAAGCGTGCCGGTATTCCTGCGGGCGTATTTAGTGTTCTAACGGGTGATGCGGTGCAGATTGGTAATGAAATGTGTGCTAATCCCATAGTGCGTAAATTATCCTTCACGGGCTCAACCAATATCGGTATTAAATTAATGGCGCAATGCGCGCCTACCTTAAAAAAATTGTCGCTAGAGCTTGGCGGCAATGCACCATTTATCGTATTTAACGATGCCAATATCGATGCCGCTGTCGAAGGCGCCATGATAGCTAAATATCGTAATGCCGGCCAAACCTGCGTCTGTGCTAACCGTATTTATGTACAAGACGGCGTATACGATGAATTCGCCTTAAAACTCAGCACTGCTGTGGGCAAGCTTAAGGTTGGAGAGGGCATCAAGGAAGGTGTGACTACTGGCCCGTTGATCAATGCTGCCGCAGTCGAGAAAGTACAAAGTCACCTTATCGATGCCATCGCCAAAGGCGCCTCTGTGCTCGCAGGCGGCAAAGTCCACGATCTTGGCGGTAATTTCTTCGAGCCAACCGTGCTCACCAATGTCGATAAAAGCATGCTTGTTGCCCGTGAAGAAACTTTTGGTCCACTCGCGCCGCTGTTTAAATTCAGCGATGTCGACGATGTGATCAAACAAGCTAATGATACTGAATTTGGCCTCGCCGCCTATTTCTATGGTCGCGATATTTCATTGGTGTGGAAAGTCGCCGAAGCCTTGGAATATGGCATGGTTGGGGTCAACACTGGCTTGATTTCGACGGAAGTCGCGCCCTTTGGTGGGATGAAATCTTCAGGGCTTGGCCGTGAAGGCTCTAAGTTCGGTATCGAAGAATATCTAGAAATTAAATATATCTGTATGTCCGTTTAATACGGCCCGATTTGGCGAGTGAGGAAGACTAAATGACAACAACCAATGATTCATTGATGGCACGTCGCCAAGCCGCAGTTGCGGGTGGTGTCGGGCAAATTCACCCTATTTTTACCGCCCGCGCCGAAAATGCGACTGTGTGGGATGTTGAAGGTCGCGAGTTTATCGATTTTGCGGGCGGCATTGCCGTGCTCAATACGGGCCACCTTCATCCTAAAGTGAAGGCGGCGGTTGCGGCTCAGCTGGATAACTTTTCCCATACCTGTTTTATGGTGCTCGGCTACGAGAGCTATATTCAAGTATGTGAAAAGCTCAATCAACTGGTTCCTGGGGATTTTGCCAAGAAGACGGCACTATTCACTAGTGGTTCAGAAGCGGTTGAAAACGCAGTTAAAGTGGCGCGTGCCTATACCAAACGTGCTGGCGTGATTGCGTTTACCTCGGGCTACCATGGTCGCACTATTGCGGCTTTGGCATTGACCGGAAAAGTCGCGCCTTACAGTAAAGGTATGGGGCTGATGTCGGCGAATGTGTTCCGCGCTGAGTTCCCGTGCGAAATGCATGGCGTGTCCGATGATGATGCTATGGCCTCGATTGAACGTATCTTTAAAAATGATGCCGAGCCGAGTGATATCGCCGCCATTATTTTAGAGCCAGTGCAGGGCGAGGGCGGTTTCTACGCCGCATCGCCCGCCTTTATGCAACGTTTACGCGCACTATGCGACCGTGAAGGCATTATGCTGATCGCCGATGAAGTGCAAACAGGCGCGGGCCGTACTGGCACTTTCTTCGCTATGGAGCAAATGGGGGTTGCTGCAGATATCACGACCTTTGCTAAATCTATCGCGGGTGGGTTCCCACTTTCTGGCATTACTGGCCGCGCCCAAGTCATGGACGCAGTGGGTCCCGGTGGTCTTGGCGGTACTTATGGTGGTAATCCGTTAGCGTGCGCTGCTGCGCTTGCTGTCATTGAAGTGTTTGAAGAAGAAAAGTTGCTAGAAAGGGCAAATGCCATTGGTGAGCGAATTAAGTCTGCCCTGAATGTAATGCAGGTCGAACATGCGCAAATCGCCGATGTGCGTGGTTTAGGCGCGATGATCGCCATCGAATTGATGGAAGAGGGTAAACCTGCGCCGCACTATTGCGCGCAAGTGTTGAGCGATGCCCGTGACCGTGGATTGATTTTATTATCCTGCGGTACCTACGGTAATGTGCTGCGTATTTTGGTGCCATTAACGGCGCCGGATGCACAAATTGATGCAGGCCTTGGTATTCTTAGCGCCAGCTTTAATGCCGTACTGAAAAGCTAATATCGCTTTGATATAAAACGATTTAGATGACAGTTTTGCCCAATAAAAATCCCGCTTCGGCGGGATTTTTATTGGGGCGATTGTTTTGGAATTGGCTGTTTTTACTGCCAGTGACTTTCAGCACTCATCAGTTAAATGAATCGCTATTTTTTAATCTCCATTAGGATCTGCAGCGCTTTTTTGCGTTTATCAAGGTCATACAAGTCGTTGGTAAAAATAAACTCATTCACGCCGAGTTCTTTTACGATCATTTCCAAGCGATGCTTAATCGTCGCTGGGCCACCAGTAACTGATAAACCTAAGAAATTATCGACATAGGTTTCTTCTTGCGCACTCCATAAGCCATCCATAGTATCAACCGGTGGCTTTAGCCATAACTCGTGACCACGGATAAGTGCCAGCACGCGCTGTTTTGAGGTCGTGCCCAAATATTGGGCCTCTTCATCTGTATCGGCGGCAACTAATGGCAAGCCGAGCATCACATAGGGCTTATCAAGCACTTGAGAAGGTTTAAAGTCGCGGCGATAGATTTCAATCGCATCGTAGAGAAAACGTGGTGCAAAGTGGCCCGCAAACACATAGGGTAAACCGCGCTGCGCCGCTAACTGCGCGCTAAAGAGACTCGAGCCCAATAACCAAATCGGCACATTAGTGCCTTCTCCGGGAATAGCTCGCACCGCATGGCGACCATTGTAAGGGCCAAGTAGAGTTTGTAATTCACTGACTTCTTCAGGGAATTGTTCGGCGCGACTGGTATCACGGTTCAGTGCTCGGCTGGTAATTTGATCGCTGCCGGGCGCGCGGCCTAGTCCTAAATCGATTCGACCAGGATATAAGCTTTCAAGGGTACCGAACTGTTCGGCGACCACTAAAGGCGCATGGTTTGGCAGCATAATCCCACCCGCGCCGACGCGAATACGCTGAGTATTGCCAGCAATATAGCCAATTAATACCGAGGTCGCCGCGCTGGCGATACCGGGCATATTGTGGTGTTCGGCAAACCAAAAACGATTAAAGCCGAGTCTGTCGGCTTCCTTGGCATACTGCAAACTGTTTTGAAGCGTTTCGCCCACTGTTGAGCCTTGGCGCATGGGCGCGAGTTCCAATAGCGAGAAGGGAATATCGGCCAATATTGATGTCGGTTGTGACATAGTGTCTCCAAGTGGCAGCCGTTTTTGCTAGCGACAACAAGAGGCGCTAACTGTGTTAGGCGTATTGTTTGTTGCATTGCTAGGCTCATTGCTAAGAAAAAGCGTTAACGGCTCAGTCTTGATGAATAAAAGGTATTCAGTGTTATTGATATGGGGTTAACGACACGGCTTATCAAGCTTTAATGGATAACACTTTCCCCTTCATTATTTCAATGTGAGTCTGCACTTGAGCATCGCCATGCAACTGAGTGTGTACTCGCTTTGTAACAAATTGAGGGGCTGAAGTCATCCGCGTGTGAGGGCCGATAATGTGGAACTGAAGTTCTTATTCTCAGCAACTCAGCGCTAAGCCAGTCACAGTAGGATTGCATGACTTTCGCTAAAGCTCATTTGGTTATGAGTAGCAATATAAGGGTATAAACGATGTTGAATGAAGTGATAAAAAACTGCCGATAGCAGGGCTATCGGCAGTTAATGTTATGCAATAGAAAAATCGCTATTGTCAGTCGAGCATTACTGCTCGGCTTTCACATCCCGTAGCGATGCTGCAGCACTTTCATTAATATCATGATCAGCCGCATTGTTATGTGAATGGTGAGTCTCAGTCAGGCGACGCATCAGAGGTAATACCGCAAGTGCAATAAAGGTACAGACCACAGCGGCTATACCTAGTTTATTAAACAGACTTGTGTATACGGGTAAGGTTTGCAGTGGGTCGACTAAATCCTTGGGTACACTGGCGAAGTTAGCAACCACACCGCCCAGATACTGTGAAATACCTGATGCGACGAAATAGGCACCCATCATAAAGCCGCCCATGCGTGCAGGTACGTAGCGAGCAATCATGGCAAGTCCAAGACCACTCACCAGCAATTCCCCTAAAGAGTAAGAGGCATAGCCCCAGATCATGATCCATGAAGAGGTTTTACCATTGACGGCAAATTGGCCTGCAAAGCCATAGATAAAGAAGCCAATAGCCACAACGGCAAAACCGAGAGCAAACTTCGCCGCGATAGAAAAGTCTTTATCATTGCGTCCAGCCCACGAATAGCTCCATGCGAGTACTGGACTTAATACCATAATCCATAATGGATTTAATGCTTGGAACTGGGCAGGTGACCAAGTCCACAAGTGGGTACCAAAAACTTGAAAATCCCAATCCACGTTACGCAGGGCAAACAGCGCGAGTGACGTTGACATTTGTTGATAGAAAATAAAGAAGAACACGGTTTGCACCGTAAGGATCAGCGCTGCAATCAGTCCTGCTCTTTCACTGGTTTCGCTGGTGCGGATCAAGTGGAAGAAGATTGCCAATACGGCTACGCCTGCTGCATAAACGAAGACGCGCGCGACAGCTTCATATTCAAGAATAATGGCTGAAGCGACAACCGACAATGCGGATAGACCCAATACAATCGCGAGGTTTTTCTTGTTCACTGGGCGAGTATCAGGCTCAGAACCGTAATGGACTAGACTTTTACGCATGAGTGCATAGTTACCTAACCCCACCAATATACCGACACAGCACACGGCAAAGGCTGCGTGCCAGCCAAATTCGTTGCCATATTGGGCGTTAACGTAATCTTTAATCCAAGGCGTGAGCAACATAGAGAAGGTCGAACCCACGTTTACTGCCATGTAATAGATGGTAAAAGCACTGTCGATTTTAGAATCGTCACCTTCATAGATTTTACGGACTAAGTTACCCGCATTCGGCTTGAATAGGCCGTTACCGACCACAATCACGCCGAGCGCTGAAAACATAAACCACGTATTTTCAGTGGGTACGGCCATTAGCGCATAACCCAGAGAGAGGATCCCCGCACCGAGCAGCATAGTGCGTTTGGTGCCGAGGATTTTATCCCCAACCCAGCCACCAATTGC
This sequence comes from Shewanella sp. SM69, assembly GCF_025653985.1. Lineage (NCBI taxonomy): Bacteria > Pseudomonadati > Pseudomonadota > Gammaproteobacteria > Alteromonadales > Shewanellaceae > Shewanella > Shewanella sp. SM69. The sequence continues at coordinate 52,342 of NZ_JAKKRV010000005.1, forward strand.
CGGTGATACATAAATAAGTGCCGCACAGGCACTCCATACTAAGTTTGCACGTGAGTCATCAAAGCCAAGGCGCTGCACCATAAAGTACACAATCAGCGCTTGCATGCCGTAATAACCAAAGCGTTCCCATAATTCGATAAGAGACACAGTCATAAATGAATGTGTTTTACTTACCGGAGCAGTCCCAATAGTCATATCGCTTGCTTCCAACATTGTTGTTTTAATATTTGAGCTCAAAAGTATAAGGCGATAACCAATTCAAACCAATGGCAGACATAGGCAAAAACAGACTTTGTTACAAATGACCTTATCAATTTTAAGGTGGATTTAAGCGGAGACAGTTCTATCCAAGTTTTTCTGCTGCGGATAAATCAAGGAACATTCGCAGTACGATCGGATAAGCAGATAATGGCATGTGCGGGTATGCGCTATGGTGTATTTAAATACATTGAGGTTGATTGCTGTTTGCCCAGCAGGCATAGTGCGCTTGGAAATTCTAATGTAGATAACTTTAAAACGAAAAGTTCTACTTAGCAGCGTCTCTACAGTTGTAGATATGCATCAGGTTGTTAATGCACCGCTTTGCGTTAAATATATTTAAACGGAGTATATGAATGTTACGAATTGGTATCGATCTTGGTGGCACAAAAATCGAGGTAGTCGCATTAGATAGCGATGGTAACGAAGTCTTTCGTAAACGCATCCCGACACCGAGAGAATATGTTGCGACAGTCAATGCTTTGGTTGCATTGGTAACTGAAGTCGAAGACAGCCTGCAGCAAACCGCCACTATCGGAATAGGTATTCCTGGGGTTGTTTCTCCTTTTACTGGTCTAGTAAAAAATGCTAATTCAACTTGGATCAATGGTCATCCACTCGATGTGGATCTGGGGGCTCGATTAAATCGTAAAGTAAAAATTGCTAATGATGCGAACTGTTTTGCCGTATCAGAAGCGGTAGATGGCGCTGCCGCAGGAAAGTCCGTTGTATTTGGTGCCATTATTGGAACGGGATGTGGTGCTGGTATCGCAATTAAAGGCCAAGTACATGATGGTGGCAATGGTATTGGTGGTGAGTGGGGCCATAATCCTTTACCGTGGATGAAAGCCGATGAATTTAATACCACGACGTGTTTTTGTGGTAATAGAGACTGTATCGAAACGTTTATATCTGGAACAGGCTTTGTTCGCGACTTTCGCGCTGCGGGCGGTGTTGCTGACAGCGGTATTGAAATTGCCCAAATGATGCAAGCGGGAGATCCGCTGGCAACTCAAGCATTTAACCGCTTTATTGATCGTTTAGCCCGTTCATTGGCCCATGTGATCAATATGATGGATCCTGATGTTATCGTCCTTGGCGGCGGCGTGTCTAACATCGATGCTATTTATACCGAATTACCGAAAATTTTGCCGCTCTATGTGGTTGGCCGAGAGTGCCACACACCCGTTGTTAAAAATTATTATGGTGCTTCATCTGGGGTGCGTGGCGCCGCTTGGTTGTGGGGACGCTAATCCTAGACTCAATCAAGTATAGTGTTTGATATTAAAGGCTGAATTCATTTATTTGAATTTGGCCTTTTTTTGATTTAGTCATTCAAAAGTTTTACATTCCATTGACAACTCTTTATCTTAAGTGCTGGTAATTCTTACCCTAAGTGCTATTTTTAATGCTGTATAGAAAGTATAAAAATAAAGTAGATCAAAATAATTACGCTATTGTCGTTCTCTTGGGAGTTTACTAGATGAAGCATTTGTCCATCAGTACTAAGTTGTTGTGGATTACATCAGCATTATTTTTATCGATAGTGGCTATTTTATCTATCAGTTTATGGTGGACACTGTCGGCTCAAAACGCGCAATTATCGGATCAAGTTCAAAATACCCTACAAACTGAAACGCGGGATAAACTCGAAGCCCGCGCCGGTGAATATGGCGAAATGGTCGCTGGATTTATTAACGAAGCCTATCGTATTCCTTACTCTTTTGCCGGTATGGTGGAGAGTACGGCAGAAGAACTTCCCTTAAAGCGTGATCGTTTAGAACTCACTGTGGCGGCTGTGCTTAAGAAGAATGCGCAAGTTTCCTCCATGTATGCCCAGTTTGAACCTAATGGTTATGATGGGCTCGATACTGAGTTTCTGAATATTAATTCCAGCCACAGTGTAACGACATCAGGTGCCCTAGAGGTTTACTATACCCGTGATGACAATGGCACTGTTGCACATCAACAGGTTGAAGATTCGTCAGAAAAATACCTTACTAGCCTAAATGAATTTGGGATCCGTGATGCAGAATGGTATTTATGCGGTAAAGAAACCTTAAAGCCCTGTCTAATGGAGCCGTATTTATACGAAATCACTCCCGGTAACAAAGCATTAATGACCTCGCTAACTGTTCCAGTGCTTAAGCATAAACAGTTTATCGGTGTGGTCGGTGTTGATTTAAACTTACCCGTCTTTCAAACTCTTATCGATAAGTTATCTAAGAGCCTCTACGATGGGCAAGCGAAAGTAACTTTATTGAGTACCCGCGGTTTAGTGGTTGCAGCAAGTCATTACAGTAAAAAGGCACGCCCTTTAGCTGAGTCAATAAATCCAGCTATTGCTTCACAAATTATCTCGTTACACAAGAACTCGGGTTACATGGTTAACGATGATGAAATTATTGTTGCCTACCCAATTAAGATCCCTTTAGCGAATGCCGAGTGGTCCTTAGTGATCCAAGTGCCGACTGCGCAGGCGTACAAGAGTTCGATTGTGTTGAATAATGATATGGATGAAATGGCAACTTCCTTGGGAAGTTTGTTGCTCATGGTCGGTGTTGTCGTGTCGATTGCTGCTGTGATTACGATTAGCCTAGTGATCCGTAGCATTATTTCACCCTTAAAGATGATCCAAGGCCGTGTAGAACACCTGGCAAGCGCTGATGGCGATTTAACGCAATCGATAGAAGTGGACTCCCATGCAGAGTTGATTGCGTTAGCAAAAGGTTTCAACTCCTTTATTTATAAACTGAAAAACTTGATTGCCGAACTTAAAACCCTCGCGAGTCGTTCTCAGGAAGAAAGCCAAGCCTCAGCGAAAATTGCCCAGCTCACGCGTGATAGTGTCAATCGTCAATATGGTGAAATTGAGAGTGTGGTAACGGCCGTAAACCAAATGAGTGCCACCGCACTTGAGGTTGCTAAGGCGTCTGAGCAAACCGCTGCAGAAACAGAAGCTATGTCACGCAACATTCGTCACAGTGAAGAAAGTCTGACTAAGGCGATGGGCTTTGTGGCGACTATGTCTAAAGAGTCAATGGAAGCTAAGCTGGCCGTGAGTAAAGTCGCTGACAGCAGTATGAATATTAGTCGTATTCTTGAGGTGATCAGTTCCATTGCCGCACAAACAAACCTGCTGGCATTAAATGCGGCGATTGAAGCGGCGAGGGCGGGTGAACAAGGACGGGGTTTTGCAGTGGTGGCTGACGAAGTCCGTGCGCTGGCATCTAAGACTCAAAGCTCGACGAATGATATTAGTACTCTTATCGATGCACTGCAAAAAGAAGTTCAAAGTGCTTCTGGCATCATAGATAAAGGCGCTGAACGGGCACAAATGGCCGTATCTCAAACTGAGCAAGCGCTGAACTCATTGAACTCTATGGTGAGTCAGATTGAAGAAATTTCGGGCCAAGTGACCCATATCGCGGCAGCAGCAGAAGAGCAGAGCGCGGTGACTGAAGAGGTTAATCGCAATATTACAGGCATTTCTGATTCGGCTTCTGAACTTGCGCGTCTTGCGGGTGAAGCACAGCAAAGCAGTGTAGTTTTAGCAAACTTAGTGAAGCAGCAACATGAGCAGTTAGGCAAGTTAAAAACCTAGCACTCAGATATTTGTGGAATTAGCTCATTGATTTTAAATAGGCTCTTTGATTGTGTAGCTGCTTAACACTTATCAAAGAGCCTATTTTTATGGATATTTAAATAACATCGAATAGGCTAAAAATTTAAAACAGTTCAGCGAGGGGAATGTGTAAATACACGGATATTGTGTGATAAATAGCGGAGATCAGTTTTTAGATACGAAAAAGCCCATTGAATCAATGGGCTTTTTCGTTGAATCGGGTGGTGGCCCCTCACGGACTTGAACCGTGGACCTAACGATTATGAGTCGTGTGCTCTAACCAACTGAGCTAAGGGGCCGACTTAAGGTAATCGTCATTACCTGAAGCGGGAGGAAGTATACTAAGCTTACTTACGCTTGTCACCCGTGTTTTGGCTGGAAATTCACGCAACTGATTCAATTGGTTATCTGTTAATCAACTTAAATGCCCTCGTCGCCTAAATTTAAGGCTTCGATGCTGTGCTTGTGCATAAATTGAGGTGATAAAGACAATAAAAAGCCCTGCATGGGCAGGGCTTCAAATCTTACTTAGATTACTTTAGGCTTTTAACAGCCTATTCATCTAGGAACGATTTTAAGATTTCTGAGCGTGAAGGGTGACGCAGTTTGCGCAGTGCCTTAGCTTCAATCTGACGAATACGTTCACGGGTCACGTCGAACTGTTTACCCACTTCTTCAAGTGTGTGGTCAGTGTTCATATCGATACCAAAACGCATACGCAGCACTTTCGCTTCACGGGCGGTTAGACCTGCTAAAACTTCGTGAGTGGCGTTTTTCAAGCTTTCGCTGGTCGCTGAATCCAGTGGTAATTCGAGGGTTGTATCCTCGATAAAATCACCTAAATGCGAATCTTCATCGTCACCGATTGGGGTTTCCATGGAGATAGGTTCTTTAGCTATTTTCAGTACCTTACGGATCTTATCTTCCGGCATCATCATACGCTCAGCCAGTTCTTCAGGTGAAGGCTCGCGGCCCATTTCCTGTAGCATTTGGCGAGAGATACGGTTCAGCTTGTTGATTGTTTCGATCATATGTACTGGAATACGAATCGTGCGCGCTTGGTCGGCAATAGAGCGAGTAATCGCCTGACGGATCCACCAAGTTGCATAGGTCGAAAATTTGTAACCACGACGGTATTCGAATTTATCTACGGCTTTCATTAAGCCAATGTTACCTTCTTGGATTAAGTCCAAGAATTGCAGACCACGGTTGGTGTATTTCTTCGCGATAGAAATTACCAGACGTAAGTTGGCTTCAACCATTTCTTTCTTCGCACGGCGAGCTTTGGCTTCACCGATTGACATACGACGGTTGATGTCTTTTATGGCAGAAATCGCTAAGCCGGTTTCTTCTTCAACTGCTGCAAGCTTGGTACGACAACGAATGACGTCATCTTCAACCATTCTTAGGCCTTCGGCATAAGGTTTCGTTGAGGCTTTCTCTGTGTTGAACCAATCAAGGTTGGTTTCGTTGCCAGTGAAGAATTTGACGAAGTTTTTCTTCGGCATTTTGGCTTGTTCAACGCACAGTTTTAACACTAAACGTTCTTGAACACGCACGCGGTCCATCATAGTGCGCATGCTTTTGACTAAACGGTCAAACTGCTTAGGTACTAAGCGGAATTCTTTGAAGATTTCGCCGATTTCGAAGAGGGCTTTTACCGATTCAGGGTGTTCACGGCCCTTAGCTTCGATAATTTTCAGTGCGCTTTCGTAAGCGGCTCTGAGTTGACCGAATCTTTCACGAGCTTCTTCAGGATCAGGCCCTTTGTTGCCTTCTTCTTCATCTTCGCTGTCATCGTCATCCTCTTCGTCATCTTCATCGTCCAGCTCTTCTTCAGATAATTCTGAGCCGATGTGAGTGGCGGTCGGGGCGACGTCATCTTCGTCCGGGTTTACAAATCCAGAGATAATATCAGATAAGCGCAGTTCGTCGGCTTCAAATTGGTCGAATTGCTCAAGGATCATAGCGATCGCTTGTGGATATTCGGCGACTGAACTTTGAACTGTGTTGATGCCTTCTTCGATGCGTTTGGCGATAACAATTTCGCCTTCGCGGGTCAGAAGCTCAACGGTACCCATTTCACGCATGTACATGCGCACGGGATCGGTTGTGCGGCCAAGTTCGCTTTCCACTGTTGCCAGTGCTGCGGCGGCTTCTTCTGCTGCATCTTCGTCTGTGTTGTCTTCCGACATCATCATGTCATCGGCATCTGGGGCTTCTTCGAACACCCGGATACCCATGTCATTTATCATCTGGATAATATCTTCGATCTGGTCAGAATCGACCATGTCTGCAGGTAAGTGATCGTTCACTTCTGCATAGGTTAAGTAACCTTGCTCTTTACCTTTGGCAAGCAACAGCTTAAGTTGCGACTGCGGAGTATGATCCATAGATATCATCCAAGTTGGGAAACTGTTACAACGACGGACACTTAGCATAAGCCAAGTGCCGCGCAAATCGTCAATTATAGCCGTGTGCACATATCTGTGCTAGTCACTGGGGTAGCGAATGAGGACATTTTTGCCTCAGTTTAACCCTTTCATGACTGAGATCAGCTTCGAGAGCTGCATCTTCTCTTCTTTTGTATGAGTCTGTTTTAGACTCAATTCCTGATATCGTTGTTCAATATATTGATTGTTCAGCCAAACCAGGGTTTGTTTAAACTTTTCGAGCAAGTTTTCATCCGCCACTTGATGGTCCCATTGGGCCAATTTATGGAGAGTGCCGCTGTAGGGGTGCTCTCGGAATTGTTCAAGTAGTTGTGCGCTGTTTAACGTTTGCTCTCGAGTCATCTCCAATAACAGTGGCAGCAATTCTATGCCTGGCATCTGCAAGTGGGCGAGTGCGGGTTGTGGGGGTAAACCCATACCCAGTTTAGGATGTTGTACTAACAGTGCGATGGCGAGTCGCAATGGTGTACCGCGTCCTTTTAATCCTTTACTTGCCATTGGTTTAGCTTGTTTCACGCTAAAGCCTAGCTTCTTTTTCATATCTTCTGAGCTGTTCATTCCTAACTTGTGAGCTAAGTTCTCAAGCAGTAAATTTTGCAGCACAGTGTCTTGAATTTTTTCAATTAAGATAAAAGCTTGTTTCGCTAAGTTGCCTTTATCTGTACCGTATTTTGTCGCTAACGTGTCAAATAGAAACTCGGGTAGTGCAATGGCAGAGTCCATTAAGGTTTCAAATGCATCTTTACCAATTTTACGAACCATAGAATCAGGATCTTCGGCCTGAGGCAGGAACATAAATCGCACTTGATCGCCCGGCTTTAATAATGGCAATGCCGTTTCTAAGGCGCGCCATGCCGCTTCAGTACCTGCTCTGTCGCCGTCGTAACAGCAAATCACTTCTTTAGCGCTGCGCAGCAAAAGCTGAAATTGCTCTGCTGTGGTCGAGGTGCCTAATGATGCGACAGCATAATCGACGCCAAATTGCGCCAATGCCACCACATCCATATAGCCTTCAACGATCAGTACTTTGTCTGGATCGCGATAGCGTTGCTTTAGTTCATAGAGACCATAAAGCTCATTGCCCTTATGAAATATGGGCGTTTCTGGAGAATTCAAGTATTTGGGTGTGCCATCACCTAAAACTCTGCCACCAAAACCAATGACTCGTCCGCGCCTGTCGCGGATAGGAAACATGAGGCGGTCACGAAATCTGTCGTAACGTTTCCCACTGTCGTTGCTAATTAACATACCCGCAGTCAGTAACTTATCCTGCGCATCTTGATTCTGACGATAGCGGCCCAATAAGCCATCCCAACCGTCTGGCGCAAAGCCAATACCAAAATGTTCTACTACATCATCGGATAAACCGCGATAGGCAAGATAATCGATAACTTTTTGTTTATCTTGGTGTTGTCTAAGTTGGTTTTGAAAGTAAAGGCTCGCTTCTTCCATGAGTTGATATAAGTCACGACTTAAACCTTCATCATGTCGCTTGCCTGTGCCTTGTTCTCTGGGAACCTCTAATCCAAGCTGGCCCGCCAAATCTTCAATTGCATCAATAAAATCGAGTCGGTCATACTCCATCACAAAATCGATGGCGTTGCCGTGAGCACCGCAGCCAAAGCAATGATAGAACTGTTTATCACGGCTGACGGTAAACGAAGGTGATTTTTCGCTATGAAAAGGACAACAGGCCGAGTAGTTCTTACCCGCCTTTTTCAAGGGCACCTTACGATCGATAAGTTCGACTATGTCAGTGCGAGCGATTAGCTCATTGATAAAATCACGAGGTATTGCCATTGAGTGCTTAAAATCCCGCCTTGCGCGAATTTAAACAAACAAGCCGCGCATAGGCACGGCTTGTTCATACAGTGAAACGCTAATTATTGCAATTTAGCACGGATCATAGCGCCGATAGCGCCCATGTCTGCACGTCCTTGCACTTTAGATTTCAATGCTCCCATTACTTTGCCCATATCCGCCATGGCGGATGCACCTACTTCTACAATAGTTGCATCGATGAGCGCCGCGATTTCCGCCTCTGTAAGAGGGGTAGGCAGGAAAGCTTCAATAACTTGAATCTCTGCTGCTTCCACGTCGGCCAACTCGTTACGACCCGCTGCTTCAAATTGAGCAATCGAGTCACGACGTTGTTTCACCATTTTGGTTAAGACCGCTATAACCTGTTCATCAGTCAGAGATTCGCGGGTATCCACTTCAATCTGTTTGATGGCGGCTAATGCCATACGAATAGTGCTCAAGCGCGCCTTCTCTTTGGCGATCATGGCCTGTTTCATATGGTCTTTTAGCTGATCAATTAGGCTCATATGAGATTAATATAAACGTACGCGACGTGCGTTTTCGCGAGAAAGCTTCTTAGCTAAACGTTTAACTGCAGCTGCTTTTGCGCGCTTACGTGCAGTAGTTGGCTTCTCGTAGAATTCACGAGCACGCACGTCGGCTAAAATACCAGCTTTTTCACAAGAGCGCTTGAAACGACGCAGAGCTACGTCGAATGGTTCGTTTTCACGTACTTTAATAATTGGCATACGCCATCACCCCTTAGGTGTAGGTTGTTCTGGTTCAATTGCTCGAACCAAGTCTATTTAAAATGGTGCGGAATTTTATACCGAGACACCTAGGCTTGTAAAGCCCTAAAACTGAGCTCAGTCCTATAGTGGACTCAATATGGCCTGCGCGACTGGAGTAATTGAGCGCTTGCAGGTAGAATTGGCGCCCTTTAGTTAGCAATTGATGAGACACCATGCGGGTTTTAGGTATTGAAACATCCTGTGACGAGACAGGTATCGCCGTCTATGACGATGAACTGGGCTTATTATCTCATACTTTATACAGTCAGGTTAAGTTGCATGCTGACTATGGTGGTGTGGTGCCTGAACTGGCGTCACGTGACCATGTGCGCAAAATTGTGCCGCTTATTCGTCAAGCGCTGAAAGATGCGAATACTGAAATTGCTGATCTCGATGGGATTGCCTATACCAAGGGCCCAGGTTTGATTGGTGCTTTGCTTGTTGGCGCCTGTGTGGGGCGGTCACTGGCGTTTGCTTGGGACAAGCCTGCTATTGGTGTGCATCATATGGAAGGACATCTACTGGCGCCTATGCTTGAAGATGACGCGCCCGAGTTCCCATTTGTGGCCTTATTGGTCTCTGGTGGCCATTCTATGTTGGTTAAAGTCGATGGAATTGGCCGCTATGAAGTATTAGGCGAGTCTGTTGATGATGCTGCGGGTGAAGCGTTTGATAAAACAGCTAAGTTAATGGGGCTGGATTATCCCGGCGGTCCGCGTTTAGCAAAGCTTGCTGCTAAAGGTTTACCTGCAGGGTATAAGTTTCCGCGGCCTATGACCGATAGACCTGGACTCGATTTTAGCTTTTCGGGTCTAAAAACCTTTACCGCTAATACCATTGCTGCCGAACCTGACGATGAACAGACTCGTGCCAATATTGCGCGTGCTTTTGAAGAAGCTGTGGTTGATACGCTAGCGATTAAATGTCGCCGTGCACTGAAGCAAACAGGCTATAACCGCTTAGTGATCGCCGGTGGCGTGAGTGCGAATACGCGCTTAAGAGAAACCTTGGCCGAAATGATGAGCTCGCTTGGTGGACAAGTGTTTTATCCCCGTGGTGAGTTTTGTACCGATAACGGCGCCATGATTGCCTTTGCAGGATTGCAGCGTTTAAAAGCGGGGCAGCACGAAGATTTGGCGGTAAAAGGTCAGCCAAGATGGCCGTTAGATACCTTGCCACCTGTGGCATAAAACGCCTTTGATGTTGATAGGTTATGTTGAAACAAAAAAACTGCGCTTATAGCGCAGTTTTTTATTGGGATAATGTTGTCACATTAAGATTTTTTAGGCGTTTTTTTACGTGAAACTTTGGACTCTTCACCTTTAAGTAGCCGTTGGATATTGTCTTTATGACGAATAATGATAAGCGTCGATAGCATGGCAACGGGAATGGTAAATCTGTCGTCTAACCACCAAGTATAAAGTGGTGCAAGTAAGGCCGTCAGAATGGCTGCAAGGGACGAGTAGCGGCTAATTAAGAGGAGGACAATCCAAGATGCCATTAAGCAAATGGCTAAATCATCGCCAATGGGAGCCATAGCACCAAAAGCCGTTGCGACACCTTTCCCCCCCTTAAATCCAAAAAATATGGGATAAATATGCCCAAGGCAGGCGGCGATAGCGATAAGTCCGAGTGAGACTGCATCTATGCCCATCAGATAGGCTAAATAAGATGGTAGGGCGCCTTTGAGCATGTCAAAAAACAACACCATGGCAGCCGAACTCGCGCCGCCAATTCGCAGTACATTGGTGGCTCCCGGATTACCTGAACCCTGTAATCTTGGATCGGGTAAACCCCTCATTCTACAAACCAGCACAGCACTCGAGATTGAACCTGCCAAATAGGCGGCCAAAATCATCAAAAGTGTCAGTGTTAATGGACTCACATTGGTTTCCTTACGCGTCTTAAGGTATTATCGCGCAACAATTTAAAAAGCTGACTCAGTTGTCAATCCCGCTATAGGTTTGTGGAATAACTCGCCCATTTGAGGTTGAGATATTTTCTGAATGAGCAAATCCTTTTAGGGCGTTATCCTACTGTGGATTGGCTCGAGTAGAAAGCAAATTAGTTATCTGTCAGAAGATTGCGGATTATACAGCTAGGATCGCTTTTAGCTTATCAGACCTCATAGTAGTAAGTTAGTTGGAGAAAGCATGGATAAAGTACTTATACGGCAATTACGCGTTGATACTGTGATTGGTGTCTATGAGTGGGAAAAGACAATCCATCAGAGCCTGTTGCTAGATTTAGATATGGCGTGGGATAACAAACCTGCCGCCGCGACAGACGATTATCAATATGCGCTTTGCTATGAGACAGTTTCCAATCGATTAACAGAACTTATTACTGAGCATCCAATCGAGTTAATCGAAACGGTTGCCGAGCGTGTAGCGGATTGCTTACTTCAAGAATTTAACGTGACTTGGGTGAAAGTTGTCGTGATGAAGCCGGGGGCAGTAGCCACTGCCGCATCGGTTGGCGTTGAGATAGAGCGCTCACGTTAGATAAGAGTTTGATCAACTCGACTGTTGATTAAGAAATCATGTTTATCTTCAGATAAATCGGACATTGCATGGCACGTATTTATATCAGTCTAGGTAGCAATATCGAGCCTGAACAGCATCTGCAAGCAGGATTAACATCGCTGCGAGCGTGTTTTGGGCCGCTGCGCCTCTCATCCATGTATGAAAGTGAAGCGGTAGGTTTTAGTGGCACTAACTTTTTGAATATGGTTGCTAGTGCTGAAACTGACCTTAATATTGCTGCGGTAGTTGCGCAGTTTAAGCAAATCGAGCAGAATCACGGCCGGCTTGTCGGGGCGAAGAAATTTAGCCCAAGAACTTTAGATTTAGACCTGCTGCTTTATGACCATGTGGTATGTGAAACGCCCGTTACGCTCCCCCGTGCAGAGATAGTTAATAATGCCTTTGTGTTATGGCCATTAGCCGAGTTAGCGCCGGAATTGATTCATCCGTTGGTTGATAAAAGCTATGCCAGTTTGTGGCAAGAGTATGATAAAGAGTCACAGCGACTTTGGCCTGTGATGTTTGAATGGCCCCAAGGGCTGACGTTTTAATTTATTGATAGGATTGTCATGGATACGTTTCAGGTCATTATTTTAGCGCTTATTCAAGGGCTAACTGAGTTTTTACCTATTTCTAGTTCTGCCCACTTAATTCTGCCTGCTCAGCTTTTAGGCTGGGAAGATCAAGGTTTGTCATTCGACGTGGCGGTGAATACTGGGTCGTTATTTGCTGTGGTGATTTATTTTAGACACGAGTTATGGGCTATGTTTAATGCTTGGGTTGCAAGCATTTTTAAAGGTCAGCAATCCGAAGACAGCAAGCTGGCATGGTGGATTATTCTGGCGACGTTACCCGCTGTATTTTTTGGTTTTATGGCTAAGGATTTTATTGCAACTCACCTACGTAATACAGAGGTTATCGCGGTCACGACAGTCGTTTTTGGTTTATTGCTGTGGTGGGCTGATAAGATGTCGCGCCGCGATTTAACAATCTATCAGACTGGATGGCGCAAAGCCTTGTTAATTGGTTTCGCCCAGGCGCTTGCTTTAATCCCTGGAACTTCACGTTCTGGTGCCACTATGACCGCGGCGCTAATGCTAGGTTTGAGTCGAGATGCTGCGGCTCGCTTTTCATTCTTAATGTCAGTGCCTGTGAGCTTAGGCGCGGCAATTTTAGTGGGTAAAGATTTGGCGGAAAGCGAGCTGCCAATTGATTATCAAGCATTGATCTTAGGCACTTTAATTTCCTTTGTTGCAGCTTATGCATGTATTCATTATTTCTTGAAAATCATCAGCCGCATGGGAATGACCCCGTTTGTTATTTACCGTTTGGCACTGGGTGCTGTGCTGTGTGGATTTATTTTTTTGTAGTCATTCCAGCTTAGTCATCATAGTGAAATTATGAATAATAGAATCGGGTCAAGTACCCGATTTTTGTTTTTGGAGCTTCCTCATTTTTCTGAAGCTTAACTTATTTTTGGAGCTTTATATGGGTCTCGAATATCAGTGTCCAACCTGCGGACTTGCGTTAAAACAACACAAAGCCTCACAAGGTTTTTATTGTGCAAATAAGCATCACTTTGATCGGAATGAGCAAGGGTATTGGGTTTTTACTAAACCACAACGCCAAAAGCCGACAGGGGATTCGCGCGAGCAAGTTAGGGCTAAGCGTTTTCTTCTCGAATCAGGCATCTTTTCGCCTTTAATCGATAAACTGGCTGAGTTAATCACGGGCTCTATCAAGCCTGACGCTTGTTTATTGGATTATGAATGCGCTGAGGGCTTCTATTTGCGTGCTTTAGCTTCCAAGTTGGCAGAGGTCGAAAATCCGCGAAACGTCCAGTACGTAGGTATAGCGGACGCAGAAAATGCTATTTTTGCTGCAGCAAAAGCGCAGACTCCTGGGATCTTGTGTTTAAGCTCTTCTAAAAAATTACCCTTCGCCGATAATTGTGTGGATTTTATTACTGTTATTGATAGGCCGTTAAAGGGAAAAGAGTCTGTCAGGGTATTGAAAGACGATGGGACCATGTTACTGGTTATGCCTGGGCCACGACATCTATGGCAACTCAGAGAATATATTTATTCCGACTTGGCTGAAAAAACTTTCCAAGTGAATTTACCTTCAGCATTATTGGTAAAAGAAACTCAGTCACTGCGCTTCACCTTATCTGTTACCGGTGAGCAGGCATTAACGTTATTGGATATGGCACCCTATGCGTGGCGTGCAACTGACAAGATGAAACACGATATTCAAGCTAATCATTTTGAGTCGCTAGAAATTGATTATGTATTAGTCTTAGCACATAAACGCGTGAGTGAATCGCTATAGGTTAAAACTTGCAGTCGATGCGGTTAATTTTAAGACAATTCATAGGCTTAGTTAGATGGTTTTTTGATGTTTTAAAAGGCTATATTACTCAAGTCTATGATTCTGTTTGACGTTTTTATGTTATTTTTATGTTGGATAGGCTGAAGGTGTTATTGTTTTTAACTTTAGGCCTATTTGTTCAGTGACAAATACAACCTTCTTATTGCCTTTGTTTCCCCATATAGCCTCGATTTTTTTATCTATAGCTGTGCTTTAAATTAATAGCTTTCATTTCCCATAAATACATTTTTTATGATAAATGAGGCTGATTGTTAGGGATGCTTAAAAACGTAAACGAGAAGTTTAGATTAATAACGCGACTTTATTTAAAAGAGGGATAGCACTCGTTTATACAGAAGTATGCCAAGGCTAACTTTTAGGGGGGAGGTAGGCGAATCGCCTTTAACATGCCTTTGGAAGTTTAAAATCAATTTAGCGATTTTGTATTGCCGCATTCGCTATTCTTTGCATGGCAATCTTGAATTGCAGGTATAAAAAAAGGCTTAGATTGATGTGCTTATCGCTTTCATCTTTCTTAAGCCTTTTGTCTTAACTTACTAAATAGTAAGCTAAATTACCTTTCATTACTTCTTGTAACGAGAAGCAACGTTGTCTAAACGGTCGTTTGCGCGTTTAGCTTCTGCTTGTGCGTCCATAGATGCTGCTTTTGCATCTTTAACGTCTGCAGACAGTTTGCTTTGCTCTGATTTCAGAGAACCAACATCAGCTGACAATTGATCAACTTTGTTGCCCAGAGTTGCAACGCTTTCTTCCAGAGCAGTAGTGTTCGCGCAACCACCTAGTAGGGCAGTCATTGCTAAACCAGCAATCATCAGTACTTTTTTGTTCATTGTAAAAAATCCCTTAAAATAGGTTGGATTTGAATGTTTCGTTACTTTGTAAGCGAAACTGCCTAATTATGACATAGCTATTTTAATTTGCTACGAATATTAATGTGTTTAACCACTATAGGCATATAAATTTTTTTTAAAAGCTTTTTTTCTATGTGATATCGACATTTCTAATCGTAAAAAGGGGCATTATTCACCATGCAGTGATGCACGACTTACAAATCCTTTACAAACTACTGGTTGTCCATCGGCAGTTTTGTTTGCATTTTTTGTTTAAACTGACTGACGGCTTCAACTCGATGTAAATTTAAGGCTTGTTTTATCTCTGCGCCTTGGAAACCAGTGGCTATGATGGCGGCAATATCGACATTATTGGCGACAGTGAAGCACTGAGTTAAATACTCTCCCTGAGGATATGGGATGTTTTCAAATCCTGTGCGGCCACGCATATCTGCGGTGCAAGCTAATATAAGTTGCGTTAAGCGCTCTGGTTTACGCCAAAAGTCAGCTTTATCGAATATTTTAACGATAGTTTCGGCTCTGAGCTCGAATGCCTGATGGATGTTCTGATGTTGGTCGCTGACGAGCAACGCCAGATCGCGTGCCTCATTCGGTACTCGTAAACGTGTACAGAGGGCTTTTATGAGTGGCAAGCCTTTCTGGCCGTGGCCGTGATGCTTTGGTAAATGCTCTTTTGGGCTCAGTGCTTTGCCCAAATCATGTACTAGGGCGGCAAACCGAACGCTTTTATCCTCAGTGAGCAGTGCGGCTTGAGCGAGCACCATTAAGGTATGCACGCCAGTATCTATTTCAGGATGCCATTTTTCAGGTTGAGGTATGCCAAATAAGGCGTGAATTTCAGGGAATAGGACTTCGAGTGCGCCACATTGGTGAAGTACCTCAAAAAAGACCTCTGGGTGAGGTCCGCCTAAACTTTTATCAACTTCTTGCCAAACTCGCTCCGCCGTTAAAGCGCTAAGCTCATCGCTTGCGCTAATTTGACGCATCAGTGCCAGGGTTTCTGCGGCAATTTGAAATCCTAAGGCATGAAACCTTGCGGCAAAGCGGGCGACGCGTAACACTCGCAGTGGATCTTCAACGAAAGCATCCGACACATGGCGTAACAGGCGCGCGTTAATATCCTCAATACCATTAAAAGGATCATATAAGTTGCCCTTTTCATCTTGGGCGATCGCATTGATGGTTAGATCTCGGCGCAACAAATCTTGCTCTAAAGTCACATCTGGGCTGGCGTGGCAGCTAAAACCACCATAACCCAGACCAATTTTTCGTTCGGTTCGGGCTAAAGCATATTCTTGTTGATTTTTGGGGTGTAGAAATACGGGGAAATCTTTACCCACTTGGCGGTAACCCTGTTGCAGCATTTGTTCTGGTGTTGCTCCAACGACGAGGTAATCTTTATCTTTAATGGGAAGATTGAGCAGGCTGTCACGTACAGCACCGCCGACGAGATATATTTTCACAGGCAAGATTCGGCTAATGTGTCATGAACATAGCTTATCACGCTCATTAAGATGATGGATAAAGTCGTTGCGAGATATTTGCGCACTTATCTGTCACATTGATGTTGCAGATATTTTGACAATAACATTGGGACGCTTTAACGTGGGGCGTTATTTTTAAATTAGGATGATTGGTGGTATGTACAAGGCCTTTTACGGACTCAGCGATAACCCTTTTTCAATTGCACCCAATCCCCATTATTTATTTCTGAGTGATAGGCACAGAGAGGCGTTAGCCCATTTAACCTATGGGTTAGGGGAAACGGGCGGCTTTGTGTTGTTAACAGGGGAAGTCGGTACGGGTAAAACAACAGTATCTCGTTGTTTGCTTGGGCAATTGCCCGACAATACCGATACTGCTTTTATCCTTAATCCGTCGTTAACTGAGCTTGAATTACTCGCAACGCTTTGTGATGAGCTTAAGATTTCCTACGGCGATAATCCTACACTCAAGCAATTGACTGATCACTTGAGCCGTTTTTTATTGGCGAATCACAGCAAAGGTCGTAATACCGTGCTCATTATCGATGAAGCACAGCATTTACGTCCTGAGGTGCTGGAGCAATTGCGTCTTCTGACCAATTTGGAGACGGACACTAAGAAGTTATTGCAGGTGATTTTAATCGGTCAGCCGGAATTGCAGCTGTTATTGAAGCGCCAAGAATTGCGTCAGTTAGCCCAGCGGATCACGGCTCGTTATCATTTATTGCCGCTCAATGAAGATGAAATCGCCCTCTATGTGCTGCATCGTTTGCAAGTGGCAGGGCGGTTTGAGCCTTTATTCACCCGTAAAGCCGTTAACGTTTTGCAGAAATACAGTGGCGGCATCCCTCGATTAATTAACCTTTTATGTGAACGTTCACTGATGGCAGGCTATGCACAATCGCGGGTGCCCATAGATCATCATATGGTGCGGCAAGCTGCGGCTGAAGTATTAGGTGAAGAAGAACCGACTCAAAATAGGTATTTGTGGCCGACAGCAACCGCTGCGGCGTTATGTGTTGCGTTTGGTGTGTCTTATTGGTTATTTACTGATAAGTCAGTCAATACGGTGCCAGCGTCCAATTTGGTTTCTGAGTCTGTGCCAACAAATGTGGCGTCATTAAATGCTCAAACCTTGGGCGGGGAAGACATCGCTGATAAGTCCGTAAAACCGACTAATCAACCAAGCGGTCAGACTTCCATTCCCGATCCCAATCAGCGTCTGTTAAACGAGGCGATTAATCAGAGTCGCAATATCGATACTGCTTTTGCAGGTTTGTTTAGCGTGTGGGGCAAAGTGCCCTATAAAGGCTTGACGGCTTGCCAATCGGCGGTTGAGCAAGGATTAGCTTGCTATCAACAGCAGGGTAACTGGATGTCACTGACTCGGCTTAATTATCCGGCTGTCGTGTATTTGGTTGATGACAAGCAACAAGATTTTTATGGTGCAGTGCTTGCGGTAGAGGGGGAACAATTACTGATGCAACTGGGTGAGCAGCAACTTTGGGTTGATAGAGCTTGGTTTAATCAACATTTCAGTGGCACCTTTGAAATATTATGGCAAGCACCTAATTTGCCTATGATGGATATCAGTCAAAAATCGAGTCCTGGTCAATTACAGTGGTTAGAGAATGCGTTAGCCCATGTGAATGGTCGTAGCCCCCGTCGGGTTAATCAATTTGATGTGCAATTGGAAAATGATCTTAAAACCTTCCAAAGTCAGCATGGATTAAAAGCCGATGGTATTGCAGGGAATCAAACATTAGTGAGATTAAATTTGTATTTAAGTCAGCAAGGCCCACGGTTAACTGATGATGGGGCGCGCAGCTGATGTCCATTTTACTCGATGCCGTAACCCGCAATAAACAACAGCAACAATCACCGTTACCTGATGCTGTGATGACGCCAAGGGCGAATTATCCACAGCCACGTAAATCGGGTGTGCCGATAGGAAAACTGTCTATATTAGTCGTTGCAGTTGCCGCAGGAATTGGTGTGGCTTGGGGATTAAGCGTTTGGGATAAAACTCGACCTCCCCAAAGTGATACTGTGGCAGTGGCTAACGTACTGCCATCAATTTCATCATTGCCCGCTTCGACTGCGATTAAAAATGAGCTTCAGTCTACGGTAGGAGCTGCCTCTGAGCTCCAAGTTGAGCCCAGTGCTGCTTCAGGTGTTCGGCTTGCTGGGAAAGTGGCGCTTCCTCGGACGCAGACTTTACCCGAGCTAACGGTATCGCCGCAATTTCAGGCTGAGACTGTAGTATCAAATGCGCCTCAAGTGAATGCTAGCGCGAATATAACGACCAATTCTGTTGGCATGCCGGCTCAAAGTGATAGCAATTCGGGTTTTAGTGATTCAAGCTACGCAGATTATATGTCGACGTCAGCCCAAGTCGATGCGGCAAGTCAGGAAGCGGTTGTGCCAGCAGAGACGCAAGCACAGCAGCCTATGATGTTAGGTGCTAATGCCAATGAGTCGGGTCTAGCGAGTCTTGAAGCCCTGCGTCAACAAGTCAGTGCCGCGGCGGAAGATGTCGGTTTAGAGACCAATAAAAGTCGCGATGAAGATAAGTTAGTGGCTTCCTTTCAAAATGCATTAAAGGATGTGGAATATGTTAATGCTGCAGAGACGAATGTCACTGAAGCTAAATTAGATCCTATCCCTAAAACTGCTGTGGATGAAATTCCGAAATATGGCCAATTACCTGCAGGTCTGCAATTGCAAGTGCCTGAATTTAATATCGTTGCTCATGTTTATTCCAGCGACCCTGCCCAGAGATGGCTGAATGTAGACGGTGCCGAGTTACAAGAAGGGGATATGATTGCTGGTAAGCTGAAAATCATCTCTATCCGTCCAAGGGACATAGTGTTAGATATTCAAGGAACCCAGTTTAAGGTGCCCGCAATCTAATCAGGTATTACGATAAGTCATGCTAGCGGTTATTTGTGGTAACAATAAATAAGTAGTTGATAAAAAAGGCGCACTAGGCGCCTTTTTTGATCTTAGTGAATCTCAACTTAATCAAACAGTCTGTTGGCTAAGAATAGGGTCAGTGCGTAACCGACGCTGTAGCAGAGGAAAAGTGCAGGAACATATTTCAAGTAGCTCACAAAAGTCAGTTCTTTCACTTTACTCATGGCTACAATACCTGATGCTGAACCGATAATCAGCAGTGAACCACCGACTCCGACGCTGTAAGTCAAGCCAAGCCATTCAGGAGTACTCAGTACTGGATTGGCTTTTAACAATGCCGCCGTTAGCGGTACGTTATCAATTAAGGCTGAGCCCATACCAGTGACGAAGTTAGAGATGTTTGGATTAAACTGAGTATAAGCTTCAGTCAACATGTCTAAGGTGCCAATTTCTTTAAGCATACCAACGAGCAGTAAAATACCTAAGAAGAACAACAGGGTGTCGTATTCAACTTGGCGAATATACTCTAGGATCTTGATTTCTTCTTTATCACTGCGCGTGGTATGGCCAATCAGGAACATAATTGATAGACCCGTTAAGAAGGTTAACACTGGCGGGATACCAAACAATATGTTGAGTAGCATGGTCATTAAAATGGTGCAGAAGAAGACGAGGGCAATCAATACATCAACGGTTTGATAAGTATGTTTGATTGGCGTCGTGCTCACAACACCTTCGGCTTTGAGTGAGAACAGAGTTGCCAGTAAAATCACGCTCACGGCCGATGGGATAAATAACATCAGCAGTTCAGACATATGCACATGTCCAGCTAAGAAGATCATCAGTGTCGTCACATCGCCAGTGATCAGGGCTACACCGCCTGAGTTCACCGCGAATATAATCAACACTGCCATTCTACGGCGCATTTGCTTGTCGAGTTTAAAGGTGGTTAATAAACCTAAAGACACTAAAGTCGCGGTGACGTTATCACAAAATGCTGAGAGCACGAGTGCAAATAGGGCGACTTGGATCATTAACATACGCACTGATACTTTCTGCGGAAACAGCTTTTGCACCATGATTTGGATCATACCCTTAGCATTCAAATATGCTACGAAGGTCATGGTCGACATCAGAAAGAGCCAAAGTGTGGCAATCTCGAGCAAATTTTCATTGAGCTGATGGGCAACGATTTTCTCATTAGCCGGTTCCCCTGCAGCCATAAACAGCGCTACCCAAGAGATACAACCAAAGAATAAGGTGGTTTTTGCTTTATTAAGGTGGGTCACTTCTTCGAAAATAATACTGAGCAATGCGAGCACGGCCAGTAAGATGAGAAAGGTATTTAACATAACTGCAATTCCAACTGCTGTTTTGATGTCGTAGGGCGACTTGAGTCAACCTAAAGATTGGGCATATCAAGGCTAAATTAAGCTAGCCGTGTTAGCGCGTGCGGATCAGAACATAATGGGCTAGAGAACGCAACTGTTAGCTGTAACTCAATTTAATGCTTCTTTGTGATGTCCATCTCATGCTTTTGGGTTGCTAATTAGTTTTATATATTGGTTATTGTGATTATTGCAGCGTTATTAACTGTATTGTTTGATTTGATTACCGCGTTAAAAGTGAGATCTACGATTAAAGTCTAAGCAGTTAGTTTGCATATTCTTCAATTAATTTTTATTCAGGTCGATATTCCTGAATTGTCATGCCTATGTAGGCAGGCATTTTTAATGCTTGTCTTTTGAATGAGTGCCACTCGGAAGTAGAGTGCTCTTAGCACTCAGTCCTGCGGAATTCTGCGTCTTGAGCTTGTTTGGGTATCAATACTGGATATTGTGTTTTGGAGTAGAGGAAAATGACATTTGTTATCTGGAGTCTTTTGCTTTTAGGCTCACTCGTTTGGTTAACGTATTGTGGTAAGCAACTTATTGCGCTGGGCGTGATGGGTTGGCCTTAGCACGTTATTGAGCATATCCACTTTACCTTACAATTCATGGTGGCTGGGATAATATTTAAATCGGCTTTAGGTTCTAAAAAGTCTGATCGTTATTAAAGCGACACAAAGCTAACTAAATCGAATAAAAGCAAAGGGACGCATTGGCGTCCCTTTGTTATTTTTAAACGGCTTAAATACTAAAGTTTAGGCTTAGCTTGCCGCTTTCATGCTAGCCAATACACGATCTGCCGCTTCTAAGGTTAAGCGCATCTCTTCTTCGCCATGGGCCATTGACAGGAAGCCAGCTTCATAGGCACTTGGCGCTAAGTAAACACCTTCATCTAGCATGCCGTGGTAGAAAATACGGAACTGTTCGATATTGCATTGGGTCACTTGATCGAAACGAGTGATCTTGGGTTGTTCCGTGAAGAAGAAACCGAACATACCACCAACATAGTTGATTGCCATTGGAATACCGTGCTTATCCGCAGCCGCTTTAAAGCCTTCTGCAATACGTTTGGTTTTCGCGCTCAGTGCTTCGTATAGACCTTCTTCACACAGGGCTTCCATTTGTGCCAGACCCGCTGACATTGCAATGGGGTTACCCGATAACGTACCCGCTTGGTAAACCGGACCCGTAGGGGCGATAAATTGCATCACATCTTTACGGCCACCGAAAGCCCCCACTGGCATACCGCCACCAATCACTTTACCTAGTGTGGTTAAGTCTGGTGTGACGCCGTAGTAACCTTGAGCGCCACTTAGTGATACGCGAAAACCTGTCATCACTTCATCGATAATCAACAGCGCGCCAAATTCATCACACATATCACGCAGGCCTTGAAGGAAACCTGGGACAGGTGGAATGCAGTTCATGTTGCCAGCAACTGGCTCTATGATGATGCAAGAAATCTCAGTTGGATACTGTTCGAACAGGGTTCTAACTGAATCTAAATCGTTATACACAGCGGTTAAGGTGTGCTTGGCAAAATCTTCAGGAATACCGGGTGAGCTAGGTTGACCTAACGTTAACGCGCCAGAACCGGCTTTCACTAACAGGCAATCTGCGTGGCCGTGGTAGCAGCCTTCAAATTTTAAGATCTTGTCACGATTGGTAAAACCGCGTGCTAAACGGATAGCACTCATAGTGGCTTCTGTACCTGAACTCACCATGCGTACTTGCTCGATAGAAGGCACCATAGAGATGACTTTTTCGGCCATTTGCACTTCAAGCTCAGTTGGCGCACCAAAAGATAAGCCATTTTCTACCGCTGCTAATACAGCTGCACGGATTTTAGGATGGTTGTGGCCGAGGATCATCGGGCCCCAAGAACCGACATAGTCGATATAAGCTTTACCATCGGCATCGTAAATATAAGCGCCGTTAGCTTTTTCAATAAACAGGGGCGAACCGCCTACACCATTAAATGCACGAACCGGAGAGTTAACGCCGCCGGGGATGGTTTTTTTAGCCTGTTCAAATAGCGCTTCGGAACGGGTCATGTTTAGTCCTTAAAGTCTGTAGCCAACTAGCGATCGGCTTTACGTGAATACCAATTAACCGGACACTCATATTTTTCGAGTTGATTATCAACGCCGAGTGTCAATGCAAACAAAGCCATGCGAATTAACAGCCCATTATCCGCCTGTCTGAAGATAGCAAGATTGGGATGGCTATTTAAATCATTATCTAACTCATTTGCTTGCGCACGTGAATCCCTTGGAAGCGGATGCATAATGACAGTGTTAGATTTGCAATGCTGAGTGTAAATACTGCGATTTAAGCGGAACTTGCCGCGATACTTATTTGCTTCTTCCTGTGAAGGGAAGCGTTCTTCTTGAATGCGAGTGAGATACAAAATATCTGCTTGATCTAAATGGCCTTCAAGTTGGTCGGTTATTTTGATGCTATGGCCAGCATTTTCAATGTCGGAGATCACATAATCAGGCATCGCTAATTCAGCGGGTGAAATCAGTGTGAAACTGATGTTCTTATACATGCAGAGTAAGCGCGACAGTGAATGCACAGTACGGCCAAATTTTAAGTCGCCGACCATAGCGATGTGCATGCCATCGATACCGCGGCCAGCACACTTGAGTTCTTTTTGGATAGTGTATAAGTCGAGCAAAGCTTGGGTCGGATGCTCGTTCGAACCATCGCCGCCGTTGATCACTGGGACGCGGCTGCCTTCAGCAAACTCTTTGACCGAGTAAGAGTCTGGATGGCGCATGGCAATGACATCAGAATAGGTGGATAACACCCGCGCCGTATCGTACAGGGATTCACCTTTAGATAAAGACGATGAAGCCATGCCTGTGGTTTCACGTACATGGCCGCCGAGCAAGTTAAAGGCACAACCAAAACTCACGCGGGTACGGGTACTCGGTTCGAAAAACAGGTTACCTAAAATGGCGCCATCGAGCACATTATTGCGCTTCTCTCGAAGTGCATAGGGCATCATGCGGCTAGCGACATTAAAAATAGTTTGGATTGAGTCAAGATCTAACTGGTTTACGGAGAGGATATGGGATCCTTCGAACTGATTCATCAGCCTGTTTTCCAATTTGCTAGGGGGCATTTTAAGCAGCGGTATCGCGCTTATCTGCCCTGATGTTATGTAGGGTGGCTGAGGCGCGATTGTAGCAGAAGCACTGGGGCAACGAAATAGCCACATTGCCACTGTGTTAGATTTTTGCGATGAAGCCCAAAGCTTTTAATCTGCCGCCTCAGGTTTGAATCAAAATTAGGTATTGAATAGCGGCTAGATTTTGAAGCGATATTAGGCTTGGCCTGAACGAATCTCATGTTGTAGGTTCGACCAACTGATCACCCCAACCACATTGTCTGGTGTATCTTGATAGATAAACACCTCACCGCAGCGTTTGGGCGACAATAGTGAATAGACTTCATTGAGGGTGGTGCTGTCGCTTAGCCCTTGCATGGGATGGCGTGATAGCGTGGTACTGTCATCATAGGATTGCATTTCAAGACTAAGCATTTCGATAATGCCATCGGCATTGCGGACTAGCACAGGGCGACCTTCGGCGCGTTTTAGCACTTCGAGTAACAATTCATCGTTGTTATTGACGATAACAAAGCGTTTATCCATTAAGGCTCGCACGCCTTTTTTCTGCAGTGCTAAATTCACGGGGGCGACCTTATAGCCTAGTCCCATAATTTCTAATTGCTTAAAGAAAATGGAGTCGGTCTTAAAACCCTGATAAGCAATTAAAAAAGCCGGAATTGTTACAAACATTGCCGGTAAAATAATGCTGGCGTCATTAGTCATTTCTAACAGGGCGACTAAGGCGGCCAGCGGCGCGCTTAAACACACGCCCATCATGGCTGTCATGCCGATCACAGTGTAAAGCCCTACATAAGGGGCGATGGACGGGAATAAGATAGCGCTGATCAGCGCCAAAATCGCCCCGAGCAGCGCGCCGATACCATAAAGTGGACCAATTAAACCGCCGGGAATACCTAAGCCAATCGCCGCAATAGTGGCAATGATTTTGGCAAATAATAGGGCGATTAACAGCAACAGGCTTGGATGTTGGCTAATGGCTTCGCCAATAGCGAGATCGCCTGTGCCAAGGGCTTGTGGCAATACTAGACCTATTAAGGTGGTGACGCTGCCCGCCAGTAATAGTCGGTAAATCAGTGGCCAGTTTTGCCCCGTCGCGGTAACTTTTAAGAGTGAGTAATTAAACAGCGCCGCAGCGCAGCCTAATACTACGCCGCCGATGGCGAGAATAGGGTAGTGATCTAAGGGAATGTGGATCACTTGAATACGGTCAAATTCGTGCACATTACCAAACACTAATTGGCTTGAAACCGCGCCACAAATTGCGGAGAGCATAATCGGGAAGAAGTAATGGATTTTATATTCACGTACTATCACTTCGAGTACAAAAATCACCGCCGCCAAGGGCGCGTTAAAAGTGGCGGCAATCCCTGCGGCAATGCCACTGGCACACATGATGCGTACGCTATTATCGGGAAGATTGAATTTTTCAGCGAGAAAACTGGCGCTGACAGCACCCAGATGAATGGCTGGACCTTCACGACCGACGGAGAAATTTGTGCCTAGGGCAAAGAGTGCTTGAAAAAATTGCCCAGCGGCGGATTGTAGGGGAATTTTACCATAATGCAGTTTAACTCTATGTAACACATAGGCTATTCCCATACGTTTGTAGCGTTTGGAGCCCAACTTCGCCACTATCCAAATTAATATTGCGCCTAAAAGGGGTAACAGGGCTCGCCAGTCGGCGACGTTCCCCGTAAAATCCAGCGCCTGTATTTGGGTGTAATGATTAGCCCAAACGAGCAAGAGTCGAAACAGTAAGATCACACAGGATGCAAAAATAGCAAATAACAGTGCCAGTATGCACAGCTGTGCACTGATGCGGGCTTGAGATAAATGGTCACGTAGCTCATTGGTTAAATACTTTTTGGCTGTGACTATGGCATGTTGGATAGCGACTTTATTTATCGTTAATTGCACTACATTGGCCTGAGTTGTATTGTATCGAACTTGTTCTTGAGTTGATTGTATTTTATATAAGGGGCTGTTACCTAATGCCAAATTATCATCGTTGGCTAGATCGGCTGCAAGTGATGGAGCACAAGTATCGTCCATCTTCAGTGTATTTATCGCTTTTAGTGTTAGTTTCTATTCTTTTTGGGGCTTGGATAAGTTTTCTGCTATTAAGTAGCGATGAGCCTGTTGTTAAGCATATCAGCAGCAAGACTCAACGCTTGACCGCTGAGTTAGAGGCACAGACCCAACTACTTGCAACCCGAAATTTAGAGCTGTCCGTCGAGCGCGAGGCTAATACCCAAATGCAAGAAATGTTTGGCCAGCAAATGAAAAAGCAAAAAGAATTGGAACATGAGCTGGCATTTTACCGCAGCATTATGACACCGGATGATAATGCTGAAGGTGTCGCTATTCACGGACTTGAAATGACGCCGGGCGCTTTGGCCGATGAATATCATCTCAAGTTGGTGTTGACTCAGTTGCAAAAGCGTAAGCAAGCTATTCAAGGTCGAACAGAATTGACGCTCATTGGTGTGCAAGATGGCAAATCTGTTAGCTTGAGTGTGAACAAACTCACGGGTTCTAAGTTGGAATTTGATTTTCGCTATTTTCAAGTCATAGATACCAAGGTCACTGTTCCTGCTGGCTTTAATTTACAACAAGTGAAAGTCAAAGTGCTGGTGCCTTCGAGCCGCTGGACTAAGAATTCGCAGACCGAACATGTCTATAGTGCCCCTGAGTTATTACAGGGTGAAAAAGAACCACGGGTAATACTTGAACAAAACAGTCAGGTAAAGGATAATTTGCCCCAGAAAACTGATGTAAGAGGTAGTAATGACTGATCAAGCTGATACAGCAATGCCAATCCAATTTACCGATGCGGCAGCCGCTAAGGTGAAAGGTTTGCTGGAAGAAGAGCAAAATCCTGCGCTTAAGCTACGAGTCTATGTGACTGGTGGTGGTTGTTCTGGATTTCAGTACGGCTTTACCTTTGATGAAAAGGTCAATGACGGCGATTTTACGATAGAAAAACAAGGCGTTCTCTTGGTTGTTGATCCTATGAGCCTACAATATTTAGTCGGTGGTGAAGTGGATTACACTTCAGGACTGGAAGGTTCTCGCTTCTTCGTGAAAAACCCTAACGCAACCACAACCTGTGGTTGTGGTGCCAGTTTCTCTGTGTAAAAAGTTTTTCTGTTTAATGATGACTAACTTTGCATCTTTTTAGGTGTGGAGTGAGATCAAAAAAGCCGTCGCAATGACGGCTTTTTGTTGGGCTAAATTTATTTTCTACAAGAGCTTAGCTCATGATGTTCAGGTTAAGCTTAGGTTTAAACCATGCCTTTACCTTTTTATCAAATGCTATCCAAACTTGCAGTAATGACAAGACGATCAAAGCGATAAAAATCACATAGTCAGGCAGTTTTCCCTGCCATTCACCTAAGTACACTGTCGTTGGACCTACCACTAAGTTGCCCGGATCGTACATGATCACTGGCAGCATGCTAATCAATCCAAGCTGCACGACTGTGTAGCCGCGCAGCATGATAAGCCCTGCTTTTTGCCGACCGATAATGGCAATCACCATCAGGAGGGTTAGCAGACAAAATAACACCCCTTGCTTAGCGATTAAGCCACTCACTGACGCAACAACATACACTAGCAATAGGGCAATGAGTCGTTTCGGAAAGTGCTGACTCAGGGCTGTACTTGCCTCTGGTGTCGGTATCGCCGATTTTTGCTCGCTCATAGGCATTCTCGTTTAGCGATAGTGATTAGTGGCTTTGCTTAGGCGCTAATCTTTGATCTAACTCATAAGGCGGGATTACCACACCTAAATCATCTAATACAGGGAATACGGCGACAAAGAGGTCGTCATCTTCCATGCCTGGCACCCATCTTTCGTGAAATTCATCGAGTGGAATCGCTAACGTTTGGCAATCACTCCATTCATCCACAGCCCAAGAATCAGCGGCTTCTTCGGTTGGCCACATTGGGATGCAATCTTCTTCTTCAGTGGTTAACATCACGCAACCGTCTTGGTCTTGTAATGTCCAAAGTATTTTGTGTTCTTTAACTTGTTCAACGAGGTAATCGTAACGGGCTTCTGGCGTCATTGCTGCTGTCTCAGCGAGGTTTTTAACAGTCTTGCTCATGAAAAATATCTCTTTTGCTTGGATAGGGCGAAGCCTGTTGTGTCTCTAATGTAAAAACCTAGGGCACAGCAAAATTCGCCAGTTGGCTAAATGGTAACATTAGAGCGGGATTAGAAAAAGAACAACAGCGCCAAGAGAGCGCTGTTGTGTTAGATCTTCGGCTTTTATTCTGCCGCGCGGAAGTAGCGATAGATAAAGCCCGCCAAAATAGCGCCGACAATCGGTGCTACCCAGAACAACCAGAGTTGTGATACCGCCCAGTCACCGACAAACAGTGCAGGGCCTGTGCTACGCGCTGGGTTCACCGAAGTATTGGACACAGGAATACTAATAAGGTGAATTAAGGTTAAACCTAACCCTATGGCAATTGGGGCAAATCCCTTAGGCGCTCGCTCATCGGTGGCGCCTAAAATAATAATCAAGAAGAACAGTGTCATAACGATTTCACAAATCATCACCGACAGCATGCTATAGCCACCCGGTGAGTGCTCCCCAAAACCGTTAGAGGCAAATCCGCCCGCGAGTGAAAATCCCTCTTGTCCTGAAGCGATGAGATACAAGATGCCAGCGCCAACAATTCCACCCGCGACTTGGGCTACGATATAGGGCAATAATTCTGCTGCCGGAAAACGTCCCCCAGCCCAAAGGCCGAATGACACTGCAGGGTTGAGATGACAACCTGAAATATGGCCAATCGCAAAGGCCATGGTTAATACGGTTAATCCAAAAGCTAAAGCGACGCCGAGTAAGCCTATGCCCACCTCGGGAAATGCAGCGGCAAGTACTGCACTACCACAGCCTCCAAGGACTAACCACAAGGTGCCGAGAAATTCTGCCGCCATTTTTTGTGACATGTTCATTGTTTGATTTCCTATTCTTTTAAAGACGCTTGTTTGTTAATCAGTGCGTCTTTATTCCTAATTTACCTGCCTATTAGCGGATCTTGTCTGAGTGAGCAAAATCGCGCTGTAGACATGAGTTCCCTTAAAACCAGTTTCTTATTGAACACCTATGAGGCTATTCCTAAGTGTTTGAGCTGTTTATAGCAATATCCTGTATCCGTTTTTACTATAGTGAGACTTTATTAAGCTTCAGTGACGAAACTTTTTTACTCATGTTTCTGTCACTAAATGCTTCAGTAATTAAGAATAGATGGCTTTAAAATAGCTGCTGATTTTCTTGATAAATTTAGGCAGGAAGAGGGGAAAAGATTAGTTTGTCTTTTAAAGACAACAAGAGCTTCATGTAGAAGCTCTTGTTTAGGTTATCGCTTTAGTATTTTGCGAAGGCTAATTACTTAGCGCTAAATCGTCCGCCGAGTACGGCTTCGCGGGAGGCGCCTGTTACTGCAGGGAGATTAGCGGGTAAACCTAAGTGATTGCGCATGGCGAGCCAGGCAAAGGCGATGCCTTCTGCCCACTTAGGATCGACGCCAAGGGCCGAGGTAGTATCCAGCTTATAACCTGGTAATAAGGCTGCAAGACGCTGCATCAGTTGACCATTAAATGCGCCACCACCACAGACGAATAATTCCCCTTCATTGGATAGTTTAATAATGTCTTGGGTTATGCTGTGGCAGGTTAAATCCAATAAAGTTGATTGAATATCTTCTTCATCTAAATGATTAAAGGGCGATAATTGCTGCTCTAACCAAGCTTGGTTAAACAGTTCGCGACCAGTGCTTTTAGGGTAAGCAAGGGAAAAATACGGATGCGAAAGCAACTGAGTTAATAAGCTTTGATCTGTTTTTCCGGATGCAGCCCATTCGCCATTTTTATCGAAGGGTTCACTTTTAACCTGTTGCATCCAGGCATCAATTAAGGTGTTGCCTGGCCCTGTATCAAAGCCTAAGACTTCTTCGCTATTGCCCGGCAGATAGGTGATATTGGCAATACCACCAATATTGAGGATGACACGTTTTTTACCGACTTGGGCAAAGGTTTGCTGGTGGAATGCGGGTACTAAGGGCGCGCCTTGCCCACCAAGAGCAATATCTTTGCGACGAAAATCGGCAATGACATCTATGCCTGTTTCGGTCGCAATAGTATTAGGATCGCCAATTTGTAAGGTAAAACCCACTTCGAGGTTTGGCATATGGCGCACAGTTTGACCATGGCTACCAATGGCGATGACATCTTCTTTCGCAATAGCACATTTAGCCATCAGATTATTGACGGCTAAGGCAAACAGCTGACCCACATTACGATCTAAACGGCCGAGGCGGTTAATTTCATCTGAGCTGGGTAAGCACAGGCGCTGTAAACCTTTGAGCAAATGGCTCGGAATAGCTTCGGTATGGCTGGCGATAAGCTGCGGCTGCGCGCCTGAAAAGTCGACCAATACTGCATCGACACCGTCCATGCTGGTGCCTGACATAAGTCCAATATAATAAGCGTTTTTCATTGGGAGGAATCCATCCGTCGTTATTGCATTGCCAATTGCGTTTGCTTGTTTTGCGAAAGTGTAGTCATCAATTGCTTGCTAAGTGCATCGAATTGATTTTTTTCTTTTCTCGCAATTGATTCGGATTTCGGTAGCGTAATCGTTCTCGGGTTGCGGTGTACGCCATTGACGATAAATTCGTAATGTAAATGAGCCCCTGTGACACGGCCTGTTTTACCTAAAGTACCAATAATTTGTCCTTGCTTAACGTTGGCGCCTTTGCTGACATTACGTTTTGTGAGGTGTAGATATTTGGTGGTATAGGTATCGTTATGTTTAATAAACACATAGTTACCGTTGAATTGATTATAACCAGACTCAATAACGCGTCCACTACCCGCAGCTTTAATGGGCGTGCCAATGGCTGCGACATAGTCTACACCGCGATGGGCTTTGACTTGGCCTGTCACTGGGTGCAAACGTCTTGGGTTAAAGTTGGAGCTGACATACTTAAAATCGACCGGTGAGCGCAGGAAGGCTTTACGCATGCTAGTGCCATTTTCGGAATAATAGTTACCGTCGGTATAGCGAATGGCAGTATAGCGCTCATCTTGGTTAACAAATTCTGCAGCTAAGATATTGCCATTACGCAAAAATTCACCATCGGCATATTCTTGCTCGTAAATAATGGCGAAGCTGTCGCCTTCGCGTAAGTCTAAGGCAAAGTCGATATCCCAGCCGAATACGGTCGATAATTGTAATATCTGGTTAGCAGACATGCCTGCATCCACGGCGGCATTCCAGAAATTGCTCTTAATTTTGGCACTGGTGAAATGGTTGCGGATTTCCACATCCTTTTCGGAGATTTTTTCGTTGTATTGCTCTTGGCTTTTAGTGATGACTAGCGTGGAAATAGCATCGACCCGATAACGTACTTCAGTCAAATTACCGTTTGCATCCTTTGAAATCACAATTTCTTCGCCCGGCATTATCTTAAGTAAATTTTGCTTGGCTAAAGGCAACTGGGTGATTTCATAAACGTCTTTGCTGGTTAAGCCAGCGCGGTCAAATACCGCGGCTAAAGTATCACCATTTTTGACGTTAAAATGTTCGACATCTCTGTGTAGAGCGCTTTCGTGGGATCCTGCGGCTTGATTATTGACTCCAGCTGTAGCGAGCGCATCGGGTGAGGATAACGGTTCAGCCGTTGTCGGAGCATTATCTGTTTGACCTTCTGGCAACTCAGGGCGTTCAGGCGAGCGAAAAGCTAAGGGCACATCATAACGGGTGTTGATTTGAGCTTGGTCATCAATGCTAGTGGTTTGTCTTGAAGCTTGCGCTTCTTCAGAAGGTAGAAGCATGGTTATCATTGTGATAACTGAAAGAATGCTAAGGAGAATTTGATGCTTTTTAGGCAACAATTTAAATAACGTTATAACCTTTCCCATTGACGCCGATACCAATAACCAGAGACTTAAATAATCCCGTTAGTGTACACACTTTCAATTGTGGTGGCTAACAAGTAACATAAGTCTCTTCATTTTATGATCATGGCCTTAGGAGTCCCTGCCGAGATGGCTGATTTAGACCAAGTATTAGCAGAAATTAGACGTGGTACCGATGAGATTTTACTCGAAGCGGATCTGCTGGAAAAACTCAAAGAAGGACGTCCACTCCGTATTAAGTTAGGCGCTGACCCTACCGCTCCGGATATCCATCTTGGACACACAGTAATCTTAAATAAATTAAGATTATTCCAAGAGTTAGGTCATGAAGTCATTTTTTTGATTGGTGACTTTACTGGTATGGTGGGGGACCCAAGTGGTAAAAATAGCACACGTCCGCCGCTCACCCGTGAACAAGTTTTAGCGAACGCGGAAACCTATAAAGAACAGGTTTACAAGATCCTCGATCCTGCTAAGACTCGTATCGAATTCAACTCAAGCTGGTTAGAGCCATTGGGCGCCGCTGGTATGATCCGTCTCGCGTCTAAGCAAACTGTGGCTCGTATGATGGAGCGCGATGACTTTAAGAAGCGTTATGCCTCGGGTCAGTCGATTGCGATTCATGAGTTTATGTATCCTTTACTTCAGGGCTATGACTCAGTTGCGCTACAGGCCGATGTTGAGCTGGGTGGTACAGATCAAAAGTTCAACCTGTTAATGGGCCGTGAACTGCAAAAAGCTGAAGGCCAAAAGCCACAAGCTGTGATCATGATGCCGCTGCTCGAAGGTTTAGACGGCGTGAAGAAAATGTCTAAATCGGCGCATAACTATATTGGCGTGAGCGAACCTGCCAACGAAATGTTTGGCAAGCTGATGTCAATTTCGGATGACTTGATGTGGCGCTACTTTGAACTACTGTCATTCCGCCCACTGGCTGAAATTGAACAGTTTAAGCAAGATGTGGCGAATGGGTCTAACCCACGTGACATTAAAATCGCCTTAGCTAAGGAAATTATCACACGTTTCCACGATGCAGCGTCTGCCGAAAGTGCGCATCAAGCCTTTGTCGATCGTTCTAAGGGCATGATCCCCGATGATATCGAAGAAATTGAGTTAGCTGCGGGTGAAGGTATTGCGATTGCCAATCTGTTGAAAGACGCTGACTTAGTGTCATCGACTTCAGAAGCGATGCGGATGATCAAGCAAGGCGCGGTGAAGATGGACGGCGAAAAGCTAGAAGATAGCCGTATGACTTTGTTCGCGGGTACTGTTGCTGTATTCCAAGTCGGTAAACGTAAGTTTGCCAAAGTGACTTTGGTATAGTGACGTTGGTTTAGTTAGGTTTACGCTACAGTAAGTTTAAACGAACAAAAAGAGCGCCTTAGGGCGCTCTTTGTTTTTGAATCTTTTCACAAAACAAGATTAAGGCGCTGTATTGGCCTCATGCTCGCCGATATTACATCTGTCGGTGCCAAAGTGTTGCCCGCCACTGCATTTCCATGCCAATTGGGCCGAACTTACCTGCCAAAGTTTAGCGTTTTGTTTCAGTGAGATAATCAACAGCATCTGTGGATGCTGCTTGGAAAGTTCGCTCACTTGATAGGTCAAAATGCCATCTTTATTGGTTTGAGTTCGCACTAAAGTAAATTTGTTGCCTGCATATTGGCTGCTGATTTTATTGGGATCTTCCGACCAAGGCTGATGTTGCGCCTGAGCGGTACGTAGTTGTTGATTAAAATGGCTTACTGGCTGGACGGCGTAGGAAACGATAATGGGCTGTAGAGCCTGTGCTTTGGGGGCCAGTATTAAGCCATTAAGGGCGAGTAGGGCAATCAATCCAAAAAACTTCATACAAACCTCATTGAAACGAAACGGCTCAGTCAATTTTTCAAAGGTAAAATACGCAGTGGTATTGACTCATTGTTAGTTTCGACTCGTTTTTAGGGATCAAGTTTCAAAGACGGGTAAATTTTGTGACTACTGCATCGCTAATTGGTCTGACATGGTCTGGTAATCGATTAGGTCGACATGTTCCGTTACTCTGCGATTGAGCATGTCGATCTTAAGGCTTGTCACACCAGGTATCGCAACATCGATGATTTTCCCCGGTTTGCCAAATTGTTCACCTGGACCCTTGAAATGATAGTTACCTATCATCACTACTAAAGAGCCTGCGTTATACATATGTTCTATGTTGAAGTTGTACTCGAGCACGCCCTCGTGGGCGCGCTCAAGGAAGTCGATGATGAAGCGGCCGCCAGTGTATTTACGGTTGGCGGTTTTGTCGAAGAAGACGCTTTCGCGGTTATAGAATTTTCGCAGTGTCTTATAGTCGTGTTCAGTTAGCGCATTCATATATTTTACGGCTAACTGCTGTTCTTGTGGCATTTCACCTGAGTTGGCTTGCGCCGCTGCAGGATTGAGGGCTGGAACAAAAATGAGGCACAAAATAAAACACAATATTCGCAAACTATTCCCTCTTGGTCTTGAGATCAAAGGCCGGTAATGAAAGATGCCACTTGATGGCACTTAAGCGGATTAACAGGGCACTGGCCATCGCCAGAAACAGCGCCATTTTTTCGCCCATACCGTAGGCTAAGCTCACGGTATAGCCGATACCACCTATGATCGAAGCTGTGGCATAGACTTCTGTGCGTAAGACCATAGGAACTTGTCTACACAGTAAGTCTCGAATAATGCCTCCTCCCACGCCAGTGATCAAGCCCATTACCACGGCAATCATCCCACTCAAGCCCATATTGAGGGCCTTTTCAGCACCTATCACGGTAAAGAGGGCCAATCCAAAGGCATCTGCGACGGGTAAAATATACTCTGGTACCTTACGAGGGCGACGGACTAATAGCAAACAGACGAGCACGGTCGCGAGGATCACTATGATGTAATTCGGGTCGCGGATCCAGAACACTGGCGTTGCACCAATTAAGGCATCACGAATACTGCCACCACCGACAGCGGTAACCGAGGCGAGCACGATAACGCCAAAGGGGTCCATTCTATGGCGTCCAGCGGCAAGTGCGCCGGATAATGCAAATACAGCGGTACCCCATAAATCAAAAAAGTAGATCCACTGGCTCATTTACTCATCTCTTTGATATGGATATTTAATGCGTCAACAGAGATGCGGATTTCAATCACAGATAAAATCAGTGAATAGAGCAAGAGCAGTAGGCTAGCGCCAAAAATCACTGAGCCGGTTTTATTAAAGCCTATATAGATAAAAATCATACACAGTACGCATAGGGCAAAGCTTGACACGCCTGCTTCCTGCATTCGACGAATGATAGTAATACGCTGGCTCAGGTTCTTAATTTGATCTTTATGTACGGGTTTTTCACCATTGCTTAAATTTCGGATTAATGCGGCTAAGGCAAAAAAACGATTGGTATAAGCTAATAATAACAATGAGATAGCAGGAAATAACAACGCAGGTGTTGTTAATGAAACATGCATGTTTTCGAGCAAGATGGTCAGCCTTTAACTTCACGTTGAGATAATGCGGCATCATATCACAGGCTTTGTAACCAACGTAAACTTGCCCATAACAAGGGCAGTATAATGATAAAGCTAAACCAGATAGTACAGGCACGTGAGGTCAGCTTAATTGCAGGCGTGATGTCATCACTGGTTGGCTGCGGACCGTAGCACAATTTATCCACATTGATACGCACGCCAGCAAACTTCTGTGGTCCACCGAGCTCGATTCTCAAAATACTGGCCACGAGATTCACACTGAGAACATAACCTCGAATAGCGTGATGATTTTTAGGGGCTCTAAAAAGTTTTGCAAACGCCTTAGGCCCGCCTTGAATGGCGAGCGACAGGCTCCACAACCAAGCCGGAATCGCCAGCAAGATAATGGATACACCATTCACAGTACTGCAGAAATGTTGATACTTTGGTTGAATGGGCGGCCAGCTCAATTCGAGTTGTTTGAGCATTCGCACAGCTAGCACTAGCGGTGCTCCAGCAATAGCGAAAAAGAAAATGGTCGATGCTGTGCCGTAAATAGGCGCTGTGGCGAGTTTTTCTATGGTGGCTTTGGCTAGGCCGATTTCCGACAAACTATCGGTATCGCGCACTACCCAAGGCTGTAAAAGCTTTTTTGCGCTGGCATTGTCTCCACGTTTTAAGGCTTTAGCGATTTCATCGGCGACTTGGCTAAACCCTGCATCGGTTAAGCATAGATAAAGCACCAAAAATTCGAAAAACCATGGAAAGGCGGCCAGTTCGAGCAAAAAGGTGATAATGGCCCAAAACGGAAACAGTAACAACATCATAGCTAAAAAGCCTGCTGTGGCTTGTTGGCTTGGAGAGCGTTCTGGGCGATTCACTTTGGCAGCGAGTTGCTTGGCTAAATGGCTAAACCAAATAAGCGGCTGCATTTCCCGTGGTAATGGCGCTAACCGCGCCAATAACAAAGCAAAAAAAAGTACCAAAAAGCCTTCAAACAAAGCGCCATCTATCTCGACAAGTTGTTGATAAAAAGAGGTGTGCATTCGGTACTTTCCACTTAAGTGATTATTTTACTGTGCTAGGATTCAGTTGCTCAAGCAGCAACATCACCATCAGAGCCGAGTGATAACCCGCTTTGACAATATAAGAGTCGAAATCCACTGGCGAGTCATTGTTGGCGTTATCCGATAAAGAGCGGATCACCACAAATGGCACTCCAAACTGATGACAAACTTGAGCGATTGCCGCGCCTTCCATCTCACAGGCGGCCATAGTCGGGAAGTTTTTGAGCATGGCTTGGGTGCGAACAGGATCGCAAATAAAGCTGTCGCCAGTACAAATCAAACCTTCAATCGCTTTGACTTCACCCAGTTGAGCAATCGCTTTGTTGGCGGCTTCAACTAAATGTGCGGCAGGAATAAACGCAGCAGGTTGCTGTGCCATTTGGCCAATTTCATAACCAAAGGCGGTAACATCCACATCATGGTGACGCACTTCAGAAGAAATCACGATATCGCCAATGGCTAGCGAATCCACAAAACCACCGGCAGAACCAGTATTGATCACCGCATCCGGCGCATATTTTTCGATGAGTAGCGTGGTCGCAATACTTGCGGCGACTTTACCTATGCCTGAGCGAGTCACGACTACGTCTTTACCCGCGAGAGTACCAGCAATAAATTCAATACCAGCAATGGTTTGCGATGTCGCATTTGTCATGGCGGCGATCAGGTGAGCGACTTCTGGCTCCATTGCGCCAATAATTCCAATTTTCATGGGAGACCTTTTTGATTCAACACTTAAAGAGTGGGACACGGTAATGCTGGCTAATATACCACACAGTTTTATGCAGTCGTTATGGCGAGATTGGGATTGCTTGATAATCGCGGGGTAAAACGCGGGAGGGTTAACGGAAAAGTGCGCCCCTAAGATGCGCGCTTTATCTATCTATTTTATCCATCAACCGATTGCGATAAGCCACAAGCCAATGACTGAACTCGTTTGCACGAGTCCAGCCATTAGAGTGCTTGTTAAAATGACAAGGGTAAAATGTTTTTTACCGATAAAACAAACACATTGGCGTTTAAGCTTAGCGCTTAGTCTAAGTAGTTAAGAATACCTTGGGCGGCATCGCGACCTTCGGCAATGGCTGTCACGACTAAGTCAGAACCACGCACCATATCACCACCGGCAAACACTTTCGGGTTTGTGGTTTGGAATGGGTTTTCATCTAACTTACTCGCTTTGACTCGGCCCCATTGATCGAGCTCGATACCGTGTTCGGCAAACCAAGGTGCTGGGCTAGGTTGGAAACCAAAGGCAATAATAATCGCATCGGCTTCGAGCAACTGTTCGCTACCGGCAATCGCTTCGGCGCGTTGACGACCGCTTGCATCGGCCTTTCCCATGGCGGTTTCAACGCATTCAATGCCGATCACTTTGCCATCTTGGGTTTTAATCGCCACAGGTTGACGGTTAAACAGGAAGTTAACGCCTTCCTCCCGCGCATTTTGCACTTCACGACGTGAGCCTGGCATGTTGGCCTCGTCCCGGCGGTAAGCACAGACTACGCTGCTGGCACCTTGTCTGACGGCTGTGCGCACACAATCCATCGCAGTATCACCACCGCCTAATACCACCACACGCTTACCTTCAAGGCTCAGGTAGGGCGTTTCAGCATTCTGAGTGCCCATTAAATGATGGGTGTTACCAATCAAATAGGGCAGGGCTTGGTATACGCCTTGGGCATCTTCACCCTCAAGGCCTGCTTTCATTGCGGTATAGGTGCCCATACCGAGGAAGACGGCATCGTATTCTTCGAGCAGTTTAGTAAATGGGATGTCCTTACCGACAGTGACACCGAGTTTGAACTCAATGCCCATGCCTTCTAATACACTGCGACGGGTCGCCATAACGGCTTTGTCGAGTTTAAAAGACGGAATACCGTAGGTGAGTAGACCACCAATTTGTGGATATTTATCAAAGACCACAGCTTTAACACCGTTGCGAGACAGAATATCCGCGCAGCCTAAACCTGCAGGACCCGCACCGACAATCGCCACTCGTTCAGGGCGTGGCGTGACCTTGCTCATATCGGGGCGCCAGCCTTGGGCGATCGCTGTGTCGGTAATGTATTTTTCGACATTACCGATAGTGACAGCGCCAAAGTCGTCGTTCAGAGTACAAGCACCTTCACAGAGTCTGTCTTGTGGACAAACACGGCCGCAGATTTCGGGCAGAGTGTTGGTCTCATGCACTAAATCTGCCGCTTCCATGATGCGACCTTGTTCCACTAGCTTGAGCCAGTTAGGAATATAATTGTGTAGCGGGCATTTCCACTCACAATAAGGATTGCCGCAATCTAAACAGCGGTCCGCTTGCTCAGCCACTTGAGGCTGAGCAAAAGGCTGATAAATCTCAATAAACTGAGTCGCACGTTTAGCTGCAGGGTGTTTAGCGGGGTCTTTACGACCCACTTCAATAAATTGAAAATCGTTACTCATGCGCCATTACCCCGCTTTTACAACTAATTCTGGGCTCGATTTCTCTAATTTGAGCAGATCGGCCACGGCAATATTTTTAGGTTTTACTAATACGAAGCAATCTAACCAGTTACCAAAATCACTTAAGATCATCTTTGCATGTTCGCTGCCCGTCTCGGCCACGTGGGCTTCAATCAGACCTTTTAAATGTTGTTGATGGATCGGTGATTCGAGTTTTTGAGTATCGACAAGCTCAGTGTTCACACGGCGATTGAAGCGGCCGAATTGATCGAATACATAGGCAAAACCGCCTGTCATCCCAGCGCCGAAGTTCACCCCTGTTTTACCAAGGACAACCACAATGCCGCTGGTCATGTATTCGCAGCCGTTATCGCCAAGCCCTTCGACCACAGCAATCGCCCCAGAGTTACGGACTGCAAAACGCTCGCCCGCTTGACCTGCGGCGAAGAACTTGCCGCCCGTCGCGCCGTAAAGACACGTGTTACCGACAATGGCGCTGCGCTCACTTTGGAACGGGCTGCCAATTGGCGGGTAGATGACGATTTGGCCGCCAGACATGCCTTTACCCACATAGTCGTTGGCATCGCCGCAGAGTTTTAACTCAAGGCCTGGGCTGTTCCACACGCCAAAACTTTGGCCGGCACTGCCGTTAAAGCTCAGTTTGACCGGCGCTTTGGTGCCTTTCACGCCGAGCGTGCTCGCGATATAGCCTGACAACGTCGCGCCAACGGAACGGTCTGTGTTGTTGATGCTGTAAGCTGCATCGAAACTCTCGCCCTTATCGACGGCGCTTTGGCATTCGTTTAATAAATGCTGGTTAAGCAGCCCTAAATCCGCCGGTGGATTGGTTTCTTGCCAAGTGCGTGACGAGGTTGCTGGCACTTTGGGTTGATACAAAATCGGCGATAAGTCGAGCCCTTGTTGCTTCGCGGTTTGGCCTTCGAGGGCATATAACCATTCGCTGCGACCGACGAGGTCTTCAAACTTGCTCACCCCTAAGGTCGCCATCCATTCACGAACTTCCTGTGCAACAAACTCAAAGTAAGTCATCACTCGCTCTGGCAGACCATGGTAATGGTTGTCGCGCAGGTTTTTATCTTGCGTTGCTACGCCAGTCGCACAGTTGTTCAAGTGGCAAATACGCAGGTATTTACAACCTAGGGCGATCATAGGCACAGTACCAAAACCAAAGCTTTCGGCGCCCAATAACGCGGCTTTAATCACATCGGTACCGGTTTTTAAGCCGCCATCGACTTGCAGGCGAATTTTATGGCGTAGACCATTTTCTACTAGCGATTGATGCACCTCGGCTAACCCTAGCTCCCATGGACTGCCCGCATATTTCACTGAGGTAATTGGGCTAGCACCTGTGCCGCCGTCATACCCTGAAATCGTGATCATGTCCGCATAGGCTTTGGCCACGCCGGTGGCGATCGTGCCCACACCGGGTTCTGACACAAGTTTCACTGAAATCAGCGCTTTAGTATTGATTTGCTTCAAGTCGAAAATCAGCTGGGCTAAATCTTCGATAGAGTAAATATCGTGGTGCGGTGGCGGTGAAATCAAGGTCACACCAGGACGTGCATGACGCAGTCCGGCGATTTCAACACTCACCTTATGGCCGGGTAACTGGCCACCTTCACCGGGTTTTGCCCCTTGGGCGACTTTAATCTGTAACACATCAGCATTAACTAAATAATGCGCCGTAACGCCAAAGCGTGCCGAGGCAATCTGTTTAATCGCAGAGTTGCGTTCAGTATTAAAGCGGCGTGCATCCTCACCACCTTCACCTGAGTTCGAGCGGCCACCTAAGCGGTTCATCGCAATAGCAAGCGCTTCATGAGCTTCAGGGCTCAAGGCGCCGATGCTCATGGCGGCACTGTCAAAACGTGAATATAGATTTGATGCCGCTTCTACATCGGCGACATTAATCGATGTTTGTGCGCCCTTAATACCGATTAAGTCACGCAGTGTGGCCACGGGACGATTGTCGACGAGTTCGGTGAATTTTTTATAGCTCGCGAAGTCTTTGTCAATCAATGATGCTTGCAAGGTGTTGACCACATCAGGGTTGAAACAGTGATACTCGCCGCCCTCAACGTATTTCAGCAGGCCACCTTGCGGTAATGGCACATGGGTACGGTAGGCAGCTTTGTGCAGAATCGCTTGGTCTTGGGCTATGTCTGCAAAGCCTGCGCCCTCGATGCGGCTAATTACGCCTTTAAAACACAGTTCGATCACTTCGCTGGCAATGCCTATGGCTTCAAACTGTTGGCTACAACGGTAGGAACCGACAGTGCTAATACCCATTTTGGACATGATCTTACGCAAGCCTTTTTCGATGCCGTAGCGGAAGTTCAACATCAATGCCGTGGTATCGGTTAAGTCATGGCGTTTCGCCAGTTCGGAAATTGACTCATACACTAAATACGGATAAATCGCCGTGGCACCAAAGCCAAGCAATACGGCAAAGTGATGCGGATCTCGCGCCGATGCGGTTTCAACTATGATGTTGGTGTCGCAGCGCAGGCTCTTATTCACCAGCATTTGCTGTACAGAACCGACCGCCATGGCCGCGGGGATCACTTGCGCTGTTTTACCTATGGCTCTATCTGAAAGGATCAACAAAGTCGTGCCGCTGCGGGCTAAACGTTCGGCTTCGGCTGTGATGCGGCGAATGGCGCTTTCTAAGCCTTCCTGTGGTTCGTAATTTAAATCGACAATATTGGCGCGATAGTAAGTGCTATCTAATCCCAGTAACTGGTTAAAATCACTGAATAATAAAATAGGTGAATTGAACATCACCCGGTAAGCATGCCCAGTCGTTTCATTGAAGAGGTTCTGTTCACGGCCAATACAAGTGGTCAATGACATGACGTGCTTTTCAC
Organism: Shewanella sp. SM69; assembly: GCF_025653985.1. NCBI lineage: Bacteria > Pseudomonadati > Pseudomonadota > Gammaproteobacteria > Alteromonadales > Shewanellaceae > Shewanella > Shewanella sp. SM69. The sequence goes on from NZ_JAKKRV010000005.1 coordinate 93,764, forward strand.
GTAATGGATCTATGGGGGGATTTGTTACTTGAGCAAATTTTTGCCTAAAATAGTCATACAGTGAACGTGACTTTTTCGACAATACCGCCATAGGTGTGTCGTCGCCCATAGAACCTGTAGCTTCTTCACCTTGCTTCGCCAATACCCAAATGACTTGTTCTAATTCCTCACGGGTATAGCCAAATTGTTTTTGGTATTGCAGCAATAGCTCAGGACTTAACTCGCTGGCACCGTGCTGCTCAGAGGCTAAATCTTCCGCTGGCGTTAAAGTACGGCTGTTTTTCGCCATCCACTCTTTATAGGGGTGGCGGCGTTTAAGATCGTTATCAATTTCAAAAGATTGGTACAGGCGGCCGTTCAAGGTATCGAGTACCAATAATTCTCCAGGCCCAACTCGGCCTTTTTCAATCACTTCATCGGCGGCGTAATCCCAAATTCCGACTTCGGAAGCTAAGGTCAAAATACGATCTTTTGTGATCACATAACGCGATGGACGCAGACCATTACGGTCAACAGCGCAGGCGGCATGGCGACCGTTGGTCATCACAATACCTGCCGGACCATCCCAAGGCTCCATGTGCATAGAGTTAAAGTCGTAGAAGGCTTTTAATTCGTCATCCATTTCTGGATTACTTTGCCAAGCAGGCGGGATCAATAGACGCATGGCACGGTATAAGTCCATGCCACCAGATAACAGCATTTCCAGCATATTATCTAAAGATGAAGAGTCTGAGCCTGTTTCATTCACAAAGGGAGCGGCCTGCTGCAAATCTGGCAGTAGCGGCGAATTAAACTTATAGGCACGGGCGCGGGCCCATTGACGGTTACCCGTAATCGTATTGATTTCGCCGTTATGGGCTAAATATCTAAACGGCTGAGCTAATGGCCATTTAGGAGAAGTATTTGTTGAGAAACGTTGATGGAATAGGCAGATAGAGCTTTTTAAGCGAATGTCCGCGAGATCGGGATAAAACGCGGGCAAGTCTACAGGCATCATCAGACCTTTATAGACGATAACTTGGCCTGACAAACTCGCGACATAGAAGTCTTTGTCGTCGGTGATCTGCTGCTCTAGGCGGCGACGCGCCATATAAAGGCGACGTTCCAAGTCTTTTTCACGCCAGCCAATGGGGGCGTTGATCAGCACTTGATAGATTTGTGGCAGGCTAGCCTTGCCAATTTCACCTAACACATCGGGATTGACAGGCACCTTGCGCCAGCCTGCAATACTTAAGGTTTCACGCTCGAGTTCGCGCTCAAGAATAAACTTGGCTTGGTCAGCCAGTTCATCATCTTGACTTAAAAACAGCATACCTACGGCAAATTTTCTGCTCAAATGCCAATCATTTTCCGCGGCAATCGCTTCAAAAAATTGCACGGGTAATTGCATTAATAAACCACAGCCGTCGCCAGTGCGACCGTCGGAGGCAATGCCCCCTCGGTGCTTCATGCGATCTAGACCATGGATTGCCGTGCGCACTATGCGGTGGCTGGCTTCGCCATCCATCTGTGCTATCAACCCAAAACCACAATTGTCCCGCTCAAAACTGGGATGATATAAGCTCATACAAAAACCTCCCTAGACCTCAACTGATTACTACTCGGGGAGAAAATGTAAAGACTTTCTATAGATATGCACCCGAACCACCCAAATTAGCCTGAGATTCAATAAAGGTCAAACCAAAAATTTGCATAAAACATGGGTATTAATTCATGTTTCATACACAAACCACAATTGCCTTACGTTAACGTCAACAGTAAAATGTGCTGTATAACATTATGAATAAAAAGAATTTTAAAAACTATCAAACTCAAAATTTACCAAGGTGTAACATGCTGATGGGATTGTTTTTGATTTAGAAATAGTGATTTTTATTGCAAACACAGTAAATAGATAAAAAATTAAAATTGTTGAATTGTTATTCATTTTGGTGTGAGCAAGATCTCAGCGGTAAGCTGGCTAATTTGAGGATGCGCACATTTATGATAATAACGGTATGAGTCAGGCGGGAATTTGATGTAGCGCCAAGAAAACTCTCGCTACCTTATTTACACTAAGCTTTTTCTTCTATTTGTTCACGTATTTTCTTTTCTATTTGTGATTTTATCTTGGTTATTCTCAATGAAGCGATATGAAATTTGGTGGGTGCTCTGATGGGGCTTGATGCATATGTGAACACCTTTGGTGCCGTTTGTAAGGCGCGATATGGCACCCGACTGCGAAAACTCACTATAGATGCCAAGTTTACTTGCCCTAACCGTGACGGCACTTTAGGGCGCGGAGGTTGTACTTTCTGTAATGTGGCGTCATTTAGCCATCAAACTGCCGATGTATTGAGTATTACTGAGCAACTCGAACAGGGTAAGAGCCGCTATCGTGAGGCGAAGCCTCAGGCACAAGCCGATAAATTTATTGCTTATTTTCAAGCCTATACTAGCACTTACGATGAATATCAAGTGTTAATGGCTAAGTACGATGAAGCGGTTAAAGATGGCGAGATAGTCGGTTTATGTGTAGGAACTCGCCCCGATTGTGTGCCAAATAATGTACTGGATTTACTGGCGCGTTATCAGGCAAATGGTGTCGATGTGTGGTTAGAGCTCGGGTTGCAAACAGCCAAAGATGAAACACTGCGTAGAATTAACCGTGGCCATGATTTCGCCTGTTATTGTGACACTGTGTCGAGGGCGAGAGCTCGCGGTCTTAAGGTGTGCACTCATCTCATTCTTGGCTTACCCGATGAAACCCATAGCGATTATATGGCGACTTTAGCTGCTGTATTGCAGCAGGGCGTTGATGGCTTGAAGCTACATCCTTTGCATATCGTCGAAGGTAGCACTATGGCTAAGTCGTGGCGAAGTGGGCGCTTACCTTTATTGAGTCTTGAGGATTATGCCCACAGTGTCGGCGAGATTATCCGCCATACCCCCCTAGAAGTTATTTTTCACCGTGTCACCGCTTATGCGAAAAAACCTATGCTATTAGCACCCGATTGGTGTGCCTATCGTTGGGATGGATTGGTGGCGATTGTGGATAATTTGCAGCTTTATGGTGGACAAGGGCACGCATTAGCGCAACGATAGAGGCAAGTTAGTGGGATAAATTTACTCCCCAAATGTTATGTCGTCGCTATTATTTCGTAAGCGTTTATTTACGACTATTAGTTTGTTTTTTGTTAATTTTAATCTGAATTAGACCATGAATATCGCTATAAGTTGCACTGACAATTTTAGTGGGTATCATGTGATAAATTCGTTTTAAGCATTGAACCACTTAAGGGAGGCCTTATGGCCACAGTTGAATTAGAAGCAATCCTAGATCTCAATACTCTCGAACAGTACTGCAGCGCCATTGGTGCCGGTACCTTACTCAAGAGTGTGGTGTTATTTGAGCAGTTAATGCCTGAATATGTTGGAAATCTAGTGAAAGCTAACGACGCAGCAGACAAAGATACCTTATGTTCAGAAGCACATAAATTTAAAGGTGCTGCAGGTTCTGTGGGGTTAAAACGTATTCAGCAGATCGCCCAGTTATTACAGCATGGCGAAGAAGCAAGATGGGATGCTGAACATGGCTCTTGGGTTGCTGACATCGTTGAACACGCGAGTACAGATTTACAACAGTTAAAGTTATTCCTCCAAGCCAAAGCATAAAATATTACTTGCTAAGGTAAGTTAAGGCGCAGCAATAATGTCTATTGTTGCGCTCAATTGAGTGAATCTTGCATTGGTTTTACGATTAAGTTTATTGTTTTCGACATTTTCTTGTTAGCGCCTTTCCCATCTTATTTTGTTACTCCCACTTAAGTTTTACGGCGAACCGATTGAATATCGATTCGGGTCACAATCCTGATATCTTATGCCGCGTTATTGCTCATCACTTATGCTAAAGTAGATTTAATTTCTTAATTCATAACCTTCATGGCAATCGAGAAAATGAAAAGTTTACCTAGCTTAAAAAACTTATTCTATTTGGTGAATCTCCATCAAGAGCAGAATTTTAACCGCGCCGCTAAGGTGTGTTTCGTCAGTCAATCAACGCTCTCAAGTGGGATCCAAAACCTAGAAGAGCAGTTAGGGCATCAGTTGATTGAGCGAGACCATAAGTCATTTATGTTTACCGCCATTGGTGAAGAAGTGGTGCAGCGCGCCCGTAAAATTCTCACTGATGTGGATGATTTGGTGGAATTAGTGAAAAATCAAGGTGAGCCGATGACGGGGGATATTCGCTTAGGCTGTATTCCAACCATAGCGCCTTTCCTATTGAGTCGTGTGATCCGCCAGTGTCAGCAATCTTATCCGGCGATGAGTTTATTATTGAAGGAAGATACCACTGAGCGTTTGCTAGATGCTTTAGGTAAAGGAGAGCTGGACTTATTGATCCTAGCGCTACCCGTTGATACTAGCGGTTACCACAGCATGAAAGTGGGCATAGATCCTTTCAAAATGGTGGCCCACAAAGATTTAGCGGGTGGCATACATCAACCTATTGATTATCAAACTCTGCCGGACGAGAGTATTTTTCTTCTGCAAAGTGAGCATTGCATCACAGGCCATGCTATTACTGCATGTCAGCTAGGTGATAGTGCGAAAGTCAATCCGTTTGCCGCCACCAGTTTGCATACTTTAGTGCAGATGGTGAACAGTAAACTGGGCACCACGTTTCTTCCGCAAATGGCGATTGATGCGGGTATTTTGAATGACACAGATTTAGTGGTGATGACGCCACCGGGTGAGGCACCTTACCGTGATATCGGCCTGGTCTGGCGTCAAACCACCAGTCGGATCTTAACTTTCCGCACTTTAGGTTTAATGATCCAAAAATTATTAACTAAGGACGGGGAATAAACTGACTGTAACTGCAAAGCATTAATTCAAGCTAAAGCTTAAAGTCGATTACAAATCAGAGCGGGGAAACGCCAAACACTTCAATTGAGTGTTGTTTCCCTTTGAGTTTGACTGGGCCTAGATTTGATAGGTGATACTGAGTGTTGGGGTTATCTAAACGTCCCGCGAGTGCACCCGAAATCAACATGCGCTGTCCTAGTGGATTACATTGATCTTGCAGTCTTGCTAAGGTATTGAGCACGTCACTAAAGAAACTAATTTCTTGTTTCTGTACACCAACAACTGCAGCGACGACTTGGCCACAATGGGCCGCCGCTTTAAATTTCGGCACAAAGCCATAATGCTCTTCAAAGTAGCGGCGTTGCCAGTTCAGTTGTTGGCTAAATTCAAAATAAATATTCATGCAGCGGTCGTGAACTATCCCTTCTTCTAATGGCCAGTGAAGCAGCACTGCATCTCCCATATAGCGGTAGATTTCAGCTTCGTTATTGGACACTGTATCTGAAAGTAAACTAAAGCTGTCTTGGATCAATCGACTAAAGCGGTAATCGCCAAGTGATTCGGCATGTGTGGTTGAGGCGACCATGTCTAAATAGAGGAATAAGCGCTGCTCGTATCTTGGCTTGTGGTATTTACCAAGGCCTATGTTGAGTAAAATACGCGGCCCGACTAATAATGCCATTTGCTCGACAAAAGCTAAGCTCACTCGTACAACGACCAAATATACGATCAATGCTTGGAATGAAGGACTATAGAGAATGTGCGCCGTCAGCATTTGTCTGAGGGTCGACATGTGATTTTCGATGGCCCACATATTTAAAAACTGAGTCATGTAAGCTAACGTCGTAGCACCCAGTAATAAAAACAAGCCCTTAAAGATGACTGAAAACACATAGGGGAGGCGATTGATTGCACTGAAATCGGCAATGACGTTCGACATCCAATGTAAGCTGCCGAAAATAATCCCCATGTAGATAGCAAGTGTTGCGAGATCAGCCGAACTTACCGCCCATTGGGGCAGCTCTGGTGATTGGGCATATCGAAAAAACACGAATGCAGCCATGGCAATCGCCCAAGCTAAAATCGCAAAAAGGAGTTTTTTCGCTTGTCTACGTGCTCTCACTGCTTGATTGGTATCCGAATACGGCTGTGATTTCAGGATGCCGTAGTTTATAGAAAAGAGTCACCTTAGTGCCAGTGAAATTTGTGATCTGGATCAATCCAAGTTCATATCGTTACTAAAAATTAACCAAATACCTTATTAAGTATCATAGCAGTGAAACTGGTCTTTAAATAAAAACCCCTAGGGTTAGTCATTTTGAGGCTACCATCTTCGGCAATGCTTTGTGTTAACGCCTTACTATTCGCGGCCTTAGGTCGCAATTGCAGCACTTCGCCGTGACGCGCTGTAAGCCTCTCTACTTTTCCGAGGGCGATAAGCTCCATGATCTCTTCCCAATCCTGTTGCAGTAATTGCAACTCGTGCGGATCCGGTTCCCACAATATTGGCGTACCTATACGGCGCTCACCCACAGGAATATGCCTCTCTCCTTCAACGGGTACCCAAAGTACTCGCTGTAACTTATGGCAGACTAAGCTGTTTTGCCAGGTTAATCCTTGGATATTTGATAGCGGCGCCACGCAGACATAAGTGGTCTCCAGCGGTCGCCCCTGTGTATCAATGGGGATAGTTTTAAGCTCGACTCCTAAATGTAGAAAATCTTGCTCAGGTTTAGAACCCGCCGTTGCGCCTAATTCCATTTCGATTAGTTGACCGACCCAACCTTTATCGCGTTTAAGATCCTTGGGGACACGAATGCTTCTTTGGCTGGCTATCTGCGCCAAACTCACGCCCGCCATCATGTTGGCACGTTCGAGTAGTTCAGATAGATTTTCAGGGGGGATAATTCGATTCATGGCTGGATTTTACTTAAAAATAACCGCTTAGCAATGGTGGTTAAAAAATGAGCCCTACAGGGTGGATTAACTTGTACCGAATGTTTTTATTCTAAGTGACTGATTTTAAGTTTTATATCCGTGTTAACCCCCGTTTTGCAAAAAAGTGTTCAAAGTTACTCTCTGCTTTCCCTTGCGTTCCCCACATACTTATCCACAGATATTATGGATAACTCAGTAAAGTGAGCCTCTTAACCTAATAAAAATCCTAAGTCAATGCGAATAAAGTGCATTTATTCTGGCTTTTGTGGACAGTTGTGGACACTATTTGTGTATAAAGTTGAGTAATATCGCGAGAATGATAGAAATACTTCTTGCTGGTCAAATAATGAGCTTTATTGGTTTTTTAGTCTAAAATAAATCATGATTAATATGCAAGCTTATGAATTTGTTTGCTATTAAGTTTTAACGCTAAATTTAAAAAACGATGGTAAATAGATGTTTTTTGAACGTTATAACAAGTTCACCTGAGTTTCAAACAGAGATATCCACAGAAAATGTGGATATCCCCGGATTCCATCTCCTAGCATTGTTGATAAATGTCTTTTAAGTCAGATGTTATCCAAAGCTTAGGATAAAATAGAGGTTTGCTGAGAGACTAGCTTTATGAAACAATCAGTTTATTAAAATTTAATGTGATTTGGAGTCCATGTGATTGATAGCGACGGCTTTCGCGCAAATGTGGGCATTATAATTTGTAACAGATATGGCCAAGTCATGTGGGCTAGACGTTTCGGTCAACACTCATGGCAATTTCCTCAAGGTGGCGTCGATGATGGCGAGACTGCAGAAGAGGCTATGTACCGTGAGTTGTATGAAGAAGTGGGCCTAAGACCTGAACACGTGCATATATTAACCTCGACCCGTTCTTGGTTGCGCTATCGTTTGCCAAAGCGTTTAGTGAGGCAAGACAGTAAACCTGTGTGTATCGGGCAAAAACAAAAGTGGTTTCTGTTACAACTGAAAAGCCAAGATAGTGCGATTAATTTGAGTTCTTCTGGGCATCCTGAATTTGACGATTGGCGCTGGGTAAGTTATTGGTATCCTGTGCGGCAAGTTGTGTCATTTAAGCGTGATGTTTATCGTAAGGTGATGAAAGAGTTTGCGGTAACGGCATTGTCATTCCAAACCCTAGAAATACCTAGGAAACGGGGAAGACAAAAAACAACGGGCTGATTTCAAAAGAGGATTGAAAACAGTGTTAAATACGCTTAGGGATATTACTCAGGCTGTGGCATCTGCCCACAGTTTGGAAACCGCATTAGAAATCTTAGTTTCATCGACTAAAGCGGCGATGGAAACCCAATGTTGCTCCATCTATATCCTAGAAGAGCAAGAACTCGTGTTATCTGCAACCGATGGTCTTGAAAAAAGCGCCGTTGGTCGAGTACGTATGCCGCTGACTGAAGGTTTAGTTGGACTTGCTGCTCAGCGAGAAGAGGCCGTTAATTTAGCCGATGCTCGGCTTCATCCAAGGTTTAAGCTTTTTCCTGAAGTCGCCGAAGAAGAATACCGCGCTTTTTTAGCTGTACCTATTATCTACCAGAAGGCTGTGGTTGGGGTGATAGTGGTACAGCAGGCGAGTGCTCGCCAATTCAGTGAGGGCGAAGAAGCCTTTCTGATGACCCTCGCTGCACAGTTAGCGATGGCGGTGCGTGGGTTAAAACAAAAAGCTCAAGTCAGCTCCCATCATCAACAAATTCTGTTTCAAGGTACTTCAGCGTCAAACGGTATCGCCATTGCGTATGCCTTCGTACTTGGTGGGGAAATTCCCCTTGAACAGCCTGAGGTGCGTTCTGACGATATTGCCTATGAATCGAGTCGCTTAACCACGGCTATGGTGCGTTGTAAAGAAGCGATAGGTGCCTTATCTCAACGGTTTGATCGCGAGCAAGATGACGAAGTTGTCTCCATTTTCAATGCATTACAGTTACTGCTCGATGATGCTAGTTTAGGCGGCGAATATACCCGTGAAGTGCAATTAGGCTGGGTTGCTGAGTCGGCGGTGAGCCGAGTGTCTCTACGTTATATTCAACAGTTTTTAGCAATGGAAGACCCTTACCTTAAGGAGCGGGCTAGCGATATTCGCGACTTAGGTCAAAAAGCATTGCGCCAACTTATTGAGCCAGAACGTCTAGAGCTTGAGCCCGATAAACCTGTAATCCTCATTACCCGTGAAGCCGATGCGACTATGTTGGCTGAGTTCCCAAGGCAAAAGCTTGCGGGTATTGTCACTGAGCTAGGTGGCGTAAACTCCCATGCCGCCATTTTAGCCCGCGCCTTAGGTGTGCCTGCAATCACAGGTGTCGAGCAACTGTTATCTGCCAATATTGACCAAAAACTTTTAGTCGTAAACGCAAGCCGTGGTCAGTTATTGGTGTCGCCATCACCTGCGATTGTCGGTGAGTATCGTAGCCTGATTTCGGCACAAAAAGCCTTGCAACGCCAGTATGCCCAAGAATTAGCGCTGCCTTCTGTAACCTTAGATGGTTCACGTATTCGCTTGTATCTCAATGCGGGATTACTCAGTGGTGTTGCCTCTGAAATTGCAGAGGGTGCCGACGGTATTGGGCTTTATCGCACTGAAATTCCTTTTATGTTGCAACAGCGCTTCCCGAGTGAATCTGAGCAAGTCAAAGTCTATCAACAGGTCTTATCGGCCGCGTCCGGTCGACCTGTGGTGATGCGTACTTTAGATGTGGGAGGCGATAAACCTTTACCGTATTTCCCGATTAAAGAAGACAATCCTTTCCTTGGATGGCGCGGTATTCGCTTGTCTCTGGATCATCCTGAGCTGTTTTTGGTGCAGTTACGGGCCATGCTACAGGCTGGGGGAGACGGTAAACAGTTAAGTATTTTGCTGCCTATGGTCAGCAACTTAGATGAAATCGATCAATCCTTAGAATATTTGCAACAAGCCTATGTCGAATTAAAAAACGATGTTAACAGCGACATAGTGATGCCACGAATAGGCATTATGCTCGAAGTGCCCGCCATGCTATATCAGTTGGATGATGTGGCAAAACGAGTGGATTTTGTCTCTGTTGGTAGTAATGATTTAACCCAATATTTACTGGCTGTTGACCGTAATAACCCGCGGGTGAGCTCGTTATTTGACAGTTATCATCCTGGAATATTGCGGGCTTTGCATCAGGCGCACCTCGATTGTCGATACCATAAACTCGATATTAGTATCTGTGGAGAGCTCGCGGGCGAACCTATGGGGGCCATTTTGCTGGTGGCTATGGGATACGATCAGTTGAGTATGAATCAGGGCAGTTTAGCGCGGATCAATTATCTATTGCGACGTGTTGCGCGGGCCGATTTAGATCAATTACTTGCTAAAGCGCTGAGCCTATCAAACGGCTTCCAAGTGCGTGAGCTGGTTAAAGAATATTTGACCCAGCAGGGTCTTGCAACAATTCTTAATTAACTAATGCTGTGTTTTGCTTTAAGCTAAGGCCCTCAATTTATCACGCTGTAGGTACTCGTGTGGATAGTTTGTTGTTGGTGTTCTTTATTTGCTTGGCTTTAGGCGCATTTGTCGGCTTTATGGCAGGATTATTAGGTATCGGTGGCGGCTTGATTGTAGTGCCTGCACTGCTTTATATTTTGCCATCGGTCGGTATTAGCTCTACTCAGCTCCCCCATATTGCAATTGCCACTTCGCTCGCAGCCATTATTCTCACCTCTATTTCGTCGGCACGTGCCCACCATAAGCGTGGCAATGTGCCTTGGGATTTATTCAAATCAATGTTACCGGGCCTGATTATAGGCGCGCTGGCTTCAGGTTTTATTGCTGAGCGTATTCCCGCTGATAAGTTACAACAAGGTTTTGCCATCTTTGTTATTTTAATGACAATTCAAATGGCTTATCCCGTTAAGGCCGAATCAAATCGTCAATTACCTAATTCAGTAGTGCTTTTTGTTGTATCGGCTTTTGTTGCGGTTTTGGCAGGTTTGACCGGGATAGGTGGCGGTATACTGATAGTGCCATTTTTGACTTTTTATGGTTTACAGATGCGTCAAGCCGTGGGTTTTTCTGCTGCGATGGGCTTCTTAATCTCTCTTTCTGGCAGTTTCGGCTATATTATTGCAGGAATGAATGCCCCTGAGTTGCCCTATGGTACCTTAGGCTATATCTATTTACCTGCATTGTTTGGTTTAGTGATTACTTCTGTCTTGATGGCGCCTGTGGGGGTAAAAGCGGCGAGCACTTGGCCAACACCTGTACTTAAAAAGATATTTGCATTGTTACTTCTATGTGTCGGCCTTAAGTTAATTCTGACCTAGTTTTTATGTTTATCTTTGTTTTAGGCTGCTAATGGATGTGTTATGGCGTTGAGTTTCCCCAATATCGATCCCGTGATCGTTTCATTTGGACCGTTTAATCTTTTTGGACAAACCTTTGAACCGGCACTGCGTTGGTATGGTTTTACCTATTTAGTCGGATTTGTTGCGGCCATGTGGTTGTTGAACCGCCAAGCCGACCGTTCAAAGGGGATATGGACGCGGGAGCAAGTTTCAGATTTACTCTTTTATGGTTTTCTTGGGGTGATTTTAGGTGGCCGTATCGGTTACGTGCTTTTTTATCATTTCGATTATTTCCTCGCCAGTCCCCTCTATTTATTTAAAATCTCCGAAGGTGGCATGTCCTTCCACGGCGGTTTGATGGGCGTGATTACGGCGATGCTCTATATCGCGTGGAAACAAAAACGTACTTTTTTTGCTGTCGCCGATATGGTGGCACCTGTTGTGCCTATTGGTTTAGGCGCTGGTCGTATTGGTAACTTTATCAACGGCGAGCTTTGGGGACGAACCACTGATCTGCCTTGGGCTATGGTGTTTCCAACTGGTGGGCCTGACCCACGTCATCCATCCCAGTTGTATCAGTTCGCCCTTGAAGGCGTAGCATTATTCCTATTACTTTACTGGTTTAGCAAACGTACCGATAAAGTCGGTGCAGTCTCTGGTATGTTCTTAGTCGGTTACGGTATGTTCCGTATTATGGTTGAAACTGTGAGGCAACCCGACACACAGTTGGGACTCTACTGGGGATTTATGACTATGGGGCAGATACTCTCTATGCCTATGGTGTTAATCGGTTTGTACTTGATTTTTCGTAAGCAAGGTAAGCAGCAATGAAACAATATTTAGACTTAATGAAGCACATATTAGCCGAAGGCGTGGATAAATCGGATCGCACAGGTACTGGGACTCGCTCGGTATTTGGCTATCAAATGCGCTTCGATTTGAGCAAAGGTTTTCCTTTGGTGAGCACCAAAAAATGCCATATGCGCTCTATCATCCATGAATTGCTGTGGTTTTTGAAGGGTGAAACTAACGTTGCCTATTTACGCGAAAACAAGGTCAGCATTTGGGATGAATGGGCCGATGATAATGGCGATTTGGGCCCAGTTTATGGTGCCCAGTGGCGCAGTTGGCCAACCCAGAGTGGTGATGCTATCGATCAGATTTCGCAAGTTATCGCCCAGATAAAATCTCAGCCAGATTCTCGCCGTCTTATTGTTTCTGCGTGGAACGTGGGCGAACTGGATAAAATGGCTTTGGCACCGTGCCACGCGTTTTTTCAGTTCTATGTAGCCGATGGTAAATTATCTTGTCAGCTGTATCAGCGTAGTTGTGATGTGTTTCTTGGTTTGCCATTTAATATTGCCAGTTATGCTTTGTTAACTATGATGGTCGCCCAGCAATGTGACTTGGCCTTAGGTGATTTTGTGTGGACGGGTGGCGATACCCATTTATATTCTAATCATATGGAACAGACGGCACTGCAGTTAAGTCGTGATCCAAAACCGTTGCCGACCATGACTATTGTACGCAGACCTGAGTCGATTTTTGACTATCAATTCGATGATTTTGAATTAACAAACTACGCTCCACACCCTCATATCAAAGCCCCTGTTGCTGTGTGATGTATGTTTTTTAGTCTAACACTTCGGGATAACCGAGGTGTTAGGGAGAAACTTACGATTATATTTGTCATTACAATTCGTCTACACTCAATTCATTATGATTTTTAGGAGTGCAAGATGGAAAAAGCAATTAGAAATTTTCTGAGCCAAGAGTCGGCTGGCGGTATCCTGTTATTGGTTGCTGTTGCCTTAGCCATGCTGATGGCCAATTCCCCCTTATCTGGACTTTATCAAGGCTTTTTAGGCACTGACGTTCAAGTCAAAATTGGCGAGCTCAACATACACAAGCCACTTATCCTGTGGATAAACGATGGCTTGATGGCCATATTCTTTTTGCTGATTGGTTTAGAAGTGAAACGTGAGTTACTTGAAGGCGCTTTATCGAGTGTCGCTCAAGCTTCCCTGCCTACCTTTGCAGCCATTGGCGGCATGTTAGTCCCTGCTGGTGTGTACTTACTGTTTAACTACGGTGATCCTGTCACACAAGCGGGCTGGGCGATTCCTGCCGCGACCGATATTGCCTTTGCCTTAGGTATTATGGCGCTGCTCGGAAGCCGCGTTCCTGTTTCACTGAAAGTCTTCTTACTTGCTTTAGCTATCATCGATGACTTAGGCGTCATAGTGATTATCGCGCTGTTTTACAGTACTGACTTATCAACCATCAGTTTAGTGATTGCCAGTTTAGCGATTGCGGGCCTGGTCGGGTTAAACCGCAAAGGGGTTACTTCACTTTTACCCTATGGCATCTTAGGGTTAATTCTTTGGGTTGCCGTTCTTAAGTCTGGAGTGCATGCGACTCTGGCTGGCGTCATCATTGCTTTTTGTATCCCATTGCGGGCAAAGGATGGCAGTTCACCCTCAGAAGGCTTAGAGCATAGTTTGCATCCTTGGAGTACTTTCCTCATTTTGCCAGTGTTTGCTTTTGCTAATGCGGGTGTTTATGTCGGCAATATGAATTTGGAGACGTTAATTTCTCCTGTTCCTGTTGGTATTGCATTGGGTCTGATGTTAGGTAAGCCAATCGGTGTAATGTTATTTAGCTTTATTGCGGTGAAACTAAAATTAGCGCAATTGCCTGATGGCGTAGGTTGGAAGCAAATTGCCCCCGTCGCGGCCATGTGCGGTATTGGTTTTACTATGTCTATGTTTATTGCGTCGTTAGCTTTTGAACATGCAGACCCTATGTACGGTGACTTAGCACGCCTAGGAACCTTAATCGGTTCGATTATGGCAGCGTTAGTCGGGTATTTCTGGTTATCAAAAGTGTTACCTAATAAAGGAGTATAACTATGATAAAGTTGAAATTAATGGGAATAGCAACGCTCTTATGTTTATCGACAACCGCGACGGCATCGCAAATTTCGGCCTGTAATCAGGATGCAAACTCGCAGACTTGCCAAAGCTATCTTGAAGGAATAGTGGATGGCGCTTTGATGTTTAAATCTGATTCCTTAGGGGCGAGATTAGAAACTAATGGTTATGAATCGAGGGCACTTAAGTATCGCGGTGGTAAACGTTTCCAAGAAGCGAATCGAACCTATTGCGCCGAACGTATTCCAGAACGTAACGTTTTAGTTTCAGGAGTCACTGAAGCGGTAAGTCTGGGGAATGCTGCCGATTTGGAGCAGTTACAAGGCATAGTTACTAACTTACTCGACTGCCAGCGTTTAAAGTAACTTGACTGGGAATCATCAGGTTTTTAATCATCTGATTTTAAACTAATCGAGTTTAAAATAACACAGTAACCCCTCAGCGCTTTGGCGTTTGAGGGAGCATTAACAGCGGGTTAGCATGCTGCACTTGAATTATAACCACTTGTATTATTTTTGGATGATTAAGAAAAAGGGCTCGGTCGCGAAGGCGGCCGAAGCCCTATGTTTGACGCCGCAAACGATAACGGGGCAAATTCGTGCCTTAGAAGATAGGTTAAACGGCAGTCTGTTCAAGCGAGTCGGGCGGACATTGGAGGCGACAGAATTAGGTGAATTGGTTTTTCGCTACGCCGATAAGATGTTTAGCCTTAGCTATGAAATGCTCGATTTACTTAACTATCAAAAAGCGGATGCCATGTTATTCGAGGTGGGTATTGCCGATGCCTTATCTAAAGCTTTAGTCAGCCGAGTTTTATTATCCGTAGTGCCTAATGACAATTCTATGCACTTAGCCTGCTATGAGGCGACTCACGAGAGCCTAATGGCGCGTTTACGTGAGCATAAATTGGATATGATCCTTTCGGATTGTGCAGGTGAGTCACTGAAATACCCTGAAATTTTATCTAAAAAATTAGGCGAGTGTGGCGTGAGTTTTTTCTCCGCTGAGACTTATAGCGCTGATTTTCCTGCCTGTTTAGAACAAGGCCAGCTATTAATCCCCGGCCGTAGAACTTCACTCGGACAACAGCTATATCGCTGGTTTGACGAGCAAAATCTTAAAGTCAGTATCTTGGGCGAGTTCGATGATGCGGCCATGATGAAGGCCTTTGGTTACCTTAAACGAGGTATTTTTGTCACACCGTCGATTTATCGCCAAGAAGTGATTTCCCATGGTATGAATTTGCTCGGTGAAACCACCGATGTGAAAGAGGAATACCATGTGATGTTTGCGGAACGTATGATCCAACATCCTGCGGTAAAGCGATTATTGGATACAGATTTTAGCGATCTCTTTGAGGGGCTCGATACGCAAGTACAACAATGCTAATTTTGTGAGTCAATATGAAGGGTTAATCGACACTTTAGTCAGTGAACTGATAGACTAATGCCAAATCTGTGTTGGGAGAAATACCTTGGAATTAATGAACATCGCAAGGGTTCGCTGGGCATGTCGTCGTGGGATGCTGGAATTAGACGTCTTGCTTCAACCTTTTGTTGAAAACTTCTATCAAGAAATGTCCGATGAAGATAAAACCGTGTTTATCCGTTTGTTGGAATGTGAAGATCCAGAATTGTTTGCTTGGTTTATGGGCCATGAAGTGTGCCCTGACACTGAACTGGCTCGTATGATAGTAAAAGTCCGTGGAAGACCGGCACCATAGTTTCAGCGTAAAAGCCTCTTTCGACCAACGACTCTCGTTGGTCGTTTTTATTGGTGTCTGTTCTAGCTCATTTCTGCTTTGGCCCCAAAGCGACATTATCGCCTTATCTCTGCTTAAATATTTGTTTATCGTACTTGTTAGTATTTTTTTGCTGTCGCAGTTGTGGCGACTGCAGCATTGGCGTTTAGATTTTGTGCTGAGTGATAAAGGCGAGGGACGTTTGTCAACGGGGGAGCACTTTCAGGTACTAAAACGCACTTGGGTCACGCCCTTTGTTTGCTTGATTTATATCGAAGTGGATACTCAGCTGCGGCTCTTGCTGGTTTGGGCTGATATGTTAAATGATACTGACTATCGACATTTATGTCGGCTGTTGCTGCGGGCTAAAATGCAACAGACTAAACCTCATTCTAAGATTTAGTCTGTTTATGATGAAGTAATCTATGCGTATGCGGTTACTTTTCTGGTAGTAAAATTGTTGGGCGAGGCGCGTCTAATTTCTCTGGATGATCGATATTAAAATGCAGCCCACGGCTTTCTTTACGCTCCATGGCACAGCGAATAATTAATTCGGCCACTTGCACTAAGTTACGTAATTCGAGCAAGTTATTGCTAACCCTGAAGTTACTGTAATATTCCTGAATTTCTTGCTGTAACATCAGGCAGCGGCGCAGTGCTCGCTCCAGACGTTTATCAGAGCGTACAATTCCAACGTAGTCCCACATGAATAACCGCAGTTCGTGCCAGTTATGGGCGATGACCACTTCCTCATCCGAGTTCGACACTTTACTTTCATCCCATGCTGGAATTTGTCCCGGGATTTGAATTTTATGCAGTTGGCTTTCTATATCCTGTGACGCCGCACGGGCAAACACTAAACATTCGAGTAACGAGTTACTCGCCAGACGATTGGCGCCATGTAAGCCCGTATAGGCGACTTCACCAATAGCATAGAGACCATTGAGATCCGTCTGACCGTGCATATCTGTCATTACACCACCGCAGGTATAGTGAGCAGCAGGCACCACAGGGATAGCATCTTTAGTGATATCAATTCCTAGATCTAAGCAACGGCTATAGATGGTCGGAAAATGCTTCATCACAAAGTCAGCATCTTTATGGCTGATATCCAGATACACACAGTCGGCACCGAGACGTTTCATCTCATAGTCGATGGCGCGGGCAACGATGTCACGGGGAGCGAGTTCAGCGCGTTCATCAAAGTCCGGCATAAAGCGGCTGCCATCAGGACGACGCAGATAAGCCCCTTCACCACGCAGGGCTTCGGTGAGTAAGAAGTTGCGCGCATCTGCGTGGTACAAACACGTCGGATGGAATTGGTTGAACTCCATATTCGCCACGCGGCAACCTGCACGCCATGCCATGGCAATACCATCACCACTAGCGACATCGGGGTTTGAGGTATATTGATAAACCTTAGAGCTACCGCCTGTTGCTAACGCAACAAACTTGGCCTTAACGGTTTCGACGTGCTCTTCATTGCGATTCCACACATAAGCGCCTAACACACGATTACCTGGGCGATTTAACTTACGGGTGGTGATGAGGTCGATGGCGTTATAGCGTTCTAAAACTTGAATATTGGGGTGGGCGAGTGCGCGCTCTTGCAGTGTGGTTTGCACTTCTTTGCCTGTGGCATCGGCAGCGTGCAGAATACGTCTGTGGCTATGGCCGCCTTCACGGGTTAAATGGTAAGGTGCGTCTTTTGCATTACCGTCAGTGGTTTCTTCTTTATCGAAGGCAACGCCACATTCGATAAGCCATTGCATCGCACTCTTGGCATTTTCAGCCGTGAAAGTGACAACGTCTTTGTCACATAAACCCGCCCCTGCGATTAAGGTGTCTGCAACATGGGATTCGATAGTGTCACTTTCGTCGAAGACGGAGGCGATACCGCCTTGGGCGTAGTAAGTCGACCCTTCCGAGAGTGGGCCTTTTGAAAGCAGAATTACTTTTGCTTTTTCAGCAAGATGCAAAGCTAGTGTCAGACCTGCGGCACCGCTACCTATGACTAATATGTCAGATTGGTGTTCAACTACTTGTTTCATCGGGTATCATGATGTGACTGAAGAGTGCCAACTATGGTAAACCAACTCACCGATTATGGGTACTTTCCTTTTTACCTTACTTTTTTTGTATAATTTTTAGAACTTTTTCAAAGCCCGCGAGTCTACATAAGTGAATATGATTCGAGCGACTGAGAAATCAGCATTTTAGATTTAGGAGAAGTCGGCTCGGATGAGTGGACAATTAAGTGATCAACAATTAGTTGAGCGCGTACAACAAGGTGATAAAAACGCTTTTAACCTGTTAGTGCTTAAATATCAAAGTAAAGTCATTAGCTTGATATCCCGTTATGTACGGAACCAAGCGGACGTTGCTGATGTGGCACAGGAAGCGTTTATCAAAGCTTACAGAGCTTTGCCAAACTTTCGCGGTGAAAGTGCATTTTATACTTGGTTGTACCGCATCGCAGTAAACACTGCGAAGAATTATCTCGTATCACAGGGGCGTAGAACGCCTGCGAATGATGTTGATGCAGAAGATGCCGAATATTACGAAGGCAGTGACGCGCTGAAGGAGTTTGCCTCCCCAGAACGGCTAATGTTATCGGATGAAATCAAAAAAGTGATTTTCGATACATTAGAGACCTTGCCTGAAGAATTACGAATGGCCATCTCATTGCGTGAACTCGATGGTATGAGTTACGAAGATATTGCCATAGTCATGGATTGTCCTGTCGGGACCGTAAGATCGCGTATCTTCCGAGCTCGAGAGGCAATCGATAAAAAGCTCCAGCCGTTGCTGGAAGCCTAAATTCTTATTTTAAGAAACCCTTATATTTAGACAGGTGAAAAATGGATAAATTAGGTCAAGAATGGGTATCTGCCGCAGTCGATGGAGAGACTGATGCGCAGACCATGGCAGAGTTATCTGCTGATACACATTCACATGATAAATGGCATAACTATCATATGATAGGCGATGCCATGCGTGGCGAATTGCCGCAGACTATTGTGTTAGATCTCTCTGCTAGCATTGCTGCCGCCATTGAACTTGAGCCAGCGATAGTTGCGCCTAAGCATCATGCGTCTAAAGTCACTGCACCTGTAACGCCACAAATTGCCGCCAATTCGGAGCAAAGCCGCGTCGTACCTTTATTTAAGCAATTTGGTCAATATGCCATTGCTGCGACGGTTGCTATGTTTGCGATTGTGGGTGTGCAGAATTACAATCAAACCGCCGATGATGCCGCGTCACCATCGCCCGTGTTAATTACAAGGCCGCTGATTGGTAGCGCATCACCTGTGAGCCTACAAACCGGTCCTGTACAACAGAATCAAGGCTATACCAATGATCAGGTAAATGAGCAACGTCGCCGAATTAATACTTATATCCAAGATCATATGTTGCAACAACGATTGAATACTGGTGCGGTTGTAGAGGACAATACCGAGGTCGTACCTGTTCCGGTCAATCAATAACGAGGAGTTAGCTTGCGTCTAATCCTGTTGGCTTTATTAGCCTTGGTCTTTCCTGCAACCGCGCAGGAAGACATGCCTGCCAAAGCTTGGCTCGAGAAAATGAGTCAGGCTTTACGAGAGAAAGAGTTTAAAGCATCGATTATTCAACTTCAGGCCGATCATATTCGGCCTTTGGTTTACCTGCATGGTAAGGTGAATAATCAAGAAGTTGCCTTTCTAGAATACCTTAACGGTCCACCTAAAAATGCTGTGCGTGTCGGCAATCGTGTCACCTTTATTGAGCACGACGAGCCTGCATACAGTATTGTTTCTAATCATATCCAAGGTGTTTGGCCTGCCGCTTTTTCTGCCAATATGGCGGATTTAGAAGTGGGTTATCAGTTTGTGCTTGGTGGTCGCACCCGTATTGCTGGTCGTCCGGGGCAAATGATCCGCCTATTGCCCAATGATGAATTCCGTTATGGCTTTCAAATTTGGCTCGATATGGAAACCTATCTGCCGCTGCGATACGACATGCTGACTCAAGATAAGCAATTGCTTGAGCAGATCATGGTGATTGAACTCATCGAATTCAGCGAGCCGCCAGCCATTTTGCAAGAAGCCTATAAGCAAGAATGGCCTGCAGTTATCGATCAAGCCGAGCGCCAAGACGGTCAAAACTGGCAATTTGCTTGGTTACCCGCAGGTTTTACTGTGGTCGTGCGTGATCACCATAGATTGATTGGTAGCCATGAGGCGGTGGAATACATAGCACTAACTGATGGGCTAGCGAGTATCTCCGTTTATGTTGCGAGAGCAAGTACAAGTCCATTGCCTGAGGAGTTAATCACCCGTAATGGTTTGTCGTTAGTCTCAGAAAAAGTGGGTAATGCCGAAGTGGTTGCTGTGGGTAAAGTGCCGACAGAAACTCTAACACGCATTGCTAAAAGTCTGACGCTAGAATAGGACGCCGATTATGATGGAAGAAATTGCCCGAGTCGTCGCCAGTGATAGCCAAGGCTGGTTGACGGTTGAAGTCGAACTTAAGAGTACCTGCAAGAGCTGCAGTAACAGTGAGTCTTGCGGGACTTCTGCTGTTGCTCAGGCTTTTTCCTCGAAAACCCAGCAATTTTCGATTCAGAGTGAGCGCCGCTGCGAGGCGGGTGAGTTACTCAAACTAGGACTTCCCGAGAGCGTAATCCTCAAAGCTGCGGCATTAATCTATTTAATGCCGCTGTTTGGTTTGTTTGTTGGCGCTGCGTTAGGCCAATTTTTAGGCCAGTTGCTTGAGTTTAATCCTAACCTAGGTGCCATGGGCTTTGCGGCCGTTGGTGCCTTGATTGCGTGGTCTTTTGGTAAGCAACAGGCTAAACGTTTAGAAGTTGATGCTCAGCCTGTGATTTTGGCCTATTTAGGTAGGAGCATCAATTTAAACGAATTAGCTCAATAATTTCAATGTGTTATTTTTTATCAAATAGCAGCTAACTGCGGTTTTGGGCGTTGTTTTATCGGCCTGTCTTAAGTAGGAGTGAATGTGATTGGTATTGAAACCGCAATCAGGTACAATTTCGCTCCTTTGAACCGTATCCATTTTCAGTATTAGTCATTGCAGCATAATGAAACAAATTAGAAACTTCTCAATTATTGCCCATATCGACCATGGTAAATCGACGCTATCAGATCGTCTTATTCAGGTTTGTGGCGGTTTAACCGACCGTGAAATGGATTCTCAAGTTTTAGATTCTATGGATCTAGAACGTGAGCGTGGTATTACGATTAAGGCACAAAGTGTCACTTTGGATTATAAAGCCAAAGATGGCCTTGTCTATCAACTCAACTTTATTGATACCCCAGGTCACGTTGACTTCTCCTACGAGGTCTCGCGCTCATTAGCTGCCTGTGAAGGTGCTTTGCTGGTGGTTGATGCGGGTCAGGGCGTTGAAGCTCAGACACTGGCAAACTGTTATACCGCGCTGGATATGAATCTAGATGTGGTACCCATTTTAAACAAGATTGACTTACCACAAGCCGATCCGGAACGTGTTGCTGCCGAGATTGAAGATATCGTCGGTATTGATGCGATGGATGCTGTGCGTTGTTCGGCTAAAACCGGTGTCGGTGTCGATGAGGTTTTAGAAGTCATTGTTGCCAAAATTCCACCGCCAGAAGGCGATCCTGACGCACCATTGCAAGCCTTGATCATCGATTCTTGGTTTGATAATTACTTAGGCGTAGTGTCGTTAGTGCGAATTAAACACGGTAGCCTGAAAAAAGGTGACAAGTTTAAGGTAATGTCTACAGGGCAAAACCACACTGCGGATCGCGTGGGTATTTTCACTCCAAAACAAACTGACAAAACCGAACTTAAAACCGGTGAAGTCGGCTTTGTGATTGCGGGTCTGAAGGAAATTCACGGCGCGCCCGTGGGCGATACGTTAACTTTAGCCAAAAATGGTGCTGAAAAGCCGTTACCTGGTTTTAAGAAAGTGAAGCCACAGGTATACGCTGGCGTATTCCCCATTTCGACCGACGAATATGAAAACTTCCGTGATGCGCTGAACAAACTCAGCCTGAACGATGCGTCATTATTCTTTGAACCTGAAAGTTCTTCGGCACTCGGTTTTGGTTTCCGCATTGGCTATTTAGGCCTGCTCCACATGGAAATCGTACAAGAGCGTTTAGAGCGTGAATACAACCTAGAGTTGATCACCACTGCGCCAACCGTAGTGTACGAAGTCGTCATGACCAGCGGTGAAACGATTTACGTTGATAACCCGTCTGATCTGCCTGCGATTAACAACATTGAAGAAATGCGTGAGCCGATTGTTGAGGCCAACATTTTAGTGCCAAAAGAATACTTAGGTAACGTGATTACCCTGTGTATTGAAAAACGTGGCACTCAAGTGAACATGGTTTACCACGGTAACCAAGTGGCTGTGACTTACCATCTGCCAATGGCGGAAGTGGTCATGGACTTCTTCGACCGTTTGAAATCCACTAGCCGTGGCTATGCATCACTCGAATATAACTTTATTCGTTTCGATCCTGCAGACATGGTGCGTTTAGATATTCTCATCAACGGCGACCGAGTCGACGCCTTGGCTATGGTTATCCATAGATCAAACATTCGTCACCGTGGTTTAGCCTTAGTGGATAAGATGAAAGAACTTATTCCACGTCAGATGTTTGATATTGCGATTCAAGCGGCGGTGGGCAGTCAAATTATTGCCCGTTCAACCGTGAAAGCCCTGCGTAAAGACGTAACGGCTAAGTGTTATGGCGGCGACGTTTCTCGTAAGAAAAAACTCTTAAATAAACAAAAAGAGGGTAAGAAACGGATGAAGCAAGTAGGTAACGTTGAGGTGCCACAAGAAGCATTCTTAGCGGTACTTAAGCTAAACGAGTAATCGTTAGCATAAGAAGTGACAATTTAGTTGACTATTGCGCCGCTGTTTGCGGCGCTTTAGTTAGGTTATCGCATTGGTTTATCACTTTGATTTACCAAGGTCGAATACGGTAAGTTAACTAAAGTATGATATTCGCTGAGTTAGGCACCTTTAATTATTTTTAAGGCAGGAGTTCAATAAGCAATGGCAGCGTATTTTTCCATTATTCTAGTGCTAATCACCCTGATCTCAGGACTTATTTGGTTAGTCGATGTGCTCGTTTTCGCCCCAAAGCGTCGTGAGAGTTTAGCGTTAGCAAAGGCATCACAAGCGAATTTAACTGAAGAAGCTGAGTACCAAATCATTCGTGAGTCGACCATAGTCGAAACCGCGCACTCTATCTTCCCTGTAATAGCCTTTGTGTTGATCCTACGTTCATTCATTTATGAGCCATTTCAAATCCCATCGGGTTCTATGATGCCAACCCTCTTAGTGGGCGACTTCATTCTGGTGGAAAAATTTAGTTATGGGCTTAAAGATCCCGTATGGCGAACCAAGCTGGTTGAAACTGGCGAGCCAAAACGTGGTGACGTGGTGGTATTTAAATACCCTGAAAATCCGCAAATTGACTACATTAAACGTGTTGTCGGTTTGCCGGGTGATAGAATTATTTACCGTAACAAGCAGTTGATGATACAGAAGGCCTGTGGCGTTGAGCAAACAGCTTGCCCAGAACCGCAAGTTATCGCCCGCACTGAGATCAGTCGTGGTGATTACAGCCAAGATGGTGTGCCGTTGCTGCGTTATAAAGAGGAATTGGGTGATGTCGCCCACGATATTTTGATCAACCCAAGTCGTCCTGACATGCTGGGGTATTTTAAGCGTGAAGGTAATTTACCTGCGGGTGAGTTTTTAGTGCCAGAAGGCCATTACTTTGCCATGGGCGATAACCGCGATAACAGTACCGACAGTCGTTTCTGGGGCTTTGTGCCAGAAGAGAACCTTGTTGGTAAAGCGGTAGCGATTTGGATTAGTTTTGAATTTGACCGTTCAAAAGCCGACTTCCTCCCAACTTGGGTGCCAAGCGGTGTGCGTTTTGAGCGTGTAGGTGGAATTAAATAGCATGGAACCGATTAAAAATTTGCCACGTTTGTGTCGTACTTTAGGTTATGAGTTCAAGAATATTGAGCTTTTGACTCAAGCGCTGACCCACAGAAGTGCGGCAAATAAGCATAATGAGCGCTTAGAGTTTTTAGGTGATTCAATTTTATCTATCGTGATTTCTGATGCTTTGTATCATCAGTTTCCGAAGGCAACCGAAGGCGATTTAAGCCGGATGCGTGCCACCTTAGTTCGCGGTGATACCTTAACTATCATCGCCCAAGAGTTTAAGCTCGGCGATTATTTATATCTCGGTCCTGGCGAGTTGAAAAGTGGCGGATTTAGACGCGAGTCGATTCTTGCCGATGCGGTTGAAGCCATTATTGGCGCCGTTTACCTTGATTCCGATCTCGAAGTTTGCCGTGCATTACTGCTGAAATGGTATGCCGAGCGTTTGGCCGAAATCCAACCTGGGATCAGCCAGAAAGACGCTAAGACATTACTGCAAGAACATTTACAAGGGTTTAAAAAGCCGCTGCCTGATTACCAAGTAATCAACATAGAAGGCGATGCCCACGATCAGACATTTACCGTTGAATGTCGTATTGAAAACTTGAGCCAAAGCGTCATTGGTGTGGCGAGTTCACGCCGCAAAGCCGAGCAAATCGCGGCCGCTCAAGTATTGGAGTTACTAAAGAAATGACCAAAAAAACAGACTTGTCAGGTATCGATGCTGCAAAAGCGGCAACTGAGCCGAGTTTAGATGAATTACTGGCAAGGATGAATGCGGCCGCGCCAACGCCGTCGGCCCAATACGATGTCACTTATTGTGGCATGGTGGCGATCATTGGTCGCCCTAACGTCGGTAAATCAACGTTAATCAACCGTTTGCTTGGTCAGAAGGTAAGTATTACTTCTAAAAAGCCACAAACCACGCGCCACCGTATCATGGGTATTCATACCGATGGTCCGAAGCAAATTGTGTTTATCGATACACCAGGTTTACACATAGAAGAGCAGCGGGCGATTAACCGCCTGATGAACCGCGCAGCAGCCAGTTCGCTTGCCGATGTAGCTATGGTGATTTTTGTGGTCGATGGCATGACGTGGACCGCCGATGATGAGATGGTGTTGAGTAAATTACGCCGTGGCGGTGAAGAGCGTCAGACAATTCTGGCGATCAATAAAGTCGACAATATCAAAGACAAAGAATCGCTATTCCCGTATTTGGAAGAAGTTGCTAAAAAATATCCTTTCGATGAAATTTTGCCGATTTCTGCCAGTAAAGGCACTAACGTTAAGCGCATTTTAGAGCTGGCGGCGGCGTCGATTCCTGAAGGACCTTTCTTCTTCCCTGAAGACTATGTTACCGATCGTTCGCAACGTTTTATGGCGTCGGAAATTGTGCGTGAAAAACTGATGCGCTTCTTAGGTGATGAATTACCCTATGATGCGACAGTTGAGATTGAACAGTTCAAGATGATGGAAAATGGCGTTTATCAAATTAATGCCTTGATCCTCGTTGAGCGTGAAGGTCAAAAACGTATGGTGATCGGTAGCAAGGGCGAACGTATTCGTACTATCGCAACTCAAGCTCGCTTAGACATGGAGACCTTGTTTGATAATAAAGTCTTCCTCGAAGTGTGGGTGAAAGTGAAATCCGGTTGGGCCGACGATGAACGCGCCCTGCGTAGCTTAGGTTACGGCGACGATTAAGCATTAATTCCAGCGAGCGCGCTTACCGATGAAACGTGGCTACGTTCTACATCATCGCCCATATCGAGAGTCCAGTGTCTTAGTTAACCTTTTAGTTGACGGCATTGGACGGGTCGATGTGGTTGCCCGAACCGGCAGCGGTAAGCGCTCTATCAAGAGTATTCTCCAGCCCTTTCAACCGCTGATCTTCGAATTTAGCGGTAAGTCTGAATTAAAAACCTTAACTCAAGTCGAAGCCGCTGCGCCTGCTGTGCCTCTTTCTGGCCAAAGTTTGTTTGCTGGTATGTATATCAATGAGTTATTGGTTCGCACTTTGTCTGTACAGCACAATGCCGAAGAGTTGTTCCTCATTTATCATCAAGCCTTAGTCGGCCTTGCCGCGAAGTTTTGCCAATCCCAACTGCGTTATATTGAGCTCGCCTTGCTGCGGGAATTAGGTTTTATGCCTTCTCTTAGCCGCGATACTCAAGGTGAACCACTCGTACCTGATGATTATTACCAACTCGTGCCTGAGTTAGGTTTTCAATTTGTGCTTAACTCCCGTGCTCGCAACGCCTACCAAGGGGCAATGTTGACGGCGCTTAACGATAACCAGCTCACCGACGCACATTTTTTGAGCGCCAAGTTGTTGATGCGCTCCCTGTTAACGCCATTACTCGGGACTAAACCTTTGTTGAGTCGACAATTGTTCGCCAGCACAGCCGTACCAACTAAGATTGATGGGAATAATTCGCCCTAGCTCCTGTTTTTTAGCGTGAGCCTCAGTACAATAGGCCGCAATATCAGCGTTAAACATTAAGGAGTTCCCGATGAGCCGTATCTTATTGGGCGTGAATATCGACCATATTGCTACTCTGCGCCAAGCCCGTGGCACCAGTTATCCTGATCCTGTGCATGCTGCTGCCGTTGCTGAACATGCTGGCGCCGATGGCATCACTATCCATTTGCGTGAAGACAGACGCCACATCATAGACCGCGATGTATATTTGTTGGCAAAAACCTTGAAAACCCGCATGAATTTTGAATGCGCTGTGACCGAAGAAATGCTTAACATCGCCTGTGAAATTAAGCCAACCTATGTCTGTTTAGTGCCAGAAAAACGTCAAGAAGTCACCACTGAAGGCGGCTTAGATGTGGCGGGGCAGTTAGATAAAATCACTGCTGCAGTGACTCGTTTAGCTGCTGAGGGTATTCAAGTCTCCTTATTTATCGATGCCGATAAAACCCAAATTGATGCCGCTGTTGCTTCTGGCGCACCGCTTATTGAAATTCATACAGGCTGTTATGCCGATGCAAAAACGGAAGCAGAAGAAGCTATTGAGTTAGCGCGTATTAGCGAAATGGCAAAATACGCCCATGGCAAAGGTTTAGTGGTTAACGCGGGTCATGGTTTGCATTATCACAACGTGAAACCCATCGCGGCGATTCCTGAGTTATATGAACTCAATATCGGCCATGCGATTGTCGCACGTGCCGCCATTGACGGTTTGGCGACAGCAGTGAAAGACATGAAAGTGTTAATGCTTGAAGGTCGTCGAGGCGAATAATGGCGATTGTCGGCCTAGGCACAGATATCGTCGAGATTGAGCGTATTCAGGTCCATGTGGCACGCGCAGGCGATAAGCTAGCTAAGCGTGTGCTGACCGAGGCAGAGTTAGCCATTTATACTGCCCATAGTCAGCCAAGTCGTTATCTTGCCAAGCGTTTTGCGGCAAAAGAAGCCGCAGCCAAAGCGCTCGGTACGGGTATTGGCCGCGGCGTGTCGTTTCAGCATATTCACATTGGCAACAATGAGGATGGTGCACCGACGATTCACTTTACCGAGGGTGCGCTGACGCGCTTACAGCAGCTTAAAGCGACGGTTGGGCATATCTCTATTGCCGATGAGAAGTCCTATGCGATTGCGACGGTAATCATAGAGTCTCAATAAACCCGAGTTTGTGTCTGTTGGCGGTAAAAAAGGAACCTTAGGGTTCCTTTTTTCATTTCTGGATGGGTATCCAAATCAGTGCCAAATTACTGAATGCAACAATTTATTTACTTTTACTGTTCAGTTTAATTGTTTTACGCTAGTTTATGGCTTGCGCGTCGCTCAATTTGGCGCACGTAAAAGCAGGGGCAAATGAAGAGGAACCCGCATGAAATCCGCCGCAGAGCAGTTATCGACCTACAAAAGTGTGCATTTAAATCAGCGTAATATTCAGACCCATTTTATTGGCATCCCACTGATTATTTGGTCTGCTTTCCTGTTGTTGGCCACAGTGCGTATTCCGCTGGGCAGTATGGGGGAGACAAGTTTAGCAGTGATAGTCGGTATATTCGTGTTGGCCTATTATGTCCGTTTACACTTAAGGCTTTCAATGGGGCTCATATTATTCATGGTACCAGTGCTGCTCACGACTGAGTGGGCGGCACATATCGCCGGTGCCACTTGGCTTGCCCTAGGAGTATTTGTAGTGGGCTGGGTGTTCCAGCTAATTGGTCATCAATATGAAAAAGCCAAGCCTGCCTTTGTGGATGACTTAAATCAGCTATTAATTGGGCCATTTTTCTTAATGGCGGAAGTGTATTTTATGTTGGGTTTAGAAAAGGCGCTGAATGCCCAGATAACGCCAATGGCGCTTGAGAAGCGTCGTATGCTTGAGGCGAAAAAGTCTGCATAGCTTGGCTAGATAGTGAATTAGAGTAGATAGATTAGCGCTAAAGGTATAGCTCGGGGGAGCATCATCGCTTAGAGGGAATTGTCGGCCGGACCACATCTTAACTTGTGTGGTTCGGCCAATTTTTATACTCAAAATTGAGGATTAAACTCTAGGGGGATGATAATACAGCGGGATAATTCTCACTGTATTAATCATATTCTCTGACACATCAATTATCTCTAATGGATAACCTGCTAAACGTAAACTGGTATTCGCAGAAGGAATTTCCTCCAGATACTCCAGAATCAGACCATTGAGGGTTTTAGGGCCATCGGTGGGAAAGTTCCACTTCATTTCTTTATTCAAATCGCGGATCGTAATACCCGCATCAACTAAGTAGCTACCATCTTGCTGGACCTTAATGTCTTCACTCGGGGTGGTCAACATAGAAGTGGTAAAGTCGCCGACAATCTCTTCGAGAATATCTTCGAGTGTTACTAGACCTTGAATATCACCATATTCATCAACGACTAAGCCGATGCGCTCTTTATTTTGTTGGAAGTTAGCTAGCTGCACATTGAGTGGCGTACCTTCTGGCACAAAGTAGAGTTCTTTCACCGCACGTAGCAAAGATGACTTGCTAAATTGCTCTTTAGATTGGAGGCGCAGGGCATCACGTAGATGAATAAAGCCCACTGCATCGTCTATGGTGTCGCGATACACTAACACTCGAGTATGTGGACTTTGGATCACCTGACGATTGATAACCTTAAATTCGTCATTGACGTTAATTCCGTAGATATCTGAGCGTGGCACCATAATATCTTCAACGGTGACTTTCTCTAAATCCAAGATAGATAACAGCATTTCTTGGTGGCGTCGGGGGATGAGTGCCCCTGCCTCATGTACCACAGTGCGCAACTCTTCTTGGCTTAGCGCATCGCTACTATTAACGGTTTTTATCCCCATCAAACGTAAGATGCCTGTGGTTATTAAATTAACGCTTGAGACAACATAGGCAAAGGTAGAGGAAAGTATAAGTAGCAGTATGCTAGAGGGAAAAGCAATACGCTCAGGATTTAGCGCGGCGATGGTTTTTGGCGTGACTTCAGCAAAAACGAGCACGACTAACGTAAGTACGCCAGTTGCAACAGCGACCCCTAAGTCGCCCCAAAGACGCATACCAATGATAGTCGCAATAGCAGATGCGGAAATATTGACTAAGTTATTGCCAATTAAGATCAATCCAATCAAACGGTCAGGACGCTCAAGTAACTTCAAGGCTCTAATCGCCCCTTTATGGCCATTGTTGGCTAAGTGGCGTAGACGGTAACGGTTGAGAGTCATCATTGCGGTTTCTGAGCCTGAAAAATAGGCCGAGAATAGGATAAGCACTAGTAAAACGATCAGGAGTGCGCTTGTCGATATAGCGTCCAAAAAAGGCTCCAATGTGGCCAGTAAACTTAAGTAAATACCGACATTTAAAAAAAGTGTCAAGTCGGCCGCAGCAATAACTGCCCCAGCCGACTTAAATGTTTAGTTGAGGATTAACTCTTTGACAATGCGCGCGCCAAAATATGCGAGCGAAAGTAAGGATGCGCCAGTCAGAGTGTAAATGACTGCGGTACGAATTTTACAACCGACCCAATACTGTTGCCACAGCATAGTAATGTATACAAACCAAGCCATTATCGACAGAATTGCCTTATGACCTTTACCATCGGCGAACATATCTTCAAGGAAGATAAAACCAGTCGCGAGCGACAAACTGAGCAAGATAACGCCGATAATCACCAGGTGATAAAGTTGTTTTTCAACTGTCATCAGCGGCGGAATGCCAGGGCTCAGCATAAATTGTTTTTTCTTCAGTTTATTTTGGATCATCGCCAGTTGTATTGCATATAGGGCGGCAATCATCAGGGCGCTATAGGCCATGAGTGACAATACGACGTGGGCTAATACTTCAGGATAAAGCTCAAAATGCGTGATGAATTTAGGCGGCAATAACCAGAGTAGGGCAACCGAAAGCACTGAGCAGGCGTAAACCACGGGCACGACGACGATGACTTTCAGCCTGAACATCAATATCGTAAAAGTAAAAGCGATAATCCAGTTCACTAAGGAAATCACATTCGTCAGGCTAAAGTTTTGGCCATCTGTGGTGAAAATCACTTGTGATAATGCTGCGGCATGTAAAATAACCGCAATAGCGGCAAAGCCTGCGACAGCACGGCGATTCGGACCGTCTGGGTGAAACAATCTACTCGTCACTAGTACCAATGCAATGCAATAAAAAAACATGGCTGAGGCAGAAAAGATGACCATGGGTAATTAACCTATTTGTGTAGTTAAAGGTGCCTTAAAAACGGGGCATACAGATCAATATTTCCCCTAGAATAACATGAGCTGTCGGCAAATGGGCAGTGACATGAGTTGCAAAATTTAGCAGATTCTTATTGTTAGGGTTAAATAGTGTGTCGACGACAATAAAACATGACTCAGCGCAAGTAAAACACTTAACCACAATCAAGATGGGTGCAGCAGTAGCATAATGCGCATGCATCGTTATAATACAGCCCATCAATCGAGATTCTTAAAGGTATAGAACAGGACGATGTTTGAGAACCTAACCGACAGACTGTCACGCACACTGAAAAATATCAGTGGCCGTGGTCGCTTAACTGAAGAAAACGTTAAGGAAACCCTGCGCGAAGTGCGTATGGCACTGCTGGAGGCCGATGTTGCCCTGCCTGTGGTGCGCGAATTTGTTAATAACGTAAAAGAACGTGCCGTTGGACAAGAAGTCTCTAAAAGCTTAAGCCCAGGTCAAGCCTTTATTAAGATAGTTCAAAGTGAACTTGAAAAATCCATGGGCGAGGCGAATGAAGCCCTAGATTTAGCCACTCAGCCGCCAGCTGTGATTATGATGGCAGGTCTGCAAGGTGCGGGTAAAACCACCAGTGTGGCCAAACTGGGTAAATTTTTACGCGAACGCCATAAAAAATCGGTATTAGTCGTCAGTGCTGACGTTTATCGCCCCGCGGCGATTAAACAGCTTGAGACGTTAGCGCAAGAAGTGGCGGTGGAGTTTTTCCCATCGGACGTTAGCCAAAAGCCAATCGACATTGCGAAAGCGGCGATTGCCCACGCTAAATTAAAGTTTATCGATGTGGTGATCCTCGATACCGCTGGTCGTCTGCATGTCGACGAAGCCATGATGGACGAGATCAAAGGCTTACACGCAGCGGTTAAGCCTATCGAAACCTTGTTCGTTGTTGATGCTATGACAGGTCAAGATGCGGCAAACACCGCTAAGGCGTTTAACGAAGCTTTGCCACTGACAGGGGTTATCTTAACCAAAGTCGATGGTGATGCGCGCGGTGGTGCGGCGTTATCGATTCGCCACATTACGGGCAAGCCGATTAAATTCCTCGGTGTGGGTGAAAAGACCGACGCGTTAGAGCCATTCCATCCAGACCGTATTGCCTCACGCATTTTGGGCATGGGCGATGTGTTATCGCTTATCGAAGAAGTTGAGCGCGGCGTCGATAAAGAAAAGGCCATGAAGCTGGCTTCGAAAGTGAAGCAAGGTGGCAGTTTCGATTTAGAAGATTTCCGTGAGCAGTTACAGCAAATGAAAAATATGGGCGGCATGATGAATATGCTGGAAAAACTGCCCGGTGTCGGTCAATTGCCCCCAGAAGCCTTAGCGCAAATCCAAGACGGCAAGATGACAGGTCAAATGGAAGCCATCATTAATTCGATGACTTCCAAGGAGCGTAAGAACCCTGATTTAATCAAGGGCTCACGTAAACGTCGCATCGCAGCTGGTTCTGGCACGCAAATTCAAGATGTAAACCGTTTATTGAAACAGTTTACTCAAATGCAAAAGATGATGAAAAAAATGTCTGCTAAGGGCGGCATGCAAAAAATGATGCGCGGAATGCGTGGCATGATGCCGCCAGGAATGAAATTTCCGGGACGTTAATCGGGCATTTTTAGTTAAACTTAGCACTTTATCAGTCGGTTGAATCTGGCAACAATGAACCGCTTACTGAGGGCGCAGGCGTAATAATCGCCATCTTTGGTTGCATTCGTTGGAAAGTCAGGTAAAATCTTCCGGCTTTCTATCTGGGACTCTTCGCGAACACGGGGTTTCAGTTTTTATTTTTGCTTCAAGCAAATCATTAGAGGATTGAAAACGCATGGTTACCATTCGTTTAGCTCGTGGCGGCGCAAAAAAGCGTCCATTTTACAACATCGTTGTTGCTGATAGCCGTAACGCTCGTGACGGTCGTTTCATCGAGCGTGTTGGTTTCTTCAACCCATTGGCCCGTGGCCAAGAAGAAACTTTACGTTTAGACCTAGCTCGCGTTGAGCACTGGGTTTCTAACGGTGCAGCTGCTACAGAACGTGTAGCAAAACTGATCAAAGACGCTCGTAAAGCAACAGCTTAATAGCGTTAAGGTATAGATTGATGAGCAGTAACCAACAGCCAGTCGTACTGGGGAAATTAGGCTCCTGTCATGGCATTAAAGGTTGGCTGAAAATCACCGCCTATACCGATTCTGTTGAAGGTATCTTTGACTATTCACCTTGGCTTATTAAAGAAAATGGTGAGTGGCGCGAAATAAAGGTCACCCAGTGGCGTTATCAAGGCAAGGCCGTTGTTGCCTTACTTGATGGCGTAGAAACACGGGAGCAAGCGCAAATGCTCACAAATTGTGAGATTGCGATTTTGCCGGAACAGATGAACGATTTGCCAGCAGATGAATTCTACTGGCGTGATCTCATCGGTTGCGAAGTGGTCAATACAACAGGCTATAACATGGGGATTGTCGATCAGATCGTGGAAACAGGATCGAACGACGTATTACTCGTTAAAGCCAACGCTAAAGATAGTTTCGGCAAAGTGGAACGTATGATCCCCTTTGTCCCTGAGCAGTTCATCAAAACGGTGGATCTGCAAGGTAAACAGATTTTAGTGGATTGGGATCCTGACTTCTAAGTCGAGGTACAACAGATGTGGTTAGGGGTAATAACCCTGTTCCCAGAGATGTTCCGTGCCGTGACAGACTTTGGTGTTACGGGTCGAGCCGTGAAAAACGGCCTGCTCGAGTTGCACACGTGGAATCCCCGTGATTTCACCCATGATAGACATAATACGGTAGATGACAGGCCTTACGGCGGTGGTCCCGGAATGTTGATGATGGTGCAACCCTTGCGCGATGCTATCCATGCAGCGAAAGCCGCAGCGGGTGAAGGTGCGAAGGTGATTTATTTGTCACCTCAAGGACGCAAGCTGGATCAGCAAGGCGTCACTGAGTTGGCTCAGTCATCACGTTTGATTTTGGTCTGTGGTCGATACGAAGGTATTGATGAACGGATTATTCAAACGGAAGTGGATGAAGAGTGGTCGATAGGGGATTACGTGCTTTCGGGCGGCGAATTACCGGCAATGACTCTGATAGATTCAGTATCGAGATTGGTTCCTGGCGTGCTAGGAAAACAAGCTTCGGCGGAGCAAGATTCTTTCTCCGACGGTTTACTGGATTGTCCACATTACACTCGCCCTGAAAGCTTGGATGGTCTTGACGTACCGGCAGTGCTGCTAAGTGGCAACCACGAACAAATTAGACTCTGGCGTTTACAGCAAAGCCTTGGTAG
Organism: Shewanella sp. SM69; assembly: GCF_025653985.1. NCBI lineage: Bacteria > Pseudomonadati > Pseudomonadota > Gammaproteobacteria > Alteromonadales > Shewanellaceae > Shewanella > Shewanella sp. SM69. The sequence continues at coordinate 127,535 of NZ_JAKKRV010000005.1, forward strand.
GACTTTACTTAGACGGCCAGAATTATTGCAAAATCTAGCTCTGACTGACGAACAAACGACTCTATTAGCGCAGTTCGTTGAAGCAATGAACAAGCATGCTTAGTCGTAGCTCAGTTAATTCTAGAACGGAGTAAGTTATGAACAACATCATTAAAATGCTCAACGATGAGCAAATGAAACAAGACGTACCTGCGTTTGGTGCTGGTGATACAGTAGTCGTTCAGGTTCGTGTTAAAGAAGGCGATAAAGAGCGTTTACAGGCTTTTGAAGGCGTTGTAATTGCTAAGCGTAACCGTGGTCTGCACTCTGCATTCACAGTACGTAAAATCTCTAATGGCGAAGGTGTTGAGCGTGCTTTCCAAACGCACAGCCCACTGATCGCTAGCATTGAAGTTAAGCGTCGTGGTCGCGTTCGTCGCGCCAAACTGTACTATCTGCGTGATCGTTCAGGTAAATCTGCACGTATCCGTGAGAAGCTGGCAACTAAGTAATAGTTACCGCTACAGAAAACAAGACGTAGTGTTCGCACAGAAAACCGCCCTAGTGGCGGTTTTTTGTTGCTGTTTTTTGAGTATTTATACTTGATCTAAAGAGAATGAACAGGCATAGTGGTCGCCTGGTTGTAATGGTGTAGCATTACAAAAGTACATTGCGATGGATTTACGCTATTTTATATCCGAAATGAATGCCCAAGCTGACTTGAAGTCCTGCTTCGACAACTGGGTTAAACACTAAGTCTTAGGTGGTAAGCATGCAACAAGATACGATTAACAACGTACACATCAGTTCAGAGAAAGTCTTAATCACGCCGCAAGAGCTTAAAAATGCCTTGCCACTCTCTGAGCATGCTTATCGCTATATCCTCAATGCTCGCAAAACCGTGGCTGATATTGTTCATAAGCGTGACAATCGAGTATTGATCGTCACCGGGCCATGCTCCATCCATGATATCGCCGCCGCAAAAGAATACGCTTTAAGGCTTAAAACTCTGCACGATGAACTCAGTGATGAGTTTTATATCTTAATGCGAGTGTACTTTGAAAAGCCGCGTACCACGGTAGGTTGGAAGGGCATGATCAACGACCCCGATATGGATGAATCCTTCGATGTCGAAAAAGGCCTGAAAATGGCCCGTGAGCTAATGATTTGGTTGGCCGAGTTAGGACTGCCTGTTGCCACCGAAGCACTCGATCCTATCAGTCCTCAGTACATTTCTGAGCTTGTCACTTGGTCTGCCATTGGTGCTCGCACCACTGAATCGCAGACTCATAGGGAAATGGCATCGGGTCTTTCTATGCCGGTGGGCTTTAAAAATGGCACCGATGGTAAGCTCGATGTAGCGATTAATGCGCTAAAATCGGCGGCCAGTAGCCACAGATTTATGGGCATAAACCAGCAGGGCCAAGTCGCATTATTGCAAACTGCGGGCAATCCCGATGGTCATGTGATTTTACGCGGCGGTGCAACGCCCAACTATGATGCGGCGAGTGTGGCAGAGTGTGAAACGCAGCTCCATAAAGCCAAACTCAATGCACGTTTGATCATCGATTGCAGCCATGGCAATTCATCCAAAGACTACAGCCGCCAAAAGCCTGTCTGTGAAGATGTGTTCGAGCAGATTTTTAACGGCAATAAGTCGATTATTGGCGTCATGCTAGAAAGTCATTTAAATGAAGGCAATCAAAGTTGTGATAAGCCATTAAGCGAGCTTGCTTACGGTGTTTCTGTAACAGATTCTTGTATTAATTGGGAAAAAACAGAAACCATTTTACGGGAAGGCGCAGCGAAGTTATCTTCAATACTTCCAACGCGTTTCGATATGCTTAAAGTAGCTAACGCTTAAATTGGCTACAGCTTAATGGACTCAGGTATGAATGAAAAAACAACGGCCGAATTAGAACACCTTCGCGGCCTGATTGATGGTGTTGATCAGCAATTACTGCACTTACTGCGTAAGCGCTTGGATCTCGTTGCGCAAGTGGGCACGGTGAAACACGGCGCGGGTTTACCGATTTATGCACCTCAGCGTGAAGCAGCCATGCTGGCTAAACGCCGTGAAGAAGCAAAAACTATGGGGATCGAGCCGCAGTTGATCGAAGATATTTTGCGTCGCTTGATGCGTGAGTCTTATCTCAATGAAAAAGATGTTGGCTTTAAGCAAGTTAAAAAAGATCTCGGCTCAGTGGTGATTGTCGGCGGTAAAGGGCAACTCGGTGGACTGTTTTCACAAATGCTGACCTTATCTGGCTACCAAGTGAATCTGCTCGATAAAGATGATTGGCAGCAAGCGGATAACCTATTTGCCGATGCGGGGATGGTGTTAGTGACTGTGCCGATTGCGATTACTTGCGAGCTTATTCGTGAAAAGCTGACCCAATTACCAGCCGACTGCATTCTGGCAGATTTGACCTCCATCAAGACTGAGCCAGTTAAAGCCATGCTTGAGACGCATTCTGGTCCCGTCGTTGGTTTTCATCCTATGTTTGGTCCTGATGTGGGCAGTCTGGCGAAGCAAGTCGTGGTGGTGTGTCATGGTCGCTCGCCGGAAAAATACCAGTGGTTGCTTGAGCAGATCGCCATTTGGGGCGCGCGGATTGTCGAAGCAGAACCAGAGCGTCACGACAATGCGATGCAGCTAGTGCAGGCAATGCGTCACTTCTCGACCTTTGTGTATGGTTTGAATCTGTGTAAGGAAGAGGCAGATATCGATACTTTACTGCAATTTAGCTCGCCGATTTACCGATTAGAATTGGCTATGGTAGGGCGCTTATTCGCCCAAAGCCCAGAGCTTTACGCCGATATTATTTTTGCCCAGCAAAATAGCCAGCATGCTATTGGTGATTATTTAGATAACTACCGTGAAGCGTTAGAACTACTAAAACGGGGTGACAGGAACGAGTTTATTAAGCAGTTCCAAAGTGTCGCCAAATGGTTTGGGGATTTTGCACCTCAATTCCAGCGCGAAAGTCGTATTATGCTGCAATCGGTTAATGATATGAAAACCAATTAATAAATAAACAGTTACTCTTTAAAACGCCCATCATTGATGGGCGTTTTTTTATGGATTTTTAACAGTTCACATTGTATTAATTAGCAATTGCTTAAGGTGATCTTTCTCTAAAATTTAGCATCTCACTTTAGAAATGACTGTCGCTTATGGCACGTTTAGGTAGACTAGTTTTAAACATGCAAATATAAAGCATGAATTTAAATTAGGAGTCTATCCATGTTCTGTATTCAGTGTGAGCAAACCATTCGTACACCCGCTGGCAATGGTTGTAGTTATTCCCAAGGTATGTGTGGCAAGTTGGCGGCAACGTCCGATCTGCAAGACTTGCTGATTTACATGCTGCAAGGCGTGTCTGTATATGCGGTTAAAGCTCGCGAGCTGGGCATTATCGATGCTGAAATTGATAGTTTTGTGCCTAAAGCCTTTTTCGCGACCCTCACCAACGTCAACTTCGATGATGAGCGCATTATGGCCTATACCCAGCAGGCGGCTAAGTATCGTGCTCAGTTAAAAGCTTCTTACGAAGCGGCTTGTGAACAAGCCGGTATTGCTGCTGAGCAAGTGCCGCAAGTCGCTCAGTTAGTGCTGGGGACCAGTAAGATTGAAATGCTAGCGCAGGCGCCGATTGCACTGCTGAATAAAGATAAGCATGAAGTTTATGAAGACATCATGGGATTGAGGTTATTGTGTTTATATGGCCTTAAGGGTGCAGCTGCTTATATGGAGCATGCTCGCGTGTTGGGCCAGACTGATGCTGATGTGGCAGGGCGCTTCCATGAAATCATGTCTTTCTTAGGTGAGCCGAGTGTTGATGGCGATAAGCTGTTTACTACGGCTATGGACATAGGTCAGTTGAACTACCGCATAATGGCAATGCTGGATGCGGGTGAAACTCAGGCCTTTGGTCATCCTGAGCCAACTGTGGTCAACACTAAGTCAGTTAAGGGCAAAGCCATACTAGTCTCTGGCCATGACATGAAGGATTTAGAGCTTATTCTCGAGCAGACTGTAGGCAAGGGTATCAATGTGTTTACCCACGGTGAAATGCTTCCTGCACTGGCGTATCCAGCCTTTAAAAAATATGCACATCTTGTCGGAAATTACGGCAGTGCTTGGCAGAATCAACAGCAAGAATTTGCCAATTTTCCTGGCGCTGTGGTGATGACTTCTAACTGTATTATCGATCCAAATGTGGGTAGTTATAGTGATCGTATCTTTACTCGCAGCATAGTGGGCTGGCCTGGTGTGGTGCATATCGAAGGAGATGATTTCTCGGCTGTCATTGATAAAGCGTTAGCCTTAGAAGGCTTTATCTATGATGAAATCCCACACACTATCACTATTGGTTTTGCCCGTAATGCCTTGATGGCCGCAGCGCCCGCGGTGGTTGAAAATGTGAAGAGTGGTGCGATTAAGCATTTCTTCCTTGTTGGCGGTTGCGATGGCGACAAAGCTGACAGAAGCTACTTCACTGAACTTGCTAAATCCACACCTAAGGATTCAATAATCCTGACGCTAGGCTGTGGTAAGTACAAATTCAATAAGCTCGAATTTGGTGACATTAACGGTATTCCACGTTTGCTCGATGTGGGCCAATGTAACGATGCCTATTCAGCGATTCAGTTAGCGATTGCATTAGCTGAAGTGTTTGAATGTGATATCAATGAATTACCTCTGAGCTTAGTGCTTTCTTGGTTTGAGCAAAAAGCCATTGTAGTACTGCTGACGCTGTTGTCACTTGGCGTTAAAAATATTCGAACAGGCCCGACGCCACCTGCGTTCCTGACGGCCAATTTAGCCAAAATTTTGGAAGATAAGTTTGGCTTGCGTAATACCACGACAGTCGAAGCCGATTTAAAAAATATGTTAAACGTGGCTTAAATCAACCAAGAATTGTTGCTGAACTGCGGTTTTGGCTTGTTTACTGAGGCCGCAGTGTTTTGTGGGTAAATGCTATGAACATGAGTGTGATAGCGGGAGCGCGGGCATTATCGGTTTCGCCCCATAAACCCGGAAGTGTTAATCAATTAGTGTGCGTCGAACGCTGGAATGAAACCTCGGATGTCGTGAGTTTTCGTTTTCAAGCGGGCGAGCCGATGAAGTTTGACTATAAACCCGGTCAGTTTATGACCTTTGTGCTTGAGATTAATGGCGAGCAAGTGTGCCGCAGTTATACCTTGTCATCATCGCCATCTAGGCCCTATTCCTTGATGGTGACGATTAAGCGTGTTGCGGGTGGACTCGTATCTAATTATCTTATCGACAATCTATTACTCGGCCAGAGTGTACGAGTGCTGCCGCCCGCGGGGCAATTTAATCTGTTTGATATTGCTCGGCTAAGCCATAAACAGCCAGAGACTGAAAAGTTAGATGCTAATCTGTTAGCTATAACGGCGCAGAAATACCTTTTTTTGAGTGCTGGTTGCGGTATTACCCCCATGTACTCTATGTCGCGTTATCTGACTGATACACAAATTGATGCCGATATTGCCTTTGTGCACAGTGCGCGATCAGAGAATGATATTATTTTTAAGTCATCATTGGCGACTATGGCCAACCGTTTTAATGCATTTAAGCTCAGCTACGCACTTGAGACTGTCACTGAAACACTGGGGTGTTCACCAAAGATAGCATTCGATTTCGGGCGGTTAAGTGCGCAGATGCTAAAAACCTTAGTACCTGATTTTGCAGAGCGTACTATCTACCTTTGTGGGCCAGAACCCTATATGCAAGCGGTAAAAATCTTATTGGTCGAACTCAATTTTGATATGAGTCGGTTATACCATGAGAGTTTTGCCACGGCCGAGAAAGTTGCTCGCAGTCAGCTTATGCAAGCAAACTCGTCAGATGGAACGAGTGAAAACCCACCAGAAGTGGCTTTCGCCTTGTCTATTGGCGATCGAAGCACGACGCTAAATCAAGGGCAAAGTCTGCTGGAGGGAATTGAGGCCGAAGGTTTGCCGATTATTGCGGCCTGTCGTTCGGGCGTTTGCGGCGCGTGTAAGTGTCAAGTCTTGGAAGGAGAAACGGTATCGACAAGCGTGATGACACTGACTGCTGCAGAAATTGAGGCCGGTTTTGTACTCGCTTGCTCCACAACATTAGCATCCGACGTGACGCTTAAACTTTAACGCGCTGCTAATTAGCGTCATTTACTTGTGACTTATTTTTAAATGGATGGAAATATTTCTAATCCTTAGTTGCGCTTATCTCAGTGAGAACGTAAGGTTAATGACAAGGGCGTATGATGTTTGCGCCCAGTCTATTAGTCTGGCTGGAGTCTCTCAATGACAATGACAACCACTTATGCCGCAAAAATTGAAGACCGTACTCTGGGACATTTGTTGTACGCCTTGATGTCGGTTTTTCCCTTATTATTACTTCCTGTGCTGCTAAGTTTGTTCATTAATGTTTCCCAACGCCAATTCCATGGTAATCCATTATTGGCGTCGCATTTACGTTGGCAACGGCATTCTAATCTCGCCTTTCTTAGCTTGCTAGTGCTCGGCTATTGCGTTCCACTGACTTGGCTCAGTCTTTCGATTTATCTCTTTGGGATCATTTGGTTTTGCCACAGGATCATTAAAGGGTGGTTAAGTCTATTGGATGGTTTAGAAATCTAAACTTGTGCTAGAGTCTCTAAATTGATGATTTTTAGAGGCTCTTATGTCCAGCTACCAAATTCTGTGTGTCCTCTGCGCGTTGGCGCTAGTGACTTCGGTTATTTCCTCTCGCGTCCATAAACTGCAGGAAACTGTGGCCATTACTGCTATTGCCCTAGGAATGAGTTTGTTGTTGCTCCTTGGGGGAAAGGCTTTAGGTGGGGACATTTATGTGTATTTTGTCTCTGGCTTAGAGAAACTCGATTTTCAAGCTTTACTGCTCAATGGCATGCTCGGTTTTTTACTCTTTGCCGGCGCATTACAAATCCGCTTAAAAATACTGAGGCATCAAAAGTGGGAGATCCTAATCCTTGCTTTTATAAGCACCTTATTGTCGACATTTATTATAGGTGGGCTGTTATTTTGGTTCGCGCCTATGCTAGGTCTCCCGCTAGAATTCAGCCACTGCTTACTGTTCGGCGCTTTGATTTCGCCCACCGATCCTATCGCTGTTTTGGCTATTTTAAAGAAAATGGGGGCGCCGGAAGATATTGCGATTCAAGTAGAAGGAGAATCTTTATTTAACGATGGCATAGGGTTAGTGATTTTTGTGGCAATATCGCAATTGGCTTTCTCCACCGAGCCTCTGACGTTTATCCATATCTCTGAGTTATTTATTCGTGAGGCGGTAGGTGGGGTTATTTACGGTGGCGTGCTTGGTTTTCTGCTGCATCATTTTTTCCGCTACTGCGAGGAAGAAACGCAATTAATGCTGGTTACCCTGCTGATCCCAACCGCGGGATATGTCATGGCGGATGTGCTTGGTGTTTCTGGTCCTTTAGCTATGGTGAGTGCGGGGATCATCATAGGAAATTTCAGTGTGCCTAAGTTTTTTGCTCGCAACGAGCGAGTGAAACTATTTACTTTTTGGTCGCTGATTGAATCCTTCTTTAATGCCTTACTCTTCCTATTGCTTGGTTTATTACTTTTGTTAGTCACTTTCAAAGCGCCATTATGGTGGTTTATGTTTGTGGCTATACCAATAGTCTTGTTGGCGCGTGCAATGAGTGTGTTATTACCTTATTTGGGCTTTCGATTGTTTAAGTCATACAACCCCTATGCAGAGACGATTTTGATTTGGGGTGGCTTAAGGGGAGGATTAGCCCTCGCTATGGCGATGAGTTTGCCAGAGGGTATCGTCATAGATGCTATTGGTGGTGTGGAGCTGCGGGAGTTGTTGTTAGTGATGACCTATGCCGTCGTCGTATTTTCGATTCTAGTGCAGGGCTCTACTATGACAGGGCTTATCCGTAGGAGTAATGCCGTTACTGAACCATCGAGTGCTGTTGGCTCTTCTTAAAATGCATAAAGGCTCACTGCGCTGCAATACTAAACAATATTAAGCCTGCTAGTCATCACACTCGCTAGCAAGCTTGTCTGAGTCAATTAGGGATAAAAGAAGCCTCATTTATCCCTTAACACACTTCGAACTAACCACATTTCACTTTAAATTAAATCACTCAAGATCAAAGCTTTAATTTGCCCGATATAATTCCCGTACCACAGCGCTTATTAAGTTAAGCGACTCATGGTCATCACTGCTAGATAGTGGACAATTGAGTATCAATCCATCCACTTTAAGCTGTTTAATTCCCTGTGTTTGAACCAATAGGGCATCATCTGATACGGCATAACTTGGGTTGATTAAAATCGGCAAATGGCTCGTGGCTTTAATCTGGATCAGACTCGCTAAATCGAGTGAAGGTAGATTGGCGTTATTTAAGGTTCTAATGCCTGAGTCACACAGAACCAGTTGCTGATTGCCTTGGCTTAAAATGACTTCTGTTGCCGTGAGTAATTCTTCAAAACTTGCCATATCGTTACGCTCAAGTATTAATGGTATCGGTAGGGTTCCAGCTTGAGTCAGTAAAGTTTGGTTAAACATCTGCTTGCCTGCGAGGAATAACATATCGGCGTGCTGGACTGCTAATGGCATATCAGCTTCTTGCGCTATGGCAATAATGCACACTAGGCCATATTGATGCAGGATTTGGCGTAGTTTAGCGAGAGTAATTTCTGCCATAGTCAGTTGATTAACAGCGCTGAGCAAAACGGCTTGGAATCCCGCTTCTTTAAGCTGCTTCACTTGCTGCTCGAAAGCCGATAATGCTAAATGTGAAATGTCATTATTCAGTGTGATTTGGGCTATGGCACAGACATGCCCTGCACCGATTGTCATTGCGCCGCAGTTGATTTCACTGGCTTGCTCTTTATAGGCTTTGCTATATCGAACTGGACTGGCATTAGCACCATTTTCGCTGATGACTTGATCCTTAGAGGTGCTGGGCTCAATCAGTAGCTGGCTGTTGCTCAGCTGTGTGGGCTTGACTGTCTCACAAGGATAACAGCCTAATACTTTGATAAAACGGGTGATCCGCTCTAGTTGCTTTAAACCTGCCTGCATAGATTCACTGGAGATATTCGCGTCGATATCCAAATAGAACATTTCTTCCCAAGGTGTTCCTGGAATTGGGCGTGACTCTAATTTGCTCATGTTTAACTGATGCGCTTTTAGAACCAGTAAGGCTTCCACTAAAGCACCAGCTTTTTGGCCTGTTGCCATGATCAATGTAGTCTTAGCGGGTAACTGCTCTGGTACGGCAACGGCTTTGCGGGCAACAACGATAAAGCGACTTTGGTTGATTTTTTGATTCGCTAAACCTGCTTCTATGGACTCAAGCTGATAGAGTGCACCACCTTCGGCGCTGCCAATCGCTGCTGCACTGTTATCTGGACTTTGGTTTACCTTTTCCATTGCTTCTGCGCTGCTTGAGCAGTATTCCAGTCTCAAGTCTTTGTGTTGAGTTAAATATCTGCTGCATTGGCTAATAGGCTGAGGGTGGGCATAGACAGTTTTGATCTCAGCTAATTTACTGCCAGCTTTTCCTAGTAGGCAATGGCTGACTTCAATCGTCGTTTCGCCAACAATCGACAGACTGGTGTGCTGTAGCACGTCGTAGACTTCGTTGATTGAACCTGAAGATGTGTTCTCAATCGGCAGGAAACCATAATCAGCATGTCCAGACTCAACGGCTTGCACTATTTCATCGAAACTTTGGCAACCTAAGTCCAGCATTTCAACTTGGCGACGTTGGCAATAGCGTGTAGCTGCGAGATAAGAGTATGAACCTCTAGCACCTAGGTAAGCGATACAATACTGTTGTTTTTGTGTCTCTGGATTGGCGCGGCCGTGAAGGTAAGCTTGTTGATTCAATACTGAATCTTCAATGATGCTCTGGTAAAGGGACATAACATAGTGGGCATCTAATCCTTTCTCTCTGCCTTCTTTCACGAGGCGAGCGAGCAGTTCTTTTTCCCTTTGAGTATCTCTGATGGGTCTGACATCCACTTCTTTGCTACGGGCTACTTCTAAACTTAAGCGACGGCGCTCAGCGAGTAATGCCAGCAGTTCATTATCCAGATGGGTGATCTGCTCTCGGGTTTGATTTAAAGGCTGTGGTGTATGCATTCTGACCTCAATTGCCGCCATGTATTTTATCAATCGTTTAAGACAAAAAAGCCTCCCAGTTGGGAGGCTTTGGATTTTTACTTTCGTTTTTACACAGTAAATCCGCCTCCTAGAGTGGGGGTGTAAAAAAGAAAGTAAAAAAAGCTGCTGTTATCATTTTCATGGTCTTAAAACTAAAGGGCTAGGGCTTAGCTGTCAATCAAAACTTTCTTAAAGGTAATCTAAAAAAAGCGCACCCGAGGGTGCGCTGGTTTGGTTCAAGTATGTATATATGGTCAAGCGAGTTTATCCTCCTTATGGTCAGTGTGGGACAAGGTAACACATTCGTTTATCTTACATTTACGTGTAACAGTAAAACGTTGACAACTCACTAGATAACGACTTGCATTTATAATGAACATTAACAAGTACTTTATGCAGCATAGCGTATAACCTTGAAACTATGCAGTTTGCAGTACCAGCGAACTTACGTTGACATGTCTTGCACTTATATTTTAACAATTAACAATTAACACTTGCATGGAGCTATAACATTAAAAACTAACACTAACAAAACGAACATTTAAAAATAAACGATTTACGGCTCATTGGTTGTACTAGGTACATTTTGCTGTAAGAACAGCTTAGCCTTGTCACGCGTTTAGGTCTTGCTACTTACATTATTACCATTATTACCATTATTACTTTTTACTTTAAAACCTAGCATGTTAATACATGGAGCGTATAAAAAGCTCTCATTTACTGTTATTACAATTTTCGTCAAGTCTAGATTTCCTCCTTTTTAGTTGATAAGTAAACATTATTTAAGGTGTCTATAAATATCAAAACTCAACTAATGGTAAACGTTAACACATTACATAAATAAACATTTATACGTTTTACAGTTTTTACTATACAAATAACACTAAGTAAACTAATGACTTTTAATCAAACCAACGTATTGCACTTACATTAAACACCTACATTAAATCTCACGCTAAAAACGCTAACTTATCATATCAGTGTAAATATGACTCTCTTTATATAAATAATCTACATCTCTACATCTAACTAAACGTGACAGTTGTTACCTCATTTATCTCAGTGTTTAGCACGCATTGGTGCCGGCCCATTTTACAATAAACGCTTTTATTCATGTAGCTTTTGTAAATGTGATTTTTGTTTATGTTTACCTGAGCCTCCATTGTGAATATAATCAATTTGATAGTTAAAGGTTTTGCTAATGTACTCGTTGTACTGTACTCGGCTCCTTATGTTAACTCTGGTATTCAGCAATGCCGCTTGTTTCTGGTGGTCATCCTGATATTGGGTCAAAATTGAGTACTACTTTTAGTGAATGCCAACATACTTGATTGTTTCTAAAATCAAATTGTTCGCTCTTGTGTTGCCTCCTTTCCAAACTTGCTATTGAAAGTGGAACCTAGTTGAAAATAAAAATTGAACTTTTAAACGTAGAAATTATAAGTAAAATTAATCATTAACAGTAAACCTTAGTACTTAAAACTATATAGCTTAGATTAGTAGTGCTCCTTAGTTATATCCAGTAACGTTACTTAGAACTTAAGATCTGTTAATCAATATTTGTAAATCAAAATTTAAAGTAAATCAACATTTGAAACGATTTAAATCCGCACCACTTCGATTCTTGCTGTCACTTTGTAAAGTGTAGTAGGTATTTAGTCAAAAGAACTGTTTTTTTCATCATTAAAATGATTGCACTAAGCTTTTTTAAAAACTGTGATCTGATTAAATATTTCTACTTTATTGCTCTCAAAGTGATGCGTTTCTCGCACTCACCAGATTTAAATTATGCCGCATCTTCCTCCTCGTACTCGTCGTCAATTTCAACAACATTATTAGTCGGTGTTAGTGATGTGGAGCGTTGAGCTTCAGGTTTGTGTGTTATGCGATTGAGCTGCTTCTCTAATTTTTGGCCCATAGCGTTAATCGCAGTATATAAATTTTCATGTTTTGCTTGAGCGAAGAGTTCTCCATTTGGGATGCCAACCGATGCTTCAATTTTGAAACCAGGTTTCTCCTCCGTAATGATTACATGGGGATTTATCATTTGCACATCATGCCTTGAAAGTTTTTCAAAACGGCTTTCAATGCGTTCGCGAATAGGAGATGTGACTTCAAGTTGCTTGCTAGTAATCTTTAGCATATTTCGAACCTTCTGTTGTTTCCTTGGATTTCAGATTACCAAGGTTCGCACTATAAAACGAGATGTAGATCACGTTTTTGTGCCCATTAGATACTGTTCGTTGGATATTTGATCACTTAGACAAATATCAATAATTCTTGGCCCAAAAGCCTTGTATTGCTAGCTAAATGGGGTCATATTCGATGGGATAACTCCGCAGTCTTTGCCCTTATTTACTTATATTTACTTTAAGTTTCATCCCGAATCCCGATAAAATACCTCTACTTATTCCATTCGGTCACTTTGAGTTTGCCCATTTTATGAATACTGAACACGTTAAAATTAAGGTCTGGGATTTACCCACGCGAATTTTCCATTGGGGCATGGTGTGTCTGTTGGCACTTTTATGGTGGAGTGCCGATGCGGGCGAAATGCAGTGGCATCAAATTTTTGCTTATAGTTTGCTGATCCTTATTGGATTTAGGATCCTCTGGGGGCTCATTGGTAGCGATACGGCAAGGTTTAGCCACTTTGTTCATCACCCCAAAGTTGTACTCGACTACTTGAGATCGATTCGAACTAAAGGGATGTCTGTGGTACTTGGACACAATCCTATCGGTGGCTATATGGTCATCGCGTTGATTGGGATCATTAGCCTTCAATTAGTTACAGGCCTTTTTGCGACCGATGATATTTTTACCGAAGGTCCGCTATATAGCTACGTCAGTTCAGATATCAGTGGATTTTTGACTTGGTTACACAAAACGAACTTTAACCTTATTCTCTTGCTGAGTGCCATTCATGTACTGGCTGTGATTATTCATGCCATGAAAGGGGATAAGTTAGTTGGTGCTATGATCAGTGGTTACAAGAAAGTCTCGAAGGTTGCTTTTTCATCAAGTGCGAAGAGCGAGCTTCGATTCAAGTCTGAGTGGCTTGCTTTAGTGCTGTTCACAGTATGCGCCGCTGTGGTCTTTGGCTATTTAATGTGGCCAATAGTGCAAGTTCTGTAGATTTATACTTAGTTTGGGAACAACAAAAAGCCTGCTATTTAGCAGGCTTTTTGATGGGAAAAACAACGTCAAACTAATCTTTCTTATAAATGTCGTGACAACTTTTACAACTTTTTCCTGTGTCCATAAAGGCTTGTTTGATTTCAGCTTGATTACCTTTTTGAGCTACAGTAGCCAGAATGGCAGCATTTTCTTGGAAGGTTTTCATTTTTGCATCAAAATCAGCTCTGTCTTGCCAAACTTTGGCTAGGGCTTCGGTATCACCTTTGTCTGAGCCATCAATAAAACCTTCGAAAGGAATTTTGGATAATGCAGCAACATTCGTTGCGCGCATTGCGAAGGTTTCTGCTTCGAAAGGTTTTTTGCCTTTCATCATGGCAGCCATATCGCCGAAGTTATAAGCAATAAGACCAAATGCAGATTGGCGGTATTCAATTGCATCTTTAGAGTCTTCGAAATTGTGTGCTTGAGCAGTTGAAGCCAATAAGGTACTGGCAACGAGAGTAAGTAGTAATTTTTTCATCGTATTCTCACAAATTAGCGTCGAAGTGTGACATTGCACTCCTATTGTACACAAATTAACTTGATGTACTAGAAGCAATTTTGTCAGTTTTTGTTTGGATAAGACGGCTAAACGTAACAATTTATTTGTAAGTAGGCGAAATCTGTTAGACTGCTAATGTAATGCTTGAACAGTACTTATGAGGGTGATTATGCGAGCTAACTGGGATCTAGTATTAGAAAAAATTTTGAGCCACAGCAATTATGAAGATCTTTCTGTGTTGTTTCATTTACTGTTAACCGAAGAAGAACGTAGTGCCGTTGCTGGACGTTTGAAGGTCTTTCAATTGCTGCTAGACGGGAAAATGAGTCAAAGGCATATCGCTGCGGAATATGAAGTCAGTATTGCAACGATTACACGTTGTTCTAATTATTTGAAGAATATGTCTTCTGAGCATAGGGCGAAAGTTCAAAAATTAATTGGTTAGTGTTCATGTGGATACAACTTTTGTGAATATCATCTGCTCCTACTGTGGTGAATAGAACTAAGTCTTAAGGCGTGATGGGAAGCTTATGACGACGATAGAGGGAACGACGAACCAGAATGTATAAGCCGTAGCTGAGTAAACAGATAGCCAGAATTGGGTAAAGATCCTTGGGAAGGAATTTAAAGATAGCCAGCGCTGCTAAGAGATAGATAAAAGGTAGGAAGTTATAAATTATCTCGGGAAGATAACCCGATTTACGCCGCTTAGCCGAGTCTGTTCGACGGTTTTGAGAACGCATAACGTAGATCCTCGCACCTAATACAAATACCACAGTTGCCGCTATCAAGGCATAGTTGATGTCGAGTGCAATAAAACTCGAACTACCAAGCGCCATGTAGCCAAAAGGCAAAATTTCGTAAAGGGGTTTGGTTAACATAAGCACTCCGTCGCTTAACTTAGGTTGATATCAATATCTAATTGAAAATATTCATATAAAATTTGAATACTTCAATTTACCAGTCAGTTATTTATCTATTACGAATATTATAAACGCTTGTGTATAAAAAATGCACGACCTTAAATTAAGAGCGTGCATCTTAAAAGGTTAAACAATGGCTGTTTAATCACTTACGGATAAACAACTTCTCGTTTAACTTCTGGTATCAGGCTTTGTTTAGCCGCGGCAACCACAGCCGCCATTGCCGTCACAGCCTGTTTTAGGTGTGTCGCAGGCTTCGTGTTCTTCATGGTGGTGTCCATGATCGTGGTCTGAACCACCACAACATCCGCCCGCTTCTTGTTTACCTGAACCGCCACAGCATCCACCGCCGTGGTCGTGATCATGTCCATGGCTTCCACAACCGCCTTGGGCATGAATGTGGCCATGAGCGATTTCTTCGGCTGAGGCTTCACGAACGTCAACGATTTCGACGCTGAAATTGAGCGATTGGCCCGCTAAAGGATGGTTGCCATCGACGATAACCACATCGTCTTTCACTTCCATGACTTGAACAGGGCGTTGACCCATTTCAGTTTCAGCGATGAAGCGCATACCTGGGACGATATCTTCGATATCACCAAAGGCTTCTAATGGCACGGCTTGACGTAGGCCATCGTGATAAGGGCCATAGGCTTCTTCGGCACTAATAGTGACATCGAGTTTTTCGCCTTTGCTTTTACCATCTAATGCGGCTTCTAAACCTGGGATCAGGTTTTCAGTGCCGTGTAGATATAGCATAGGTTCAGAGTCGAAAGAGTCTTCTAATAGTCTGCCTTCTTGATCTGATAAACGGTAATGAATGGTTACCGCGCTGTGTTGAGTGATCTTCATATCGCCTCCAATTCGTAATGTGCGCGCATAATAACGTGCTTTTTTAGTGCTGGCGATAATTTGAAGTGGCTTATGTTAGATATCGCACAGGTTTTTTTAGGCAAATTTGTCGGTGCTTTACGGTAGAAAGGATGAGTAATGTGATTTTTGCTCGTTAGCCTGTCAATTTAGCCTGAGTGATGAGGTAGAACAAATAACGCATTATTTGAAAGTGTATTATAAATAATTAGATGAAAAACAAGTGATTATCTAATGGTTTTCGTGCCATATTACGTTGACGTTAACAGTTATCCATTGCGTAAATCGCATTTTTACCCCTAGAAAACTTCATATTAACGAATCTTGATGCAGTATTTTATCGAGCGTTAATATTTGCCTATAAATAATCCATTTTAGGGGTTGACAAGCGCGGGTAAAAAAAGCAATTCTGTTTATCAAGAAATTAACATGGATTAGCCCAAACACATGCATAGCCTAGGTTTCGTAGTAACTACCATTATTACAACCACCACTACAACAACAGTGGGGGCGGGCTGATACACCCTAAAGAATTTTAACGATGAGCCCGCTTCCCACAAAGAAGCGGGCTTTTTTGTTTCTAGCTCTTATTTCTAAGTCGGGCGCGGTACAGGAGAACAAGATGAAAGTAATGAAATTTGGTGGTACCTCGCTTGCAAATTGGCAGCGATTCTCGATGGCGGCGGATATCGTTGCTAAGTCATCTAAGCTTGAACCCATAGCGACTGTGCTATCGGCCCCGGCGACTGTGACAAATGCGTTACTAGAAATGGTTGATGTAGCCGTTAAAGGTGAAGATTATTCGTCTGTGCTGCAGCATGTTGAGCGGGTATTTACCTCGCTATACCAAGATGCTGTTACTTCAATGTTGTCGAGTGAGCAGAGTGAACAGCTCTTTTCTGGACTTAATGCGCAGCTGGTGATTTGGCAGGATAGATTACGTGGCATTAGCTTACTGCAAGAGTGTCCCGATGGCATACGTGCTGAAATCGTGGTGGCAGGTGAGCGTTTATCTGCTGCCTTGATGGAACAAGTGATGCTATCTAAGGGGATCACGTCTGCTCAACTCGATCCGCGCGCCTTGTTTCTAGGTCGTGGTCGGCCGTTAGAATCCGTGGTCGATATCGCTGTGAGTAAGCCAAGGTTTCGTGCGTTGGCATTAGGTGAAAAGCGCGTATGGGTAATGCCGGGATTCACCGCCGCCGACGAACAGGGCAAAGTGGTGACGTTAGGCCGTAATGGTTCTGACTATTCTGCTGCCGTGCTCGCCGCCTGTTTAGATGCGTCGAGCTGTGAAATCTGGACCGATGTTGACGGTGTTTATAATACCGATCCCCGTGTGGTTGCCGATGCTAAGTTGTTGTCACAACTCAGCTATCAAGAGGCGATGGAACTCTCCTATTTTGGCGCTAAGGTGCTGCATCCTAAGACGATTGCGCCTATCGCCCAGTTCCATATTCCCTGTTATATCAAAAACAGTTTTAACCCCGATGCGCCCGGCACTCTGGTATCAAACCAAGCCGATGAAACCGGCTTACAGGTTAAAGCTATCTCCAATTTAGATAACCAGACCATGTTCGATATTTCAGGCCCAGGCATGAAAGGCATGGTTGGCATGGCGAGCCGTACTTTAGCTGCGATTTCCCGCAGCGGCGTGTCTGTGTCTTTAATCACCCAAAGCTCCTCTGAATACAGTATTAGCTTCTGTGTGGCGACGTCTGACTCGGCCAAAGTGAAATGGGCCTTAGAGCAAGAGTTTGAATTAGAAATAAAAAGTGACTTGCTTGAACCTATTGCTATGCGTCATGAGCTGGCAATTGTGTCATTGATTGGTGATGGTATGCGCACCCATAAAGGGGTAGCGGCGCGTTTCTTCCAAGCGTTAGCACAGGCGAGCGTGAACATTATCGCCATCGCGCAAGGTTCGTCCGAACGGTCTATTTCGACGGTGATTGAGCAGCGTAAGACTAAGCATGCGGTGGCGGCTTGTCATCAAGGCTTTTTCGATGTGCAGCAGTATTTAGATGTGTTTTTAGTGGGTTGCGGCAATGTGGGGGCTGGCCTGCTCGAGCAGATAAAACAACAGTCTGCCATGCTCAAAGAGCAGCACATCAGTATCCGTGTATGCGGCATAGTGAATTCGAACAAGATGTTACTCGACAGCGCAGGCATCGATTTAAGCAACTGGTCTAGCTTGCTTGCCGATAGCCAGCAAGCTTGTGATATCCCAGCATTACTCGCATGGGCAAAAGAGCAACAATTGCTTAATCCAGTGCTGGTGGATTGCACCTCGAGCGAGCAAGTATCGGATCTGTATTTGGATGTGATGAACTCAGGTTTGCATGTTGTCACGCCGAACAAAAAGTCGAACACTCGCGATTATGCTTATTATCAAGCACTGCGCCAAACGGCATTAAAACAGCGTCGCCAATTCTTATACGAAACCACAGTCGGTGCGGGTTTACCTGTGATCGATAACCTGAAAAAACTGTTATTTGCGGGTGACAAACTGCATAAGTTTAACGGTATTTTATCGGGCTCTTTATCCTTTATCTTCGGCATGCTCGATGAAGGCATGACACTTTCTGAAGCAACTGGTCTTGCGCGGGAAAAATGTTTTACTGAGCCTGATCCCCGTGATGATTTGAGTGGTATGGATGTGGCGCGTAAAGTGCTCATTCTTGCCCGTGAAGTGGGACTAAAGTTAGAGCTCAGTGATGTGCAGGTTGAATCTGTATTGCCAGCCGAGTTTGATGATTCAGGTGATGTTGAAAGCTTTATGGCACGATTACCGCAAGTTGATGCTGCAATTGCCGCAAAAGTGGCGCAGGCCAAAGCCCAAGGTAAAGTGCTGCGTTATGTTGGGCAAATTGAGGATGGTGTGTGCCGTGTGCGTATCGCCGAAGTGGATGCACTGGATCCGCTTTATAGCGTTAAAGGCGGTGAAAATGCCTTGGCGTTCTATAGCCGCTATTATCAGCCCATTCCCTTTGTGCTACGCGGCTATGGCGCAGGGACTGAAGTGACCGCTGCTGGTGCCTTTGCCGATGTATTAAGAACCTTGAATTGGACTCGTGAGGTGAGTGTATGAGTTTGACTGTTTACGCTCCAGCCTCTATGGGTAACGTGGGAGTCGGATTTGATTTACTGGGCGCCGCTTTGGCGCCGATTGATGGCAGTTTACTCGGCGACAGAGTGACTATCGCGGCGGCAGAGTCGGGTGTGAGTCTGGTGCTGACTGGTGCTTGGGCCCATAAACTGCCTGAAAATCCGCAAGATAATATAGTGTACCAATGTGCCGAATTCTTCTTAACCGCCCTGAGTAAGGAGTATTTAGAAGCGCTTGGTAAAGCAGATGAAGGCGTAGCGCTGACACTGGAAAAGAACCTACCCGTTGGCAGTGGTTTAGGTTCGAGTGCAAGTTCAGTCGTGGCGGCGTTATATGCCTTAAATGAACATTTTGATAGACCCTATAACGAGCAAGCCCTGCTGGAACTGATGGGCGAGTTTGAAGGTAAGATCAGCGGCAGTGTGCACTATGACAACGTCGCCCCTTGTTATTTGGGCGGCATGCAATTGATGCTCAATGTGCTAGGCACTGTATGCGAAGCGATACCCAGCTTTAAAGAATGGTATTGGGTTGTGGCCTATCCAGGAATTTCACTTTCAACGGCAATGATGCGCAAACTCATGCCAGATCAATATGATAAAAGTGTCACTATCGATTTTGGCCGTTATTTAAGCGCCTTTGTTCATGCGTCTTACCAGCAGAATGCCAAGCTTGCGATCAGCGTATTAAAGGATGTGTTAGCCGAGCCCTATCGCGCCGCCGCGATCCCGGGTTACGACAAGGCCAGAGCCGCTTTAGCCGATTTAGGCATGTTGACGACGGGGATTTCGGGCAGCGGCCCAACGCTGTTTTCGATTACCGATGATTTAGCCACGGCAAATACTGCTAAAGCCTGGTTAGAGGCGCATTATCTCACCGAGGTGGGTGGCTTTGCCCACGTGTGTCGCCTCGATGAGCAAGGTACGCGTAGAGTCGATTAATAGTTAATTTAGCTAAGACTAAGTACCCCAAATTAGCATTTAAGGTTTAGCATCAAAAGGTTGAGTGAGCATGGAACTATATAATTTAAAACACCCTTCGCAGAAAGTGAGCTTTAAAGAGGCGGTACAGCTGGGGTTAGGTAAAGACAGAGGTTTGTTCTTTCCTAGTCAAATACCCGTATTAGACGATATTGAAGGGCTGCTGGCGTTACCATTCGTTGAGCGCAGTAAAAAAGTACTCGGCGCATGGCTTGCCTCTGAGTTAGGCCAAGATGCGGTCGATGAATTAGTTGAGCGTGCCTTTAACTTCGATTTACCTTTGGTTGCCGTCGATGAGCAGCGTGCCTGCCTCGAATTGTTCCACGGTCCAACACTGGCGTTTAAAGATTTTGGGGCGCGTTTTATGGCGCAATGTGTCAATGCCTTTGTGGGTGACACGCGTTTAACCATTTTGACTGCGACCTCGGGCGACACTGGCGCAGCGGTTGCCGATGCCTTCTATGGGCTTGAGAAAGTCAATGTGGTGGTGCTCTATCCCAAGGGTAAGATCAGTGATCTGCAGGAAAAGATGTTCACTACGTTGGGCAAAAATATCCATACAGTTGCCGTCTCGTCCGATTTCGATGCCTGCCAAGATCTGGTTAAGCGCGCCTTTGATGATCCCGAAGTCCGCGATGGGCTGAGCTTAAACTCGGCAAATTCTATCAACATCAGCCGGTTACTCGCGCAAATTTGCTATTACTTTGAAGCGGTTGCCCAGTCTAAACAACGGCATGAAGCCGATCCTGTGATTTCAGTGCCAAGTGGTAACTTTGGCAACCTCACCGCAGGTTTATTCGCTAAAGCGATGGGATTACCGGTTAAACGCTTTATTGCCGCGACCAATGCCAACGATACTGTGCCGCGTTATTTAGACAATGGCCAATGGCAGCCCAATCCGACTCAAGCGACTATGTCCAATGCCATGGATGTGAGTGAGCCCAGCAACTGGCCGCGTGTGGAAGCCATTTGTGAGAAATTAGGCTGGCCACTGAGTAGCTTAGTGGGTATTCGCTTATCGGAGGAACAAACGTCACAGGCGCTGGCCGAGTTACACGCTCAAGGTTATGTGTCTGAGCCCCACGCGGCGATTGCGGCTAAGGCCTTATCTTTAACTTTAGTGCCCGATGAAGTGGGCATATTCTTGGGGACGGCGCATCCCGCTAAATTTAAGGATGTTGTGGATAGAGAATTAACGCTTAACTTACCCTTGCCGCCTGAGCTTGAAGCTGTTGCGAGTAAGCCCATCTTATCCGCGGAATTAGCGGCAGATTTTGCTGCATTAAAAGTGCATTTATTCAAAATATTAGCTTAAGGGCTTTAGCCCTACTGATGTCTGCCTAGCAGTGGAATAACATGGCGTAAAAGCAGGAAGGGAGCTTGGCTCCCTTTTTTTACAAGTGTGAGTTTTATGGTGGGGAATTGATGAGCTTGTGTTACCAGTGAACATAAAACAACCCTTAGTTAACTACATGATATTTAATTAATATTTGTAACTTTCTGTATTATCCTTGGTTTCTTATATGTGACATTGTTCACAATTTTATCGGTTGCAATTAGTTATGTTCACCCGCGTGTTTAATCTGTGGGTTAATTGATTTGTCTAAATTTTTTCTGTTAAGTACATGTTTTTGCGTTTTAATATCTGGATGTGCGACCAAGCAGCATGAACTATATCGTCGCATTAACGTGGCCTACGATTTTGAAGTCACCCACTGCGATAGTTTTGCTTTAGTCACTGGGGTGAGCCGCCATGAAAACCGGCTTGATGAAGCTAAAGAGTCCGCCACGGCTCAGGGTGAGGAATTGGGGGGGACACACATAGTTTGGTTACAAGTCGATATGGGGGATCCCACTAAAGTTGTTGCTATTATTTATAAGTGTCTGATTTAAATTTATAAAACTTTATTTTATCTCCTGCGTTCAGGCTTAGCCTTTATCGCAGCATAGTGAGTCGTTTAGATCTCACTCTTGGCTGTTGTGCTTTTTTGTTATAATTCCTCGCCCTTTTTTAGGCTAATTACTGTGATCTCGCCGGTGTTTATGGCGCACTATCTAAGTGACAACTACGCTTACTGAGGTAGAACCCCCTCGCGGAAGTCTGACGCTGAATCGTTATACTTCATCTTAATCAAGAGAGGATCGTCAACTTAAGAGGCAAGTAACTTAGCCTATGCCATGGTTTAAATACGTTCCTGTCTTATTGCTGCTTTTTTTAGTCTTGCCCGCTGTAAGTGCGTCGCAGGTCAATAGTCCTTTACCTTGTAAGAACACGATTAAAGTCGGTTACAACGATTGGCCTCCCTATGCTTGGCAAGATCCTCAAGGAGAAGCACAAGGCTTAGATGTGGATCTGATGCGGGCATTTGCCGTGTATCTTGGTTGTGAAGTTCATTTTATTAATGTGCCCGCTAAGCGCTCGCATCAGATGTTGCGAGCAGGACAGTTAGATGTGTTGATGGGAGCGACTACGACGGATGAACGTCAAAACTATGCTCTTTTTTCAACCTATTACCGGGATGAAGAGCTGCGCTTATTTGTACTCGATGAGCAAAAAGATCAGATTAATATCGATAAATGGGAGGACATTTTTACCCAAAAATTGCGTCTACTTGTCCCTTCTAGCGGTTGGTATGGTGCAGATTATCAAGAATCTCAATATCGATTAGAGCAGGAGCACTTGTTAGTATTAAGTCCAGACTCAGATAAGTCTGTGCAAATGCTTATCTACGGTAGAGGAGATATGATAGTCGGAGATACCTTAGCTATGCCCTATATCGCCAGCCAGCATCAACGCATCAAGCTAGTGCCACTTAAGTTAGTGTTAGATCAAAACCATATTCATTTAATGTTCAGCAAAGCGAGTATGACGCCAAGCCAGTTAGAGCAGTTTAATCATGCTATTAAGGCCTTGATGGATAACGGTGAAATTGCACGAGTGATCAATAAATGGCAACAAATGACACTGGCGAAACAGTCTAATATGAGCCGCCTAAACAGTCCGCTAAAGACGCTGTATGTCAGCCCTTAACATTAGCCATTCACGTTAGCCACTCATGTCCGACTCTGGTATATTTTTATCCTAGTGCAATATGGTAACGCTATGATCTTTGATGTTTTCCTCTAATGAATCCTGTCTTTTATTCAGTTGTTCCTCCGCGATTTAAGATGTGACACATTTGCTAAAACTTCTCTGACTCGAAGTTACTGAACTCTCTATCAAATTCTGCTAGCTTGTTGGGCTCAATTGTCATGCTTTGGACTTGATTGTGGTTTTTTACAAAAGCCCATGGCAAGAATTTCTTCGCTAAATCTGCTAGCAAAATCTCGTAGTAAAGAGTCTATTGCTAAAAATAACAATAGGATAGAGGTCATACATGAAACTTCGCCATTCTGTCGCCTGCTGTATGCTTGCCCTAGGCACATTAACAGCGTTCCAAACCATCGCTGCCGATGCGGTGAGCAATCAAGGTTATTACCGTGCGCCCGCGTTGCACGATCAAACCTTAGTCTTTACTGCAGAAGGGGATTTATGGACTCAGACCTTAGGTCAAAAAGCGGCTACTCGCTTAACGAGTTTACCTGCGGAAGAGCTAGGGGCGACTATTTCGGCCGACGGTAAGTGGGTTGCTTATGTTGCCAACTATGAAGGCGCGAGCGAAGTGTATGTGATCCCCATTACGGGCGGTGTGGCTAAACGGGTGAGTTTTGAGAATAGCCGTGTACGAGTTCAGGGCTGGACTGCCAAAGGTGAGATTTTATATTCCACCGACACGGGCTTTGGTCCTGCTAATAATTGGATGCTGCGCAGCGTCGATCCTCAAACCCTCACCACCACAGATTTACCCTTAGCCGATGCAGTTGAAGGTGTGATTGATGATCGCAACGAATACGTGTACTTCACCCGCTTTGGTCTGCAAGTGACTGGCGATAATGCCAAAGTGTACCGTGGCGGTGCAAAAGGTGAATTATGGCGCTTTAAACTCGGCAGCAAAACCGAAGCACAGTTGCTCAGCGGCCAACACGACGGCTCAGTGCGCCAACCTATGCTATGGCAGGACAGACTCTATTTTATTAGCGACAGCGATGGCAGCGACAACCTCTGGTCGAGTGCGCTCGATGGTTCAGGTGCAAAACAGTTGACTCAATTTAAAGATTGGCAAGTCCGCGGTGCGCGGATGGACCAAGGCAAAGTGGTATTCCAGTTAGGTGCGGACATCCATGTGTTTGATATTGCGGCCGCTAAAGACTCGTTACTCAATATTGAACTCATTTCCGATTTTGCCGAGCGCCGTGAGCATTGGGTAAAAGATCCTATGGATTACGCTTCTTCAACTAATTTGGCCCCCGCTGGCGATAAAGTAGTGATCACCGCCCGCAGCCACGTGGCGATCGCGGGTATTGATGGCTCGCGTTTAGTTCAAGTTGCACTGCCGGGAACTTATCGCGTAAGGGAAGCTGTGTTGAGCCAAGATGGCAAGTCGGTTTATGCGATTAGCGACATGACAGGTCAGCAGGAAATTTGGCAATTCCCTGCTGATGGCAGCAGTGGCGCTAAACAGTTAACCAAAGACAGTCATACTTTAAGAATGAGTCTTAATTTGTCCAGTGACGGTCGATTTATCGCCCATGACGATAACGATGGTAACGTTTGGCTGCTCGACTTAAAGAAAAATACCAATCAAAAAATCATCACTAACGGCGAGGGACTTGGGCCTTACGCCGATATCCGCTGGTCCGGTGACAGCCGTTTTATTGCATTCACTAAGTCGGAAATCGGTAAACAACGTCCGCAAATCGTTCTGTATTCTGTGGATGAAAATAAGGCCGAGACGCTCACCAGCGACAAATACGAGTCCTATTCGCCAACCTTTAGCAGTGACGGCCAGTGGCTATATTTCCTGTCAAACCGCCAATTCAGCGCAACACCAAGTTCACCTTGGGGCGATAGAAACATGGGCCCTGTGTTTGATAAACGCAGCCAAATTTTTGCCATCGCACTGGTCAAAAATGCCAAATTTCCCTTTAGTAAACCCAATGAACTCGAATCGAATCAAGTTGAAAAAACCGATGCTAAGGATAAACCGAGTCCAGTGAAAATCGATTGGGCGGGGATCTCTCAGCGTTTATGGCAAGTGCCTGTCGATTCAGGCAATTACAGTAAGCTGCGCGTCGTCGATGATAGACTTTATTTGTTAGATCAAGCTATTGGCGACGATGTCGCACCTAATTTAATGACCATCAAATTTGACCGATTAAGCCCCAAAGCCGAGGTTTTTGCCGAGGACATTGGCCAATATGAGGTTTCTGCCGATGGTAAGAAGCTGATGCTACGCAAGCACAGTAATGATAAATCACTCCTGATTGTGGACGGCGGTGATAAATTAGGTGATACGGATAATGCCAAAGTGCAAACGGAACAATGGCAGTTAGCGATTTATCCCCAGCTTGAATGGCAACAAATGTTTGAAGATGCTTGGTTGATGCACCGAGAATCTTTCTTCGACAAGAAAATGCGCGGCCTCGATTGGCAAGCCACTAAGGCTAAGTATCAGCCTTTGCTCGACCGCCTGACCGATCGTAACGAACTGAATGACATCTTCATGCAAATGATGGGCGAGTTAGATTCTTTGCACTCACAAGTGCGCGGTGGTGATTTGCCTAAAGATCCCGATGCGGCTAAAGCGGCAAGCCTTGGCGCGCGCCTACAACAAACTGCAGATGGCGTTAAAATCGCGCACATTTACAGTAACGATCCTGAGTTACCGGCTAATGCTTCACCGTTAAATCGTATCGAAGTCGATGCTAAAGAAGGCGATATGCTGTTGGCTATTAATGGCACGCCAGTGGTGAATGTGGCCGACGTCACGCGTCTTCTGCGCAATCAACTGGATAAGCAAGTATTACTACAGCTTAAGCGTGGTAGCCAAACCCATAAAACCATCGTCATGCCCGTTAGCGCTGTGGTGGACAGTCAATTACGTTACTTAGATTGGGTGAGCTATAACGCGGCTGTGGTCGAGGATGCAAGTCAGGGCAAGATGGGTTATTTGCACTTATATGCCATGGGCGGTGGTGATATTGAAAGTTTCGCCCGTGAGTTTTATGCCAACTACGATAAAGAGGGTTTGATTATCGATGTTCGCCGTAACCGCGGTGGCAATATTGACAGTTGGATTATCGAGAAGTTACTACGCCGCGCTTGGGCGTTTTGGCAACCGACCCACGGCACGCCAAACACCAATATGCAACAAACCTTCCGCGGTCATTTAGTGGTGTTAACCGATGAACTGACCTATTCCGACGGCGAAACCTTCTCCGCAGGGATTAAAGCACTCGGTATTGCGCCCTTAATTGGTAAGCAAACGGCAGGTGCGGGTGTGTGGTTATCTGGGCGAAATGCGTTGACCGATAAAGGGATGGCGCGGGTGGCGGAGTATCCACAGTATGCAATGGATGGCCGCTGGGTGCTTGAAGGCCATGGCGTAACGCCGGATATTGAAGTCGATAACTTACCTTTTGCTACCTTTAATGGAAAAGATGCGCAGCTTGAAACTGCAATAAGTTATTTAAAGGATGAGTTGGTTAAACAGCCAATCCCAGCCTTAAAAGTGCAACCTTTGCCTGTAAAAGGTATGGCACAGGATATTAAAGCTAAGTAATTGATATTTAAATTCAGTATTTAACCGAAATTTAAGGTATCTCGGCTAGCATGTCCGCGTACAAAGTTAGGGTGTTGTCTCTTGGTTCCCGAGACAACACCCATTTTTATGCCCATTCATTAATACTTCTATTCCCATTTTTACTTGTTTCCGCATAGGTTTGCATAGTGTTCACTTGCTGTTGTTGGGCAAGGTGATTAACTGTCATTGCTCTCGCGTCTTCGTTATGGCTTAGATAATAGGCCGTTGGCGCTGAAATCCCTTGGCTAGTTCCTGTCGCTAAATTGGTCATGTCGGCGATCACTTGATACTTCATCTTCGCGTGTTTCAATTCGACTAAGGTTTCTATGTTATCCCTCAGTGCTGGCATTTCTGCTGGTTTTTGCGCATTCGCCGCCAATTGTTTTGCATCGTTAGAAAGCGTTACTGTATCAGTTGACGCGGGTGCGCTGGTTTGAACGGCATTGTTAACTTGTGTGAATTCAGCAGTGGAGACATTTTTTTGTGGGCTGACAGACGGGGAATTTCGCAGTGGTTGAATGTGCATCTTTTAACTCCAACAGATGATACCAAGCTAAGATTGGCTTCTATCGTACTGTTTAAAAGCTGGACCTGAGCTGAATAATGGTGAAAAGTTAAACTATGTGGATGGTTAGGTGGTGCGGATAATTCGATGATAGCAATGATTCAGACAGCTATTAAGTTACGGTGCGGCAATAAAAAAGCCCGCTTAAGAAAACCATCAGCGGGCCATAAAGATCTGCTCAAATCCTAAAACTTGATTTGAATATCTGTTGCTAAACTATTAGCGATAAAGCAATTTGCATGTGCTTTCTCGTGAATTTTCTCAAGGGTTTCTTGGCTGACTTCGACCCCTTCAGCAAAAATGACCTTAGGATTAAGCACCATCTTTGTCACGGCCAACTTGCCCGCATCGTTTTTACCTAGCTCTGCAGTGGCATTATCCACATAAGAGGTTACAGGTAAGCGCTTAAGATGTGCAATTGCTAGAAAGGTCAACATATGGCATGAGGATAATGCAGCCAACAGGCTTTCCTCTGGATTGACATTTTGCCCATTGCCTTTGTATTCCGGTGCCGACGAGGCTTGAATCGTCTGGCCGCTGCCAAAGGTAATACTGTGGTCTCGACAAAATTCGCCTTCTTCGGCGGGCGAGGTTTGCCAGTTAACCGTTAAGTTAAAGCCCATTATTTTCTCCTATCTGAAGGACATCAGGGCACTATAGCCTAGCGGTGCTCACTTAGCCATGATCGCCATGTCAGTGTTAGCTGGACATTAGATCCCAGCACTCAGTAATAGAGTGCCAGTGAGCACGCTGCCAGTGACGATTCCTATCGGTAAATGGCGCGGGCTGTAGCTTAACGTTAGGATGACCAGCATTGCCGCGAGGGAAATTATTCCCATAAACAAAATGCTCCCGTAGGCCCAGCCTTGATCGCTCGCGCAGGCACTTAAGCTAAATGCCAGTAGTAACCAAGCAAACAAGGTTAGCAAACGACTTTGCCATTGTGCTGGTGGACGATTGAACACATCCTTGAAGTGACCAAATTTAGCTAAAGCAAACAGGGCGAGGGAAAGATAACTCAAACCTAAGATCCCAAGTAGGGGAATAAGTTCTGGCATCATGATTTGGCTTCCTCCAATGAAGATGACGAGCTAAGGTCGCTGGCAAGGGATGTTTGGGATTCGCTTCTATGTGCATTTTTTGCTTTTTCTGGGCGTTTAGTGGGGGCCTTAGCAATCAAAGTCACTCTTTTACTGGCAAATAGCATAGCGCCACCAAGTAGCACTGCGAGCACGTCAAATCCGACTAAAGCCCATTGATGGGATTGGATATTGTCGATGATATTGCTTGGTGATGTGAAGGCATTGAGCACAGGCAGCGCACAGCACAAAATCCCTGTGAGTCGTAATGCGGTTTGCCACTGGCGACGTGAACGACCCAAGAAAGCCCAAACTCCCATTGCCGCTAACGCGATAAAGAAACTGTGAACTTCCCATTCAGAGCGGCTTGCAAAACTTGTCGATAAGAGACGATTGGCGTAAAAGAAGGCTACAGTGCCTAAGGGTAATCCTAAGATAAACATGAAGTTTAACCCTTCAACTAAACGTAATCCAAAGCTTGGTTTCTCGCCTTTATCGATCAATTTTTGCTGTTTTTGACGTAGACGAATGGCCCACATCAAAGTGCCTGTCGCGATCATAGCGCAGCCTAATAAACCGCAGAAAAAGAATAAAAATCTTAGCAGCGGTGCGGCAAAACGTGCCGTGTGCAGCGACATCATAGTATCGTAAGTCGCGGAGGCTCCAGAGGCTTCGTGCGGGCTGGCATATTTAAGCTCACCATTTACCCCGTTGAATATCAAAATATTGGCTTCATCGGTCACATCTTTACCTGTGTTTTGGTAAAAGGTCACTTGGCTATTTTGATCTTTAGGGTATGACACTATCACTTGCTTAATTGGCGCATCGCCCCATGCGGCTTTCACTTGAGGTAGTAATTGGCTCAGTTGCACCTGTGGCGCACTAATCCCCGCGGCTTTCTCGGTTTGTCTGGCGGGATTAAGTTCTTTTAAAAAAGCTTGGTTATCACCCGAATAGGCGGTATTAACCGTCCATGGGATATAGATAAGCATTAGGGTAATAAGCCCTGTATAAGTGATCATCAAATGGTAGGGCAGGGCGATGACAGAGCTCACATTGTGCGCGTCTAGCCAAGAGCGAGCGCCTTTATCCCGTCTAAAACTGAACAAATCTTTGAAGATCCGTTTGTGGATCACTATGCCACTGATAAGGGCGATCAGCATAAACATAGTGCAAACGCCGACGATATAACGCGCTGTAATAGCGGACATATAGTGCAAGTCAAAGTGCAGACGATAGAAGAAATCACCGCCGCGACTCTCACGCACTTCAGAGATCATGCCGCTGCCATCTGCTAAGGCTACATGTTCTTCAGTCTTGCCACGACGCTGACCTTTTTCAGGTGGCAGTTGCCAGCTAACGCTTTGAAAGGGGGTTCGTTCAGTTGGAAAACCTATCATCCAGCGCTGCGCTGTTGCCGGCGAATGCGCTTCTATGTAACTTTGCCCTTTATCTAATTGGTTTTCGAGGGTATCGGCTTGGTAGTCTTGATAAACCCCTTTGTGTAATTCGGGTTCATTCCAAAGACTGATCTCATGGCGAAAATAGCTCAAGCTACCCGCAAAAAAGATCAACAATAATACCCAACATACCAGCAAGCCTGCCCAGGTATGTAGCCAAGATAAAGTTCTAAAAAATGTCTCTTTCATCTTATTGCCCACATACCTTGATCAATCCAAAACATAACAAACTCACTAAGCCTAAATCTCGCCACGCATGCCAGGTTTTGCGCACACAAAAGGCATAAATAATAGCAATGGCATAAAACAGGAAAGCTAACATATTGGCCGTTATCGTGCTTTCAAAGCGCGGCATAGGTAGCACTAAAGTCAGCAGGCAAGCCAAGGTTGCTGCCGCAACATAACCCGCCACTAGAGCGGCACTCGCACGGGCAAAGACTTTGAAGGCAAACTGCGATTGCTCTTGCTTAAACCATTGCACAATTCCCCGCGAAATCAGCGAGAACGAGCGCATTTGAGTTGTAGAAGATTGCGTTGAGGTTTCAAACGCGGGTGTATTAGACATAAGTGCCACTTCTCATTTCGAGCCAATATGGGTCTGTTATGGCTATCCGTTACTGTTGATTCTGCAAAGTGTGCTTGAGCTTTTTGGCTTAACGACGAATGCATTTCTATAGCAGTAGATAGCTAACCGCGAGAAGTATAACTTAGTTAATTCAAATGATAAACGATATCATTTAGATTCGAATGTGAATCTGTGATCTTAAGCTGATCTGCTTTAGCGAGTGTAGGGTGACGAGTTTAACGTATGTAACGTAACGAGCGCCCTGTCACAATTGTTTGTTTTTATTTGTTGATATGTGTTTAGTGGTTACTGCTTGTTTAGCGTTAGGTTAATTTTTATGCTGCCAATGTGAGCTTTATCAATTTTGATAGACGACGGTTTTGGCAGAATGCGTTATCTTTTTTACCGAGACCTAGCCTGATAACCCTATGCATAAAAATTCTACAAATGGTGAAACACACCTGTCAGATAATGCGATTTTACTATCAACGACGGATCTGAAGGGAAACATTAAATATGTGAATCAGACCTTTTCGCAGATCAGTGGGTTTAGTGTTGCTGAGTTGCAAGGGAATCCACATAACATAGTGCGCCATCAAGATATGCCTGCGGCTGCATTTAAGATCCTCTGGGAGCGAATTAAGCAGGGCAAGCCTTGGATGGGGATAGTTAAAAATCGCACCAAAACGGGCGGCTATTATTGGGTGAATGCCTACGTCGCGCCTGTGTATGAAGATGGTAAAGTTCATGAGTATCAATCTGTTCGTCGCCAAGCTACCCCTGAGCAGATTAAAGCCGCTGAGAGTATTTACCGTGATATTAATCAGGGCAAGCAACCTAAAGTATTGCGTAAAGATAGGTTAGGTTTCAGTGGCAAAATACTGCTGGCCATGTTGGTTTCGATTACGGCTACGGCGATGATTGCCAGTTATTCCCCCATAGTTGCCGCGATGGTAGGGATGAGCCTCGCGTGCCTAGCATGGTATTACCTGATGCAGCCGCTGCAAAAGCTTGTGTCTATGGCAACCAACATTATTGACGATCCCGTCGCTACGGGCGTGTACACCGGCCGCCAAGATGAGATCGGTAAATTAGACCTCGCCCTACGTTTTTTGATCACTGAAATTGGTGGCGTTGTTGGCCGTATGGCTGATTCTGCCAGTGAGATCCAAGCACAAAGTGTCAGCCTTAAACAAACCATTACAAACACTTGGGAGCATGCCGATAGTCAGAGTGAACAAACCACGCAAGCTGCGACTGCGATGGAGCAGATGAGTGCCAGTTTTGCTGAAGTAACGGGAAACATTCATCGCACTGCCTCGGAAATGGTGTCGAGCCATGAGGCGGCTCAACGCGGTCATTCACGTTTAGAAACGGTTATTGATGCGATACATCAGTTAAGTGTACAAGTGAGCCACTTTTCCGATGTTGTACAAGCTATTGAACAAGATAGCAGTGCGATTCACCAAGTGCTCGAAGTCATACGTGCCATTGCCGACCAAACTAACTTATTAGCCTTAAATGCGGCAATTGAAGCGGCGCGGGCTGGGGAGAGTGGTCGTGGTTTTGCCGTGGTGGCCGATGAGGTCAGGCAGTTATCGAGCCGTACTAGCCAATCCACCTCGCAAATTGAGTTAATTGTTAGCCGTTTTAGGGAAAGCACTCAAAGGGCAACCTCGACCATGATGGCAGGGCAGGAGCAGGTAAAACGTTCGGTAAGCTTAGCGCAAGATGCGAGTGTGGCTTTTGGCGAGTTGCTTTCATCTATTTCGCGAATTAATTCTTTGAGTGATGATAATGCGGCGGCGATGACGCAGCAGACTTCGGTGGCCGCAGAAATTAGCCGAGCTATCCATGTGATCAGCGACTTGGCTCAGCAGAGTTTAGAGCAGACGCTCGATGCGGCAGCGCGGGGTGATCAAGTGTCGCGTTTATCGACCAAGACGCATCATTTGTCCCAACAGTTTTGGCAGCAGAGTGTTCAACGTAAATATTAAGCGTATTTACCTTATGTCGTATTGTATTTTGTGATTGATTTATTATTAATGCCTGTTTATAAATCAATCACTTAATCATGTTTTTCTCGCTGTTTTATTTTTGACTTCTTGATGGGGGTCACATTTAGGAGATGCTAATACCTGAGTTGACCGAAATATTTGCCAATAACCCTTGTGTTTTATCCTGCATGCCCCAAGCTCTATTAGTGAAGCAAAAATAAAAGTAATGACACTAAAAGGGACAACCTATGAAAATAAATATTTCTGGTCACCACGTCGATGTTACTGATTCTATTAGAGAAGATGTTAACGAAAAATTTGCAAAAATCGCCACCCATTTCCCCTCTCTGATCGCACTGGACATTATTATTGCGAAAGAGCATGGCGAGTATCAGGTTGAGCTTCGTACGAATTATGAAGGAAGCCGTATTTCTGCTTCAGGTACCGATGAGGTTATGTACCCAGCAATCAAAGCCGCATCGAAAAAATTAGATGCAGCACTTAAGCACCGTAAAGGTCAGCTAAAAGCGGATTTGCATGAAACCCCGAGCTGTACAACGCCAGCTATTGCCCATGAAATTATCCAAGAGATGGATCTTCGTTAGGTTTTAGTCATAACTCATCGCTTTAGATGAGCACAAAAGGGCCTTAAATGGCCCTTTTTGTTGGCAATTTGCTTTTGCAGAATGCTATTAGGTTAGATCAATGCCAGTTGCAATCCCTTGAGCACAGCTTGGGTACGGTCTCGGCAATCGAGTTTAGTGAGTATGTTAGAGACATGATTCTTCACTGTGCCCTCGGCTAAAAATACCGCATTGGCGATTTCCTTGTTGGAGAAGCCGCCCGCCATAAAACTGAGAATTTCCCGCTCCCGTTCCGACAATAATTCATTTCTAGTTACCCCAACGCTAGGTGCAGGTTTAGGCTCACTCATCTGTTTGAGTACCGAAGGCTCTATCAAGTAGCCGCCTTTGGCGACGGTTTCGATGGCGTGCAGTAACTTGTCGAGTGACACGTCCTTGAGCAAAAAGCCGTTGGCTCCCGCCTGCAAACTATTGAGGAATAACTCACTGTCATCGAAGGTGGTTAACATGATGACAGGTAAGCGATTGGCACTTTGCCGTATCTGTTTGAGCATAGCGATACCATCAAGATTTGGCATACGGATATCACTGAGCAGCACATCGACGGGATTGCTGGCAAGCTTTTTGAGTGCATCTTGACCGTCTTCGGCTTGCCATAACACGCGAATGTTGTCGGAAATAGCGAGCAGGCTAGCGATCCCTTGGCGAACCAATTGCTGATCTTCCACTAAACCGACACTGATGATGTTGTTTTGCATATCCATAGCTATTCCAAAGATTTTTTTTATAAAAAGTTAAGCGAGTGCAGGGAGTGTGAGGGTGAGTTGGCAGCCGGACGCCGAGTCATTTGCCCTTAACTCCAATCTGCCATTAAAGGGTTGTAGCCTTTCCTGCATGCCGCCGAGCCCTGTACCGAACTGTCCAGTGCCGAACTGCACTGTACCGTTTAGCCTTGTACCGCTTTTAGCTGATGCGTTTCGCGCGGCTCCCCGTGTTAGCCCAACGCCGTTGTCGCTTAGTTGCAATACCAGCGCGCTTTGGGAGTCTTGCATGCTCAGTTGCAGTTGATTCGCCTTGCCGTGACGTACGGCGTTGCTGATGCCTTCTTGCAGCACTAACAGTAGTGCCTGAGTCAGTTCGGCTGATTGCAGTGGCTTCATCCCTTTGCAGTTAAGAGTCACGCTGGGTAAGCGGGTCATCAGTGCCTCTAAAGGTGGGACTAAATCCAATCCCATTTGCACTCTTTGAGCCCTGACGACGGCGCGAATACTTTCAAGTAGCTCTTTAGCTAAGGATTTACTTTGGTTAACTTGAGGTTTGAGCTCCTCGGGCGCGGTATGGCTTAGTACTTCCAATTGCAGGGAAAGCGCTGTGAGTTGGTGGCCGAGAATGTCGTGCAAATCGCGTGATATCCTTAATCTTTCTTGCTGTTCGCTGGCTTGGCTCAGTAGGGCGCGAGTGGCAATAAGCTGTTGGTTTAGCTGTTCTTGTATCAAACGTGATTTACGTTCAGAAAGCCTTGCTTGGCTACTGCTGTAGGCAAAGAGTTGAAAGCCAAGATAAATCAAAATATTGAACACATTGCTTTGTTCATGCAATTGCCATTTCAGCAGCGCGTAATAAACAAGGTTGGCTAGCAGCAGCTGTGAAATAGCTTGGCGGCGATTGAAAAACTCAGGCAACAGTGACGCCCAAATGACGAAGAGGATAGGCAGTAATGCGTTGTTTGCTGTGAGCATTAAGCTCAACACGATCAACGGCATCGCTAGCGTGGTTATGCGGCGAAGTTGAATATTATTATGCGCAACTTTATCGGTAGCTATCAGTATAAATTGCACTAAATACAACCCATAAAGCGTTGCATTGAGCATGCCTTGCCATGTATGTAATGCGGCTTGATTTATCCCAACCCAAGCCACTAATGCACAAGTGAGCACTCCTGCGGCAATTAACATGTTCTCTTCTTTTGCTAATCGATTTTCTAGCACGAATGACGATTCCTTAATCCAATTCTGCCGACCATTCTAAGGTATCAGCGCCAGATGTCACTATGCCAAAAGTCATCTTGTTAAATTTTTGTTTCATGACTTTTGGCACCTGTTTTTCGTCCTGTGATTTTTTAAGCTAACTCCATCGCAGTCACTTATCAGCGCAAATAACAGGAGTAAGACATGAAACACGTGAACTCGGCTATGACAACACAGGTTCGCCAAGCTAATAAGACGAAAAGGACGTTATCGGCGATTTGGGGCGCAGGCTTAGCTTGCTTACTCTTGTCTGCAGGAAGTATGTCGGCAGGCTCCATGTCCACAGGCAGCCAGACACATACCCTGACTGTCAATATCGATAATATTCAAGTACAAACGGGCGCCTTAATGGTTGAGCTTTACGCCAATGCCGAGGATTACGCCGCAGGCCACAATCCTAGCGCATCTATGATAAAGCCCGTCACTAAGACAGAGCATAGGCTGGTATTTAGCGAACTCGTATATGGCCAATATGCGGTCAAGGTCTTTCACGATGAAAACGGTAATCACAGCTTAGATACCAATATGTTAGGAGTGCCGAGTGAAGGCTATGGCTTTAGCAATAACGCCGGCAGCTTTGGGCCTGCGAGCTTTAAAGACGCCAGCATTAGTTTGCAGGCCGATACTCAAATCACTATACATATTCGCTAAGGGAGGGCTGCACCATGGATAGACGTCAATTTTTAGCAGGCTCTACCGCCCTCATGACGAGTGCTGTTTGGGCAAGTTCGGTTGATAAATTATTGGTGCTGGATAGCGCACAAACGGTCGCACGTGAGCCATGGGCCATAGGTTTTAACGGGGCGCAAGGCGACTATCCGCCACTCACTATGCAGGTTTCGGGCGAGTGGCCAGCGCAGTTGAGTGGGAATCTATATCGTAATGGGCCAGCGAAAATGTCTCGGGCAGGTAAGGCATATCAGCATTGGTTCGATGGCGATGGCATGGTGCAGCAGTTTAGTGTGAGCAATAGGCAAATTCAGCATCAGGCTAAGTTTATCCAAACAAAGAAGTTTAAAGTGGAAGAGGCCGCTGGCGCGTTTAAGTACACGACTGCAGGCACAGTGATCCCCAATGCTTTACCTATTCGAAATAACGACGATTTGAATGTGGCCAATACTAGTTTATTGCCGCGCCACGGCGAGTTGCTCGCTTTATGGGAGGCGGGTTCACCCTATCGACTTGATGCTCAGACCTTAACCACGCTTGGCGTGAAAAGCTTTGGTGACAAATTTAAGGGCTTGCCCTTTTCTGCTCACCCACTCGATGACGGACAAGGTGGACTATGGAATTTTGGCGTCTGGTATGTCGGCGGTGAGAAGCAATTACTTGTGTATCAAGTGGCGCCCGATGACAGCATAGCCAGAATGGAAGTGATTGAATTACCACAGGCGAGTTACTTACATGCCTTCGCGCAGAGTGAGAATAAGCTGGTGTTTTACATTTCATCCTGCGTGTATGAAGAGGGCGAAACTTATATTGATGCTTTTAAATGGCGCCCCGAATTGCCATCGCAATTACTGGTTATCGACAAAGCCGACTTTAAAGCGCGCCAGTTACACCCGCTGCCTGCGGGATTTGTGTTTCACTTTGGTCAAGCCATTGAGAAGAATGACGAACTTTCTGTGCAGCTTTGCCTCTATCCCAATTCAGCTATTTTAACCCAAGGGATGAAGGGGTTACTGACGGGGGAGCGTAAAACTAAGACACCTCATGCAGAGTTAGTGACGATCACAGTACCGCTCACAGTAGCATTTACAGCAGCTAGCAAAGCGCAGTTTGCGGAGACCTTGTCTTTCTCTGCACGTATTAAGCGCAGCGGCGTGATGATGGAGTTCCCCCAGTTTTCGCAGCACATTATGAGTAAGAAACAAACTAGCGGTGAAAAAGCGTTTGCAGAGAAAACAGGTGGGGCTTCGGAGTTTGTTCTGTTATTTGGCGTTGGAGCAAGATCAGATTCAGCTGTTAACTCTGGCTCCAGCTCTAACTTTAAATATGAAGCAGAATCTGACTCTGAATCAGGGCTAAGTAACACTCTGTATTGTATTCATAATGCAAAAGACAGCAGCAAGCACAGTGCGGATACACTTGGCGACGCGAGCTATAGCGCGTTTTATCTTGGCAAAGGCAAGATTGCCGAAGAGCCGCTCTATATCCCCGCCACTGAGCAGCACGAAGCCTATTTACTGATGACTTGGCTCGATTACCATAATGCACAGTCTGGTTTGTCTTTGTTTCGTGCCAGTGATATCAGTGCGGGCCCCATAGCTTCGGCTCAAATGAACAGGGTATTGCCACTAGGGTTTCATGGCTGCTTTATTGAAGCTTAATATTTTGATCTATAAATAAAAAACGCAGCTCTTAGCTGCGTTTTTGTTTCAGGCGAAAGAAACGTTTAGTCATCAATTTCCGCATTGTGATAGACGTTTTGTACGTCGTCACAATCTTCAAGTGCGGCAATAAACTTTTCAAACATAACGACATCTTCACCTTCAACTTTAGTCATGTCCTGCGGTACGAAGGTGATATTGTCAAATTCAAAGTTAACCTCTGGCATCGCTTCGGTCAGCGCTGTTTTGACTTTAAAGTACTCAGTGTGCGGCGCGTAAACTGTGATTAAGCCATCTTCCAGCTCAACATCGCTTACATCAACGTCAGCCATCATCAGCAGTTCTAAAATCGCATCTTCGTCATCACCCGCAAACACGAACACGGCTTGATGATCAAACATGTGGCCAACTGTACCAGGGCCGCCGAGTTTGGCATCGTTTTTCACGAAGGCTTGACGCACTTCGGTGAAGGTACGTTTTACGTTATCGGTTAAGCAGTCAACAATGACCATGCAGTTGCCAGGACCAAAACCTTCGTAACGGGCGGTATCGTAATCTTCACCACCGCCGCCTTTGGCTTTTTCAATTGCGCGTTCAATAACATGCGCAGGCACTTGGTCTTTCTTAGCGCGTTCAATTAAGCGACGCAGTGATAAGTTTCCATCGGGCTCAACGCCGCCTTGCTTAGCGACAACGTAAATCTCTTTACCGTAGCGTGAATAAATGCGGGTTTTTTGACCGGCTGTTTTCGCCATGGATTCTTTCTTGTTTTGATATGCTCTGCCCATCTTGATCTCGTTAGCTCAAAAAAATTGCGCCGATATTAGCAGTTTTCTTGGCATAAGTGCAGTCGTCCCTATGTGATTTATTACCTAG
This sequence comes from Shewanella sp. SM69, assembly GCF_025653985.1. NCBI lineage: Bacteria > Pseudomonadati > Pseudomonadota > Gammaproteobacteria > Alteromonadales > Shewanellaceae > Shewanella > Shewanella sp. SM69. The sequence continues at coordinate 165,424 of NZ_JAKKRV010000005.1, forward strand.
AAGGCGACGGGGCACGCATTTCAGGGCAAAGTTGGTTTTATCAAGGAAGATCCGCTTTTAGATAGGCTAGGACTATATCGCGATAGATTAATACTAATGTCTAATGCCATACGCTCGTGAGACTGTTGATGATAGCTAACTTCTACTTTGTTTATTTAGCGAGATAAATTATCTAGCTTATTCAGAGAAATAGACTAAAACTATAAATCTTGAGCGCTATCATAGTTAGCCCTCCCTCGTCAGTTGTAAGCAATAGCCGCTGTAATTGATACCAACTGAACGAAGGCTAATGATTCGACTCTTAGCATTTCCCTTTCATTTTTACCTTGCGCAGTTACGGGAAGTATATGGAAATACAGCACAAAATTTTAATTTTCATCAGTTTCATACTGGTCACTCTAGGGAGTTTATTACTTGAGGGACTGCATCTTCCGAGTATTGTGCAGGCGTTGATCTTGGGCGTTCTTGCCTGTGGCTTAGTGGTGTGGGTGTGTTTGCGCGCATCTAAGGCTAAGCTCGACACCGATGAGGCAAACATTAAGGCATTACAAGAGCAAAGCATTCCCGCCCACGACATTAGTGTGCAAACCAGCAAAATTGCTATCGGTTCGGCTGAGGTGTCGCATTTTATTGATTTATTGAATAAATCAATTGAATCAAATGGCGAGCATGCCAGTGCCATTGCGGTTGCTGCAGGGCAATTGAGCCACACTACGGCCCAACTTGGTGATAATGCCGCCGATATTTTAGGCCAAGCTCAAGAGGCTGAGCGCGTTAGCGTGCAGGGACGAAGTCAAGCTCAGAAAGGTGTTGCGGCTATTCGTTCACTGAGTACGGATATTGATACTGCCGCTGAGCAAGTGCAGGCGCTTAAATCAAGAGCCGAAGAAATCCAAAAAATTACCGAAGTGATTAACTCCGTTGCCGAGCAAACTAATCTGTTGGCGTTAAATGCGGCCATCGAAGCGGCTCGTGCGGGAGAGCAGGGTCGAGGTTTTGCGGTAGTGGCAGACGAAGTACGCAGCCTTGCGGGTAAAACCGCGGGTGCAACCCAAGATATTGGCAAAATGCTATTAGAAATCCGCAGTGAAACGGATAAAACTTCTGGGCTGATGGAAAGGGTCGTAACGCAAACCGCCGATGTGGTCGCGGCTATGGGCGAGTTAGACGCGCACTTCACTGAGATTTCGGCTTCTGTGACCCAATCGGCCCATGCCTTAGGTGATATGGAAGATTCACTCAAACAATATAACAACACTACTAACGACATTAGCCGCTCGGTGACTCAAATACGTGACTCGTTAAATTCGACGGGTAAACAGAGTCATAGCGTATCCGAGCAGGCCTTTACTTTATCCTTGACCACTGAGGGTATTTTTAAAGCGCTGTCTAAATGGGATACACAAACCTTCGATCAGCAGGTTCTGCAATTGGCGAATGTTGCCGCTAAAGCTTGCGGTGACAAGTTAGCACAAGGTTTAGCCAGTGGCAGTTTTAGCGAGGCTGATTTGTTTAATCCTAAATACCAACCTATTACCAATACTCAGCCGCAGAAATACAGCACGGCTTTCGATCGTTATACCGATCAGCATTTTCCAACAATTCAAGAGCCCATTCTGGCAAAACACAGCGAAATTATTTATGCGGGAGCCGTTGATAGGAAAGGTTATTTTCCGACCCATAATAAACGCTTTAGCCAAGCGCTGACAGGCAAAGTTGAGGTTGATATGGTGCACAACCGAACCAAACGCTTATTTAATGATCCGACAGGGATCCGTTGCGGCGCCCATACTGAACCTGTGCTATTGCAAACTTATAAACGCGATACGGGCGAAGTGATGCACGACTTGTCGGTGCCCATTTTTGTAAACGGTAAACATTGGGGCGGATTTCGAGTGGGATTTAAAGCTAAGTAGATTACTGATAACTCAAATTTAGGTTATTTACTCTAAAAAATGCATAAAAACGCATCTTTATTTGTGTCTTATATGTGATCGATAGTGGGTAATTGATTAACATAATAGAAATAGATTGGCATCTTTTTGCCGAAGTGCTTAAATAGCCCAAGGTGTACAGTATAAGACAGTATTGTATCCAATAAAAAATCATAAAATTTGAATAAGACCTTAAGTAATTGATTTAAAATGTTTAAAATGTCTTTCTGGATATTTTAAAATGTTGAGGACAGGGAGCTCTCTTGCGACGTAAATATAACGCAGTAGATGCTGCTTAATGTGAGTTAAATGTGATGCAAGCAAATCAAGCGACTGTAACTGTTTTATATTATGATGCGCCCGTAGGGTTAATTATGCACAACGCCGTATTAGGTAATTTGCCAGTGAGTGAAGCTGGGCGTGTGATGATACCTGCAAGTTTCCGCAAGGGAAAATCTATCATTGCTGTACTTGAAGGTGAGTGTAAGATATTGAATTCATTAGGCGAGCGAGTGTTTGCTCAAGCTAATATAGGTTAACATTTTAAACTAATCGTCATTCTTGGGACGAATAATTCGCTTTGCTAAATTATCGTCCCGACATCTTCTGCAAAAATTCTATTCAATCCATCTATTTCTATTAATGTTAGCGCTTGTTCGCCTAATCATATTCGGTTAGTCATTCAGATATTTGCTGTCCCACAAATTAACGCACTTTAATGGCAGACTTCTGCCAATAATTGGTCTGCAAGGTACTGTAAGGTTTCGGCATTAGGATGGGTGTGGGCGAAGGTTCTTAAACCATAAATTCCCATCATTAAATATTGGGCTCTTTGCTCGCTGCTGCGATCGCCTTGGAGGAGTCCTTGTAACGTCGCGGTGGCAAATTGTAGTGTGAGTGCTTGCTGCCAAGATTGTAGATACTGATTGATGATGTCCCGGATCTCAACATCTTGCTCTGCAATTTCATTTAACGCTTTTGTCAGTAAGCAAGCTTGGGCGCTATCGCAACTCAGACATTCAATAACGAGATGGTCTAAGTAGGTTTTCAAATTAGTCAGCACATTCTCGCCATTGCCGAATAGATTGTTGAATTGTTCGTTTCTGTCGAGTTGATATTGCTCAATGGCCGCGATTAATAACCCGCGTTTATTGGTGAAGGCACAGTAAATCGACCCCGGATGTAATCCCGTGGCTTGAGTAAGATCTTGCATGCTCGTTTTGGTGTAACCCTTGTGCATGAAGGCGGCCATAGCGCCGCGAAGTACCTGTTCTCGGTCGAACTCTGCATTACGCATCGAATTTCATTCACTTGTATAGAAACGCTTAGGCCAGATTCTACCTAAATTTGAACAAACATTCAAAAATGAACTTGAATGATCGTTCAAATAATAATATCTTGAATGCATATTCAAGAATGGAACTGAGAAAATGACCACACAAACCACGCCAAATTCATTGGTAAATCTGTTCGATACCTACTCACTTAATGACACTATTACCTTAAATAATCGTATTTTAATGGCACCTTTAACCCGTTGTATGGCGGATGCCGATTTAGTGCCGACCGATGATATGGTCGCCTATTATGCACGCCGCGCCGAAGCGGGTTTGATCATCACAGAGGCGACGATTATTCGTCCCGATGCTCAAGGTTATCCAAATACCCCTGGTATTTTTACTCAAGCGCAAATTGCTGGCTGGCGTAAAGTGACCGATGCTGTACATGCCAATGGCGGTAAGATTTTTGTGCAGTTATGGCATACGGGCCGTGTTGCTCATCCACACTTTTTCGGTGGTGGTGATGTGCTTGCGGCATCAGCACAGAAGATTGAAGGCAGCGTGCCAAGAATGCGCGAACTGACATATGTCACGCCAAAACCTGCCACACTTGAGGATATTCAAGGCCTAGTGCGTGATTACGCCAAAGCGGCGGAAAATGCCATTGAAGCTGGGTTTGATGGCGTCGAAATCCATGGTGCAAATGGTTATTTGATTGATACCTTCTTACACCATGACAGCAATCGCCGCACCGATGAATACGGTGGAACACCTGCCAATATGTCCCGTTTTGCGCTTGAGGTTGTCGATGCTGTTGTGGCTCGTATCGGCAAAGACAGAACCGGTTTACGGATTTCTCCAGGGGCTTATTTCAATATGGCGGCAGATAGTCGTGACCGTGAAGTGTTCGATTACTTCTTGCCTGAGCTGGAATCCCGCGATATCGCTTTTGTGCATATTGGGATTTTCGATGACAGCATGGAATTCGACTATCTTGGTGGCAGAGCTTCAAGCTATGTGCGCGCACACTATGGCAAAACCTTAGTGGGTGTTGGAAGCTACAGCGCTGAAACCGCCAGTGAAGCGATTGCGGCGAATAAGTTTGATTTGATTGCTATTGGTCGCCCATTCATTGCTAACCCTGACTATGTTGCTCGCGTGCGTGATGGCGTTGAACTTGTTCCTTACAGCGATGAAATGCTTACAAGCTTAGTGTAATTTCGCTTAATAGCTTTATAAAGAGAGGGTTAGCATTGGCTAACCCTTTTTGTTTATTTTGTCTCGTGCCTTTTATTTAATCCGTTTTAACTAAGGATCTGAGCGCGGTGAGCTTTTGCTGAGCTATGCCAAAAATGCTCTCGGGAGAATATTGCCCTTGGCTAGGTGTGGCCGTTTGCGGCAAACTTCCTGCGGTTTTACCGAGCAGTAACTCCATTGCTTGAGTCACATGGGTAATAGCCCAAATATGGAATTCTCCCTGTGCCATTGCATCGACAATGTCTTTGCGCAGCATAAGGTTGGCCATGTTCGAGGCCGGAATAATCACCCCTTGCTCCGGCGTACGGCCTTTTATTTTGCAGACATCGAAGAAGCCTTCAATTTTTTCATTCACACCGCCAATGGGCTGAGCCTCACCAAATTGGTTCATCGAACCTGTGATGGCAATATCTTGCCTAATTGCTTGCTCGCTAATAGCCGAGATAATAGCGCAGCATTCGGCCATCGATGCGCTGTCACCGTCCACACCGCTGTATGATTGTTCGAAGGTGAGGTAAGTGGTGAGCGGGATTTGCGCCGTCTTACCTAAAACTGAGGCTAAATAAGCGGTTAAGATCAACACGCCCTTAGAATGGATCCGGCCTCCAAGTTTGACTCTGTGCTCGATATCCATCACTTCACCCTTACCAAACGCTGTGGTTGCTGTGATGCGATTGGGCATACCAAACTGATGATCTGAGGTCGAGATGACGGATAAGGCATTGATTTGCCCAACCACTTTGCCCTGAGTGCTAATCAAGGTCGTGCCGTTGGTAAAGCTTTGCATTATGTTATCGTGAAGACGCGAGACTCTTTGCTCTTGATTTCGCAGTGCTTGCTCAACGTGCGGTACTAAAATTTGCTGACTGCCTGCCGATTTAGCGCAGTAGTTTGATTCCCGCAGTAGGTTGGCAATATTGGCCGAGTGTAGCGACAGTTTTTGTTGGTCTTCGGCTTCCCGCGAGCTGTATTCAATGATGCGCGCTATGGCGGCGCGGTCGCAGTGCAGCATGTTGTTGTCGTGAACTATGCTCGAAATAAAGCGGGCATAGTGCGCCTCAGAAGTTGAGGTTCTGTCCATCACATCTTCAAAATCGGCGGTAACGCGGAATAACTCACTGAAGTCAGGATCATAGTGCTGTAACAGCTGATAAGTTTCGTGATCGCCAAACAGAATAATTTTCACATCTAAGGGGATAGGCTCAGGCGCCAATGAAATCGTGCCCGACAGTGACACTTCACGCTCGAGTGAACTTAAATCGAGTTTGCGTGAACGCAGGGCGCGTTTTAACCCGTCCCACACGTAAGGGCGTTCTAACACTTTTACCGCATCCATCAATAACACGCCGCCGTTAGCTTTGTGCAGACTGCCAGAGCGGATAAGTGAGAAGTCGGTGAACACTGTCCCCCTGAAGGTAGCGTTTTCCACATAACCAAATAGGCTGTGATAACTTGGGCTTTCTTCTACGACAATAGGGAATTTTTGAGTCCCTTGAGCGACCAAAACGTTAACTTGGTAGCGGCGGGGCATTTTCTTTTCAAGGGAAGCGTAGGCTAGGCCCAGTTGTTCTTCACTTTCTTCTAAAAAGATATCTAAATTGTCTAAGATATCCGCCTGCATACCGGTTAAGAAAGTCCGTGCTTCGGGCTGGTGCTTGAACTTATCTTTGAGTGGCTTAATAAAATGGATTAATACTTCTTTGGCGACTTGTTCGTCATGCTCTTGCTGCTTGTCGCTGAATTCTTCTTCCCATTCAGTGATTTGGCGAATAATACCCCGTAGTTTAACCTCTAGCCCATTGATATTACTTTCAAATTGACTACGTTCAGTCTCTGTCAATGCTTCGAATGAAGCTTCGTCATGGGGTTCTTCACCATTGAGCGCTACCATTTGATAGTCGCCCTGCATGGTTAAACTGAGGCTGATGCCTTTCTGTTTCGCTTCTTCGGTTAATTCTGTGAGTGCGACTTCTTGCTTCTGTGATAATTGGCTTTTGAGCTTTTCAGTCCGGGCATAATACATTTCATTATCAAAGGCTAAAGGCATAGCTTTGACAAGTTTAAGCATCAACTTTTCGACGGCTTTTTTAAATTCAAGCCCAGTCCCTGCGCTCAGTTTCAGCACTTTAGGGCAACGGGTATCGTCGAAATTAACCACATAGCACCAATCGTACAGGGTATGGTCGTTTGGCTCGTGACGGCTTAGGTAACGCAGCATCATGGTCCGTTTGCCGAGACCGTTCTGACCTATGGCGTAGATGTTGTAACCCTTTTCTTTAATTCCCATTGCAAACTCTACCGCTTGCTGGGCGCGTTCTTGGCCGACAATATCATTGAGAGGTGTGAGTTCTGCTGTCGATTGGCAATCTGTGCTTAATTGGTCGAGTTCGCAAATGCGATATAATTGTTTACTGTTGAGCAGGGTAGCTTGGCTTGATACGACGTCAGTGGGCATAAATATCCTTGGTTTTTCAGCCTTATTATTTCCATTGTAGACAATAAGATAGCATTTTTGTCAATCAAAACTCTGTTATTGCTGATATATGTCTTTAGGGATGGTTTTCTCTCGCTAAGAAAGTGCTGAATTATCGGGGGAAGACTTAATTGATTAAGTCTAACTAATTGTTACTCAATAAACTTATCGCGATACTGACACTAAAATTTTGTGCTAAAGTAGCAAATGCAATGTTAGTTGGATTTACCCGTGCAAGCAGTCTGCTGAGTGTGAGTAAGTTAGTGTGAATTTTGATGGTTTGACCTCTACCACCCTAAAAGGTGGATATGATGGAGTAAGTTTTAGATCCAACCTTAGTGCCAATTGAGATGTATTGATTTGATGTTAAACGTAAAATTTTATGAGATTTTACTGCTTGGTTAACGTTTTCCCTCTGTAGCAATATTGGGCATGTGTTTAAGGTCTTACGGTATTCTCGCTGTAGGCCGATTGAGCAGTAACGAGATCTGAGTTGGCAAGATGATGATAGATGTACCTATTACGCAGCAACAGCTGGATAACTGGTTGAGTGACTTAAATTTAGTCGCTGAGATATCAAGCAGTAAAGCAATGTTATTAGCATGGAATGCTGCGGGTGAACTTAGCTGCATGTTAAGTTCAGACTCTGCGGCTGAAAGTGAAATACAGGCAATACTTAGCCACCTAAGTGGCAACCCCCAGCCTGCGATAAGCCAGTCCGTTGTGATGCCCTCAATGCTCACACCATCAGAAATCGTTTCCAATCCCTTTGATATTATTGATAAACCTACTATTTCCCCTCTAAGCAATGCTAAGTTGTCCAGCCTGAGTGAGCCGATTTCAGCATTGCCGCGATTAGGCAGTCATCAAATCACGGCTGCATTATCTGTATCACAGCTAACTGAGCAGGTACGTGAGCCTCTGTTAATTATGGATACTCGGCAGCCCTCAGATTGGCACACTTGTAGCGCAATCGGCAGCGTGATTTGTTTGTCTCTCGCTTGGCCATCTGGGGCTAATTTTGGTTTTTTATGCTTCTATCACAACGAAGCTCAAGGTGTAGATTCAAAAACACTACAACTCGCTAAGCTTATCAGCGATAGCATTCAACACCAGTTAGGCGAGATATTGAGCCAACATAATGCGGCTGAAACATTAAGCCGAGGTTCACCGAGTCGTGTCGAAACGGTCGATTTACAAACTTTTATCGATAGTTTTGACGAACATATTTGGATGAAAAATGCCGCTGGCATTTACACTCTTTGCAATCGTAGTGTTGAGAATGCGTGGGAAATGCCCCGCAGTGAGATTGTTGGTAAATCCGATGTTGAACTCTTTGGTGCTGATATTGCAGAGATTTTTCTAGAGGGTGATAAGCTCGCTATCGAGTCAGGTACGCCTATCATTGTCGCTGAGTGTTTAGATGGCAGTGAAGCTAAAAATCATCTTTGGCTAGAAACGCTAAAACTCCCAACACTCAATGCCCAGGGTGAGCTAGTGGGCGTTATCGGTATGACTCGCAACATTTCCAAGCATAAAGCAGTTGAAGAACAACTGACACTGGCGACCAATGTGTTTAAAAACTCGGTTGAAGGTGTGGTTGTGACCGACCGGCATGGCAATATTACCGACGTTAACGGTGCATTTTTTGAGATCACAGGTTATGTGAGGGAAGAGTTACTCGGCCAGAATCCTCGGATTTTTAGTTCGGGTCGGCATGATAAAGATTTTTTCGATAAACTCTGGAATGCCTTGCTTACTCAAGGTAAATGGAATGGCGAAATTTGGAATCGGCGTAAAAACGGCACTATTTTTCCGCAAAATATCACCATAAGCACTATTTATGATGACGTTGGAGATGTGCGTTATTTTGTCGCTGTATTTGCCGATATTTCAGCCCAGAAAGAGAATGAAGCGCAACTCACGCACTTAGCGTATTTTGACCCGCTAACGCATTTGCCCAATCGCATGAAGTTTATGATGCAGCTTAAGCAAGAAGTGCGACAAGCTAAGCGGCTGAATTTGCAATTAGCGACTGTGATGATTGATGTCGATCTGTTCAAGCATATCAACGACAGTTTTGGCCACAGTATAGGCGATGAAATGTTGGTCGAGCTTGCCAAGCGTTTACGCAGCCAAGTAGGCGATCAGGATGTGTTATCACGGATTGGTGGCGATGAGTTTGTGGCATTGATTTCAGGGATCGACAATAGTGCAGATGCCGCAGTTGCCATAAATCAATTGCGCCAAGTGTTTGAGCAACCTTTTATTGTGAGCACAGGCGACCACTTGCGTTTGACCGCGAGCATGGGTGTTTCCTTGTATCCAAGTGATGGAGCCGATGCTGACACTTTACTGCGTAACGCCGATGCGGCTATGTATCGCGCCAAAAATGATGGCCGCAATAATTACGCTTTTTATACTGAGTCCTTAACGCAGCAATCTTTTGAACATCTTAAGCTGCAAAGTGCCCTCTATGGTGCGATTGAGCAAAATGCCTTGTACTTGATGTACCAGCCAAAACTCGACTTAGTGACTCGAAAAACCGTGGGATTTGAAGCGCTGTTGCGTTGGCACGATCCTCAACTGGGTTTAATTTCGCCCGCGGTATTTATACCCGTAGCGGAAAAAATTGGTCTTATCCATGAGATAGGTTTATGGGTGTTAGAAACCGCCTGTCGTCAGGGCATGCGTTGGCTTAGTGAAGGCAAACACTTTGGCCGCATTGCAGTGAACGTAGCCGGACAGCAGTTACAGCGCAGCTCCTTTGTGGATGATGTAAAACGTGTCTTAGCTGAAACGGGCTTGCCCGCCAAACACTTAGAGCTTGAAGTGACCGAAAGTGTGATGATGCAAAATCCCGATCTTGCAATCCGTGACTTAAAGCGACTTGGCGATTTGGGCATCGAATTATCGGTCGATGACTTTGGCACTGGTTATTCATCGCTGAATTATTTGAAAAAACTGCCCATCCATAAACTGAAGATTGACCAATCCTTCGTGCGGGATATTCCCTTCGATACTAACAATACCGCGATTGCTAAGGCTGTGATTGCGCTTGGACATGCGTTGAAGCTGGAAATTATCGCCGAAGGGGTTGAAACTAAAGAGCAAGCTGATTTCCTACAACAAAACCAGTGCGATCAAGCCCAAGGTTACCTTTTTAGTCGTCCGCAACTAGCTGCAGATCTCGACGCATTTTTATCGTAAAACAAGTTTGCATATAACAATAGGACTAGCGCTATGCCGCTAGTCGCTTGGGTTTGTGTCTGCTAAAATTCTAGCCATTATTTTCAGTGGTTAACCGCAATGTCTTTTAGTGCCTTATCCTTAAACTCCACGTTAGTGAATACCTTAGCGGCTCTTGGCTATGAATCGCCAACGCCTATCCAGTTAGAAGCGATCCCTGCCATCTTAGCTAAACGGGATGTGATGGCTGGCGCCCAAACGGGTACAGGCAAAACCGCTGCGTTCGCCTTGCCTATCTTGCATCATTTGATGACACTCAGCCCTTCGCAAGAGTTAACGGCTGTGAGACCCGTACGTGGATTAGTCTTAGTGCCGACACGTGAACTGGCGGTGCAGGTACAGCAGAGTTTTGTTAAGTACGCTAAAGGGACTGATATTCGTATCGGTATCGCCTACGGCGGCGTGAGTATCGATGCGCAGGTCGCTGTGTTTAATGCAGGGATTGATGTGTTAATCGCAACACCGGGTCGCTTACTTGACCACCTTAGGCAAGGTGCATTAAATCTTAAGCAATTGAGTGTGCTTGTTTTTGATGAAGCCGACCGCATGCTCGACATGGGGTTTATGGATGAAATTCAAGCCGTGCTCAAGCAAGTACCGAGTGACAGACAAACCCTGTTATTTTCTGCCACTTTAGATGCCGCTATCTTCAGCTTAAGTAAAACCTTACTGCGCGATCCCAAGTTGATTGAAGTTGCCAAGCGCAACACGACCGCTGCCGAAATTGAACAAGTGGTTTATGCCGTCGACGCCGACCGTAAAACCGAACTCGTCAGCCATCTGGTACGCAGTAAAAACTGGCATCAAGTGTTGATTTTTAGCCGCACTAAGCAAGGCGTCGATAAACTGGTTCAGCAACTCAATAAAGCCGATATTATCACTCAGGCGTTTCACGGTGACTTGTCTCAAGGCGCGCGCGAGAAAGTTTTGCAGGAATTTAAACAAGGCAAAATTCAAGTGCTAGTGGCAACGGATGTCGCCGCCAGAGGCCTAGATATCGTCGAGCTTAAATATGTGATCAACTTTGAGCTGCCTTTTATCGCTGAAGATTATATTCATCGTATTGGTCGCACAGGTCGAGCGGGTAGTGCAGGGCTTGCCATCACCCTCTTTAGTCAAGAGGACGCCCTATTATTGGAAGAAGTTGAAGTTGTGCTCGACAAGCGTCTACCACAACAATGGTTACCTGGCTTTGAACCCGACTTTAATAAGATGGATACCGAACCTAGACGTAACGGCAAAGCGGCTCAGAAGCAAAGAGCGAAGAAACGGGCTTTGGGTGGAAAGGGGAAAAGGTAGGTTTTTAGGTGCGGCGTCTGAATGGCTGAATCTAATAGAGATTAGATCAAGTGGTGACATAATTCATTTATCGACGCCAGTTCAGTTCCCGCCGCCGCATTTGAATCGTTAGCAATCATTTGAACACCCAAACAAAAAGGGCTTAACCTTGCGGTTAAGCCCTTCTGGTAAAATTGGTGGAGGCGGCGGGACTTGAACCCGCGTCCAGAACACCTACATCCAAGGCACTACATGCTTAGTCTCTCTTTTAATTAACCCGAATAAACTCCGAAAGACAGGATTTCATCGGGCGAGTCCGGTACTATTTCGCGGTTCACCCCCGGACGGAGTTCCCTCGCTATCAAATGTAAGATGACCATCTGTATACACCGCCCATTTGAGAGACCTGTGTCAGATGGCTAGCTAGCCTAAGCTGCTAGAGCGTAGTTATCGTCGTTTGCAACTATAACTGTGCGGCTTTTTACGAGGCCAACCGCCCCTCGGCATGCTCCCAGGGTTTCGTGAATCCTGTCGAATCCAGAATCGCCCCCAAGAATTTGATTGTAACCCGTAGCACAATGATCACCTAGCATCATTTGCTTCAAGTTCAATCGTTTGTTCATTATCCGTGCGTTTTTTCTTTTTTCATCACGCGGGCTTTTTCAACTTCCCATTCACGCGCTTTAGTATCTTCGCGCTTATCGTGATCTTTCTTACCTTTACCTAAGCCAATCTCCACTTTCACCCATGCACCTTTACGCCAGTACATAGAAATAGGAATGATGGAGTAGCCTTGACGCTCGACTAAGCCAGCCAGTTTATCGAGCTCTTTACGGCTGAGTAGCAGCTTTTTCAAGCGCAGGGGATCGCAGACAACGTGTGTCGATGCCGTATTCAAGGGAATAATGGTGCAGCCATGCATAAAGGCTTCGCCATTTTTCAGGAATACGTAACAGTCGGACAAGTTGACCTTACCCATACGGATAGATTTAACTTCCCATCCCATTAGGGATAGGCCAGCTTCCATTTTCTCTTCGAAACGGTATTCGAAGGTTGCGCGCTTATTACGTGCGATAGTCGCAGGCGCGGCTTTGCTTGAATTTTTCTTTACCATAGTGGCGCCATTATACGCACGGTGAATCAATTTGGTATTGATATAAGGGTTTATTTAGTTAATTTCAAGCCTCTATCGTGTTGTTGCTGTTTTTTTGAACGTGATTAGGGTGTTGAGTATCAGCTTAAGTGCACAAGGGGTGCGTTTTTTACGTATCGTGATAAAATCCGTGCAAATTTTGATTGCTGGCCTAAGTTGTTTATTGCACGTGTGTTCTTTTCGTGCGTTTGAGTTTGCTTAGGTCGCTGTGAATACGTTAGTGAAGAGTACTAAGTCCTATGCCGCAAATTTCTAGAAGTGTGTTAGTCCGTTTTAGTGCGATGCAAATGTATGACTTAGTGAATGATGTCGAGTCGTATAAGGAGTTTTTACCCGGTTGTGTGGGTGGCAAAGTCTTAGAATTTGATGGCAAGACTATGCTGGCATCTGTTGATGTGAGTAAAGCGGGGATCCGTAAGACATTTACGACTCGCAACCAAGTGGTTCCTGGTAAGAGTATTGATTTAACATTGGAAAATGGGCCCTTTAAGCATTTATTGGGGCAGTGGCGTTTTACTGAGCTGACTGAAGAGGCCTGCAAGGTAGAATTCGAGCTGAGTTTTGAGTTTTCAAGTTCGTTAGCCGATATGGCCTTTGGTAAAGTGTTTAATGATCTTATGGTATCAATGGTGACGGCATTTACGAGTCGCGCTAAGGTGATTTACAGTGACAAATGAGACAGATAAGTTTGTAGTTGATGTGGTTTACGCCTTGCCTACACAGCAAAAAGTGATTTCGGTGAATGTGAATCCCGGCACGTCGGCGATTGAGGTGGTGCGTTTAAGTAACATCGTAAGCTTTTTTCCTGAGATCGATTTAGACACGGTTAAGCTTGGTGTGTTTAGTAATGTGGTTAAACATGACCAAGTGATTTTGCCGGGGCAAAGGGTTGAGATTTATCGTCCTTTGATTGCTGATCCTAAGGATGTGCGTCGTCGCCGAGCAGATAAAGCTAAAGATGAAGGCCGCGCGAATAAAGTGACGGGCGGACGGGCTTAAATACTGACATCATTGCTCAATAAAAAAGCGCCCTTGGGCGCTTTTTTGTATTTGATTGGCTGAGAAGAGCATAAGCAAAGTTTAGGATATTACTTAATTGGTTTTTGAACTTGCGCTTCAGCTTGATTTTCTTTAACTAATGGCTTTTCATCGGCGCGCTGTGCTGGAATTTGTGGCACTAGCTCAGTTTTATTACCTGTTGGTAAGCTGCTTTGCTCTAGCGGCGTACTAAATTCTTTGCTCAGTTCATAATCGCCTTTCACTGAGGTAAGTTTATCGCCCGTAAAGTGCAGTATGAGTTCTTTATGCGTAATGCTGGCATCACGCCCACTCTTGTAGTGATACACATAGTACCAAGTATCGTCAGCAAAACTATCTCGTAATACCGGACGGCCGAGAATGTATTCGGCTTGTTCTTTGGTCATGTCAATGCGCAACTTTTCAACTTGTTGCGGTTCCATGTAGTTGCCCTGTGGAATGTCGGGCTTATAAATCAACCAATCGAACACGCTACAGGCACTGAGCGAAACAGAGAGCGCCACAGCGCCCAGTAGAGTAAGACTTTGCTTTTTATTGATCATTGTATGCGCTACTTCTGAAAATCTGGCGGCCATAATACCCAAGCATTCCCCCTCATGACAAGGGCAATCGGGCTTTGCAACCGTCATAGATCGAATTGTGTGACTTTTCGACCCAGTATGTCGGCTTTAGTTCTCAATCTTTAAGGATATTTATTCGCTGAATTCATATGGGACTATGAGTATGATTTTAGGCTTCAGAGCCGTACAGGTTTACTGTTGGCTGGATTGGGAAAAGAGTAAATGTGAGCTATTTCTTCTTTAAAGCCAAACAATTAGTTAGCAAGTCGATAGACAGTATGTGTGGCGATAAACATAGTAATCTCATTAAAATCAGATTAAAGTTACCGATATGTTTTTATTGTGTTCTTGTTCTGTGGCTTTTTACCGTGAGTTTGCAGTCTTCGAAATAAAATAGTGGGATAGATGCATTGGGTTCTTTAGTTTGCGTAGGTACGGGTTTACAACTGGCCGGACAGATCAGTGTGATGAGTCGTAGTTATATTGAGCACGCTGATGTCGTGTTTTCACTCTTGCCCGATGGTTTTTCGCAGCGTTGGATCCAGAACATTAATCCCAATGTCATCAATTTACAGCCGTTTTATGCACAAAATGGTGAAGTTAAAAATCGCCGAGAAACCTATGAACAAATGGTTAATTCTATATTGGAGGCGGTGAGGGCTGGCAAAAAAACCGTTTGTGCACTCTATGGTCATCCTGGAGTCTTTGCCTGTGTTTCCCATATGGCGATTACGCGGGCGAGGGCAGAAGGGTTTTCAGCGAAGATGGAGCCGGGGATTTCGGCCGAGGCGTGTTTATGGGCTGATCTGGGTATTGACCCCGGCAGCTCTGGGCATCAAAGCTTTGAAGCTAGCCAGTTTATGTTTTTTAATCATGTGCCCGATCCGACAACCCATTTATTGTTATGGCAAATTGCGATTGCTGGTGAACATACCTTAACTCAGTTTCATACTACGAGTGACAGGCTGCAGATTTTGGTTGAACAACTGAATCAATGGTATCCGCGAGATCATCAAGTGGTGATCTACGAAGCTGCTAATCTGCCAGTTCAAGCCCCTAGAATTGAGTATTTGCCGTTGAGTAAGCTGCCCGAGGCAAACTTGTCTCCGATCAGTACTTTACTGATCCCGCCAGCAAAAAAACTCGAATACAACTATGCTATTTTAACTAAATTAGGCATTAGACCTGAAGATTTAGGCTAATTGTGAGTGCTGTACTTCTGAGCTGAATTCGGGAGTCATCATATAAATAAGGAAAGGTATGTCTGCATTATCGGATTTTTTTACCCAGTTAGGTCAAGATGCACAACTGATGGAAGCGTATCAACAGGACCCGGAGGCCGTAATGCGCGCCCATGGGTTAACTGATGAAGAAATTAGCGCTGTAATGACAGGGGATATGACAAAACTAAAAGTTTTGAGTGGCGACCAAAATTATCAAACATTTGTTTTAGTCAATCATGGTAATAATTAACTCATCTTGAAACGGTTACGTTGTGCCCTATTAGCCATCTTCGCCTTGTGTTCGACAGCTTTGATGGCTAACTCTCTCTATTTTGATCAGGCACTCAATGAGCTTGATGTATTACTGCAATCTGATCTTAGTGCTGCGCAGAAAAAACTTGCCGAATATGAGAAAGAATTCAGTCGTTTAACTACAATACAACAAGGACGACTGAGGATAGATAGAGCGATAGGTTATTTTTTCATCGGTGAATATACTAAAGCGTTAGATGATCTTCACCAAGCCGAAACCTTAGTGACAAATACTGATTTATTAGCGTCAGTTTATAGTTACAAAGCCACTGTATATATAGGGATACGTGACTATGACAAAGCCTTGGCTGCAGTCGCTCAAGCATTAGCCCTAGTGGTGAATATTGATGATGTCACGATTAAACGGCACTCATATTTAAGAATTGCCAATATTTATTCCGAAATGGATGCTTATAGCGATATGGGCCTTTATGCCAATAAAGTGCTACAACTCGCAAAGGAAACCGATGTCCGCGATATTTGTCATGCCAAATTGTTGCGCGCTATTTATTTACTCGGCGTGAAAAATCCCGACGCCTTCGATGCCTTCGAAGATAGCCGTCAATACTGTGATGCGAAGCAATTCCCCCTTCTGGCGACTATGTCGATGAAAGGCAAAGCTATGGTTTTGCAGGAGCGGGGCGACTTTTTAGGCGCGAGAGCGATTCTGCTATTAGCTTTAAAAGGGTATGAAGCTTTTCAATTTCAGTTAGAAATTAGCCATGTACATGCACTACTTGCCGAGAATTACTTTGCCATGGGTGAGCAGGTTCAAGCGAAAAGTCACGCCGTTAAAGTGCTTTCATTTCTCGATGATAATAGCTACATCGAACATAAGCATATTGCATATAAGGTATTTGCCGAACTGATGGCGGCAGATAAACAATTTGAGCAAGCCTATGAATACAAAAGAAAAGAACAATATTATAATCAATTGATTTTTGACCAATCTAGAATGAAAACTCTCGCTTATCAGGCGGCTAAGTTTAATGCCGATGAACAGGCGCGTGAAATCAACTTACTCAATAAAGAGCGTGAACTTTACATCGCTCAGCAAATGGTAAAAGAGCGGGAATACACCAATATGCTGATGTTTATCACTATTTTAGTGGGTGGGCTGTTCTTCCTTGGGATTTTGTTAGCCGTAGGTCAGATGCAGAAACGTAAGTTTATGCGTATGGCGAGAATGGATGCCTTAACAGGCATATTGAATCGTGGTGCAGGGCAAGAGTTGGGAGAAAACCTTTTTGTGCAAGCTACGGCTCGTAGCGGGGATTTCTGTGTCATTTTGTTTGATTTAGATTTCTTCAAACGCATCAACGATTCTTTTGGTCATGGAACTGGCGATTGGGCGCTTAAAAAGGTGGTTGACTCCCTTAAATCCCATATCCGAAATGGTGATGTTTTTGCTCGTATCGGCGGTGAGGAGTTTGCAATTTTATTACCCTATGCCGATGAAGCGAAAGGCATGGAAGTGGCGGAGCAATGTCGAGCTCGTATCGAGGCCATTGATACCCAACATTCAGGGCATAAGTTCGTCATAACGGCGAGTTTTGGCGTGAGCGGTTTAATGGCTGATGATCTGAGTTTGGATCCATTATTCCACCGAGCCGACATGGCGCTCTATGCCGCTAAGGCCAATGGCCGCAACACCGTAGTACGCTATTCTGACATATTAAAATGTAACAAGCAGGCGACTGATTTACGGCGTCATATCACATCGCCCTCTGTGTAATGTAAGTCGAGTGAGCATTTAGTCTCATCCAGAGTTGGCAAGCCCTTACTGGTTTTATCCTTCCTTAGTTATTGCTCGTTTTTTATTTTGCAACCACTCACTAAAATGCAATAACAGTCTAAGGTGTCTTTAAGCGTACTTTTACTCTGCTTTGTTACTCCAGTTGATTTCCCCTACGCTTAAGTGTTTTCCGTATCAAAAATTTCTTATTTTTAATGAATTGCCTTGACCTTGTTAATAAATAAATGGGATATCATAGCTGATAATTGCCTAGCTATTGCTGGGTCCTTACATAGAACAATGCGCATTCCTTTTTCCGTTGGAGCCTTCATGGAACAGTCGAGTTTACTCACGTCGGTGCTGCTATTTTTATTGGCGGCGGTTATTTTTGTTCCCTTGGGTAAACGTTTTGGCGCGGGTCCTATTCTTTCCTATTTGGCCGCAGGGATTATTTTAGGCCCAGGTGGTATGGCGTTGGTTTCTGATCCTGCAGCCGTGTTGCATTTTGCCGAGTTAGGTGTGGTACTTATGCTGTTTGTACTTGGACTCGAATTGAATCCAAGTAAATTATGGGAACTTCGCAGTGCTATCTTTGGTTTAGGCAGTGGTCAGCTGTTGTTGTCATGGGCTGCGATTGGAGGTTTGGCTTGGGGCTTTGGCTTGTCTATTGAGGCGGCTTTAGTGGTTGGTGCCGCGCTATCTTTATCATCGACAGCCTTCGCCGTGCAGTTAATGAGTGAGCATAGGTTGCTCACAACCCCACTTGGACGTGATGCTTTTGGGGTCTTGTTAATGCAAGATCTTGCGGTTATCCCTATGTTGCTGCTGACAGCATATTTGGCGCCCAATTCTGCTCAGATTGAACATCATGCGGTGCCTTGGTACTGGACGTGTCTTGCGCTCGTTGGTTTTGTGTTAGTGGGGAAATATTTATTGCCTAAATTCCTTAAACTAGTGGCAAGCAGTGGGGTGCGTGAAGTGCTCACCGCTTTTGCATTATTGCTGGTCATGGGTAGCGCTGAGTTAATGGAGTGGTTGGGACTTTCTGCGGGCATGGGGGCATTTTTGGCGGGTATTATGCTCGCTAACTCAAGTTATCGGCACCAGCTCGAAACTGACATAGAACCTTTTAAAGGCTTATTGCTTGGGCTGTTTTTTATGGCTGTCGGTATGAGTATGGATTTGAAATTATTGATATCTGATCCGTTACTTATTCTGGGTATTTTAATGGCTATGTTGCTGATTAAAACCTTTGTGCTTATGGTGTTGGGTCGCATTCGGCACCACAAATGGCGGCCTAGTATTGCACTAGGTTTGATCCTTGCTGAAGGGGGCGAATTTGCCTTTGTGCTTTTATCTCAGGCGCAGCTATCTGGTATTGTCGGCGATAAAATTGCGCAAGTCCTTGTGCTTGCTATTGGTTTGTCTATGGCAGTAACGCCTCTATTGTTTACTTTGTTCCGAGCAACTAAAGCCAAAGTGGTGGATACTCGTCTGCCAGATACGATTAATGTCACCGAATCTGAAGTGGTGATTGCTGGATTTGGTCGAGTAGGCCAGATCACGGGGCGTATTTTGGCCTCATCAGGTATCCCTTTTGTCGCCTTGGATAAGGATGCGAGTCATGTGGATGTTATTCGTAAATACGGTGGTGAAGTGTATTTTGGTGATGCCAGACGCTTAGACATGTTGATGTCGGCGGGGATCGCGCGCTCGCGTTTATTATTGTTGGCCGTTGACAGTGTTGAGGATTCCATTGAAATTGCTCAGCAAGTGAAAACGCATTTTCCCCATATCAACATAGTCGCGCGGGCGAGGGACCGTAACCATGCTTATCGTTTGATGAGCCTTGGGGTGACGGATGTGTTTCGTGAGACCTTTGGTTCGGCGCTATCGGCCAGTGAGAAGATTCTCCAAGGCCTAGGTTTATCGCAGGTACAAGCCAACGAGCGGGTAAAAATCTTTGCTGAACATGATAAGAAACTGGTGATTGCGAGTGCGGCTCATCAAAATGATTTAGCGACGTTAATCAATTTATCGAATAAGGGTAAGGCAGAGTTGGAATCCCTCATGCGTGGCGATAGGGAGAATGTGAGCTAATGTTGTCACTCTGATTTGGATATAAAAAGAGAGCATAAATGCTCTCTTTTTTATTGGTTTACAACATCAAATTTAACGCTGATGTTTAAGTGTTAAAAGCTATAGCTGTATTGCAGTTTGACGTTGCGTTCTTCACCCGGCATACCTCCGAGGAACATGGCTTTACTGTAATAGTCTTTATTGAAAAGGTTATTAATGTTCAGCTGGATTTTCCAAGAATCCGCATTGTAGCTCACTGCCGAGTCAACGACGGTATAGCTAGGCACGTAACCGTCTGGAATACCAAATGAGCTTGAGTGCGTACTGCGATCATCGACAAATTTTGCACCAAGGCTCAGCTCGATTGGGCTTGATAATCTAAACCAATCCGCGCCATAGGTAACCCAAGCACTGGCAGTGACATAAGGCACACCTTTTTGACGGCTGTCGTAATTTGCGACGTCATTCGGGTTTTGCTTATCCCTTGCATCTTGGTACATGCCATTAAGGTTAACGCGCCATTGATCATTCAGGTGGGCATTGAGATCGAGTTCGACCCCCTGAGTATCTTCGCTGCCATCGTAAAAATACACGGGAATATTAGGGGTTAATATGCCATTGGTATAATCAGGGTTGTTATAGGCGACATTAGTACGCGAGCTTTTAAAGAATACCAGTGAGCCAAGTAATTGATCCTCAAATGCTTTAAAGCGCATACCTAGATCATTGCTAATTGATTCTGAATCATCTCGGTCGGTAGCATTATCTTTTACTGCATCAAGTACACTGTAAGCGGTTCGCCCTTTAGAATGGTTGATGAAAAATGATAAATCCTCAATCGGCATGTAGGTTAACCCTAGGTTATAGGTCATACCGTTATCTGTGGTATCGGCTTCTGGTGTCGCTTGGGATTGGCTAGTGCTATAGCGTGGATCAACACCAAAGTGCTCATAGGCTTGTTTAATCTCATTAAAGGCAACACCAATACGCGTGGTAAAGCCGTATGGCAGATAACTGACATGTTGTAAGCCTACGCCCCAAGCGCTGACTTTTTTGTCATAGTTAGCGGTTTTGAGTGGGTCATAGTCCTCGAATTTACCTGTGCCCCAATTAGGATTGCGGATGTCGTATATATAAGGCAGAGATCCTTGGTAAATGATTTTGCCATCTTTGTTTTTAAAGATTTGATCCGCATCGTAGATAGAATATTGCTGGAAGCGAATATTACGGTCTTCATAGTTGGCATTGACCAATAATTCATTGTCTATATTGCCAATTTGGAAGTCATAACGTAAATCGGCAAAGTACTGCCACGAAGTCTCGTCGGCATCCACTTTACGGTATTCCTGACGTCTTGCAGCAAAAGGATAAAGCACGCCGTTTTCAACTAAAGGCGCGCGGGGATCAGTGTTGATCGGGTTTTTGCCTTGTTTCCAGTAGACGTAGTTATAAGCACCTGTTTGGCGGGCGAAGCCTGAAGTGTAGTCGCGATACTGTAATTGCTGATTAAGAAACAGATTATCGTTGAAGTAAATATTATGGGTTAGTTTAAATCTTAACTCTTCGCCTTCATTGTCCTTCGCCATGGGCGAAATCAGCCCTGCATCACCAAACGAATAGGGCCTTAAGCCGTCAGCGCCCGACAACGAGTCCGCTAGCTGCTGACGCTGTGCATCGGTCAGTTGTAGACCCTTACCACTTGGATCGTTGATCAAATCCTGCCAAGTGACCTCTCCCGCGCTCTTACCGCCGACTGAATCGGCATTGTAAATTCGAATCGGGTGGCCAATAGAGTCAACGGCGATAGCATCTTTAATGTAAGCACCTGAAAGCATTACATCTTGGCTATCACTTAATACCCATTTTAAGGCGCCATAGATTTCGTCTCTGTCTGTACCTATATCGCGATAGCCATCACTGCGGCCGGATTTTGCCACTAAACGGTAGGCGACATCATCGCTCAGACCGCCCGTGCTATCCAGAGCAAGGGAGTAGGTATCCCATTGTCCAACTTCGGCGGTAAATTTGTTTTTTGACTCGAATTGCGGTTTTTTCTCAATTAAATTGATGACGCCACCAGCACTCCCCATGCCATAGAGTCCAGTCGCTGGGCCTTTTAATACTTCTACGGATTCAACGTTGGTTAAAGAGCGCGTGGGGTTGAAAGTGTTACCAAGGCCAGCACCGCCATACATACCGTCATAGGTGTAATTTGCGCCTAAACCACGGATGACTATGTTGTCACCGATGCCATAGTTATTACCCGCTTGAGTCACACCACTGATGTTACGGATCAAGTCTTGCAGATTATCTGTACCTTGGGTTTCGATCAGTTCTTGGTCAACAATTACAACTGCAGCGGGTGTTTCCATGAGAGACATGTCGGATTTAGTCGCTAGCCCTGAATTTTTCACCACTGAGTTTTGTCTGCCATAAACCGTGATGCGCTCAACGTTGGCTTCAGTATTTGCTGATACCGAGTTAGCTTCGGCGGATGCAGTTTGCGATAAAACGGAAAGGCAGGCGAGTGCAGTTAGTGACAAACGAAATGATTTCATTAATGGTTCCCCCAAATAAATAGGTCGCGAATAGTAATGATTTGCATTTAAGTTGGCAACATATGTTTCAGATGTCGTGGTTGAAATGTGCAGTGCTGCGAATAAGTGTTACGAAAAGGCATGTATTTGAGGAAGTAAGGTATGGGTTCTCGCAGGAGAAAAGCTTCATAAAAAGTCGCGTCTAAGTTCCATCCCACTGTAATGTCAAATTTGTTTCATTTTTTTTATAAAAAAGTGATTTATTTTTTGAGTTAACCATCACATCCCACCTTGTTGATCGGGAAACGCAACCTGGTACTTAGTTTGAATCGCACATGACACTTATTTCGTTTACGTAAACGTCAAAATGAAACGGTTGTTTTAATTCATGGCAATGGCAACAGTCTTTATCATTATGATTTATATGAATTTATCTGACTTACCTCTAGGTTAGTTCAAAACATTGAGCATTTTCTACTTAGGTCTAATAGAGTAAAAATGATGTAATAATAAATTTACTATTAGTTATTTAATTACGTAATTAATTACTTTGCGTATTGATTGGTAAAGTTGTCTGACAAGTTTCATTTAACTGCAATTGTCATATGTGATTAAAATGTTTAATTGTATATTTATCAGTTATTTGTTGTTTATTTTATTACTTGGTCAGACCAATTTTAGCATGGTTTTCACTTAGGTTAATGCATGTTTTTGTCAATCTTGGACTGTTGCAAATACAAACGTTTGTCGGTAAGTTTTAGTTCGAAACAAACATTTGATGGTTTTTTGGTGAGTTTATAAGCAGTGGTGATTGGGGATGCTACTGCTTTATATGTCAGCGTTAAGCCTGTGATAGTGGAGCCTCTTGGGAGGGCATCAAGATGACGGAACACACTTTGAGTGAACAGCAATTGAATTCAACACTGGGTAAAGCTACAGCAAACGCCACGCTGAATATTGTGGGGCGTGACATTCCAGGCCAAGAAGTCATTTTTACCGAAGGGGCTGTCGCCTTACTCGAATCCCTTTGTCGTGAGTTTGCCGACGAAGTACCTGCCTTACTCGCTAAGCGTAAAGAAAAGCAAGCGCGTATCGATAAAGGAACATTACCTGACTTTCTGCCTGAAACCCGCGCTATCCGTGATGGTGCATGGCAGATTCGCGGTATTCCCGATGACTTACTCGATCGCCGCGTGGAAATCACAGGTCCCGTTGAACGTAAAATGGTGATTAACGCACTCAACGCCAACGCCAAAGTGTTTATGGCCGACTTTGAAGATTCCCTAGCACCAAGCTGGGAAAAAGTCGTCGAAGGTCAAATCAATCTACGTGATGCCGTGCGTGGTGATATTGAGTACACAGCACCGGACACGGGTAAGCACTATAAATTAGGACCAAATCCTGCAGTGCTTATCTGCCGCGTTCGTGGTCTGCACCTTAAAGAAAAACACGTGCAGTTTAATGGCAAAGCGATTCCTGGCTCACTGTTTGATTTCGCACTGTATTTCTACCACAACTATCGCCAACTTTTGGCCAAGGGCAGTGGTCCATATTTTTATATTCCTAAGTTAGAAAGTCATATTGAAGCGCGCTGGTGGGCAAAAGTGTTTGCTTTTGTTGAGGAACGGTTTTGTCTGCAAGCGGGCACGATTAAATGTACTTGCTTGATTGAGACTTTGCCTGCCGTGTTCGAAATGGACGAAATTCTCTATGAATTACGTTCCAATATCGTAGCGCTCAACTGTGGTCGTTGGGATTACATCTTCAGCTATATCAAAACATTAAAACGTCATAGCGACCGAGTCTTACCGGATCGCCAAGCCGTCACTATGGATACGCCTTTCTTAAGCGCTTATTCAAGACTCTTGATTAAGACCTGCCACAAACGCGGTGCCTTAGCGATGGGCGGCATGGCAGCCTTTATTCCTGCTAAAGATCCTGCTCAGAACGAAGCCGTATTGCAGCGGG
This sequence comes from Shewanella sp. SM69, assembly GCF_025653985.1. Taxonomy (NCBI): domain Bacteria; kingdom Pseudomonadati; phylum Pseudomonadota; class Gammaproteobacteria; order Alteromonadales; family Shewanellaceae; genus Shewanella; species Shewanella sp. SM69. Next base: position 189,500 of record NZ_JAKKRV010000005.1, read on the forward strand.
TGCGTAAGGATAAAGAACTAGAAGCGCGTAACGGCCACGATGGCACTTGGGTAGCGCACCCTGGCCTTGCCGACACCGCTATGGGGATTTTCAACGAATACATAGGCCAAGATCACTGTAATCAATTACATATTACCCGTGATGTCGATGCGCCAATTCTGGCTAGCGAACTGCTTAAAACCTGCGACGGTGAGCGCACTGAACAAGGGATGCGTCTGAACATTCGTATCGCCCTGCAGTATTTAGAGGCGTGGATCAGCGGCAATGGTTGTGTGCCCATTTACGGCTTAATGGAAGATGCGGCTACGGCTGAGATCTCTAGGGCTTCAATTTGGCAATGGATCCAACACGGTAAGTCACTGTCAAACGGCAAATTAGTGACCAAACAACTCTTTAAAGACATGTTGGTTGAAGAGCTGTCGAACGTGAAAAAAGAAGTGGGTAGCGACAGATTCACCCATGGCAAATTCACCCAAGCAGCGGTGTTGCTTGAAGACATTACCACCTCCGACGAGCTGGTCGATTTCTTAACCTTACCCGGTTACGAAATGCTGACAGCTTAGAATGAACTCATTTGCTTGAACCGTTTTAGGTAAACCAGATTTAGCTGTGGCGGGGCTACCGCCAACCAAACAATTTAGCAGAGTGAAACTGGGGGCAGTTTCATGATAGCTACAACATCAAAGAGAAAGGAGCGACATTATGACTAAGGCAACGACTCAGACTTCACGTCAAGAGCAGATTGATGCAATCAAGAGAGATTGGGCAGAAAACCCACGTTGGAAACACGTGCGTCGTCCTTATACCGCAGAAGAAGTGGTTGCGCTTCGCGGTTCAATCGTGCCTGAGAATACTATCGCTAAGCGCGGTGCTGCTAAGTTATGGGAATTGGTTAACGGTGGCGCTAAAAAAGGCTATGTGAATTCATTGGGTGCGTTAACGGGTGGTCAAGCGGTACAACAGGCGAAAGCGGGTATCGAAGCGATTTACCTTTCAGGTTGGCAAGTGGCAGCCGATGCTAACTTAGCCGGCACTATGTACCCAGATCAATCTTTATATCCAGCTAACTCAGTGCCAGCTGTGGTGTCACGCATCAATAACTCATTCCGTCGCGCTGACCAAATTCAGTGGGGCAATGGCGTTAATCCAGAAGATGAAAAATTTGTTGATTACTTTCTGCCAATTATTGCTGACGCAGAAGCGGGCTTTGGCGGCGTATTAAATGCCTTCGAACTGATGAAGTCGATGATCGACGCGGGCGCTGCCGGTGTTCACTTTGAAGATCAGTTAGCTTCAGTGAAGAAATGTGGTCACATGGGCGGCAAAGTATTAGTGCCAACCCAAGAAGCGGTACAAAAGCTGGTTGCTGCACGTTTAGCAGCGGACGTGAGCGGTGTCGATACGCTGGTTATTGCCCGTACCGATGCTAACGCGGCCGATTTGTTAACTTCAGATTGCGACCCATACGATCGTGATTTCGTGACTGGCGAGCGCACCAATGAAGGTTTCTACCGTGTGAAAGCCGGTCTTGACCAAGCGATTTCTCGCGGTCTAGCTTACGCCCCTTATGCGGATTTGATTTGGTGTGAAACCGCTAAACCGGATCTTGAAGAAGCGCGTGTTTTTGCTGAAGCGATTCATGCTCAGTACCCAGATCAACTGCTTGCTTATAACTGTTCGCCTTCGTTCAACTGGAAGAAAAATCTGGACGACGCCACTATCGCGCGCTTCCAACAAGCATTGTCAGACATGGGCTACAAGTACCAGTTCATCACTTTAGCCGGCATCCACAACATGTGGTACAACATGTTCGACCTCGCTTACGACTATGCGCGCGGCGAAGGTATGAAGCATTATGTCGAGAAAGTTCAAGAAGTTGAGTTTGCAGCAGCGAAGAAAGGTTACACCTTCGTGGCGCATCAACAGGAAGTGGGCACAGGTTATTTCGACCAAGTGACTACGGTTATTCAAGGTGGCCATTCATCAGTGACCGCACTGACAGGTTCTACCGAAGAAGAGCAGTTTTAAGCAGTAGAAGCGCTTAGGATGATCCATTGTGATTGTGGATCAATCCTTAGCACGCCTTATGCTGATGTTTGTGGTGAGGCGTGGTGGTAAAACTCGAAATAGAGGGCAAGGGCGGACTGTGATGAGTTACCGACCTTGCAGCCTAAATCTCGAGTCGAGTATGAAAGAGTGTTACCCGTAAGCCTGTGTTTAGCTGCTCTGCAGCTGTTGTCCCCCGTGCAGTTCGCCTACATGTGCTGTGCGGGTTTTTAAGTCAAATTTTGTGGCTTAACTTCCTACCCAGTAAGTTTTTGCTTGCCTTAGCTTGGCGACTCTATGAGTCGCTATTTTTTTGCTTATTGGTTCACTATTACGCTGATTAATATGGTGCAACTCTGATACGACTTGGTGCAATAATCGGATTATTTTACAGCAGCTTATTGCTATCTCATTGTTATTTAATGGCGATCAATAGTGGCCTGAAAAATGCTCTGAATAATGTGGAAAGTTATAGCGTATTAAAGCTGATTATTGGCATTCACATTGAGGTCATCGCCATGAAATATTACAGTCGCCGTTTAGTTAAACCTGAACATTTAAATCCAGCAAATACACTGTTTGGCGGTCAGTTGCTCAGTTGGATAGACGAGGAGGCCGCCATCTTTGCTGCCTGTCAGATGAAGAGCACGAGCCATGTGACTAAGCTGATTTCTGAAATCAACTTTATGACGCCAGCGCATCAAGGGGATGTGATTGAGTTTGGTCTGGAGCTCGTGAGTCTCGGCCACAGTTCTATTACCGTAAGCTGCCAAGTACGTAATAAGATGACGCAGGCGCCAGTGGTGAGTATAGATAAGATGGTGTTTGTGCATGTGAATGCCCAAGGATTGCCTGTGCCCCATGGTATTCGGGCGAATGCGGCTTAAGGGGCGTGGCGCTTAAAATGCGTGATGCTTAAATGTATAAGATGCTTAAAATGAGCAGTGACGCCTAGGCGTCACTGTCATTAGTCTTTGGTTAAATCCTCTTTTACCGATTTGACCGCATCCCGTGAAGCATGACCTATGGCTTTTGTCGTGTCTCGAGTCGCGTGGCCTATCTCAGTGGTGACTTCTTTAGTCGTTGTGCCGATGGCACGGCCTGCGTCCTTTAAATCCGCACAGGCGGATGTAGCGAGTAATAAAGGAATAATAATGAGCGTCGCTTTATTCATTGTGATGCCAATCCTCAATTTAAGTTCGTAACTCAATTTACTGGGCCTTGCCATTTTTACTGTGCTAAATGACATTCGGGACAATATAACAGATCTTGAGCTGAATCACGCTATGGCGATATTATCTGCTGAGCCGCTGTTGCAATGCTTCTGGGCGAGTGTCAACCGAGTGAGTGAAACTAAGAGCATTAAATGACGTCGTGGGTTGAGTTATCGAACTCGACAAATAAAAACGCCAGTGGCGTTTTGCGCACTGGCGTCTAAGGTCGCTAAATAATACTGCAAAGATTATTCGAGTTTGGCTAAGCGTTGTTGATAGTCTTCAATCAGGTGCTGCATGATTTCTTCAGGCGCCGCATCGTCACAGCAATCGTCTAAAAAGATTTTAAAGGTGACTAAGGCATGGCCGTCATTTTTGAGTCTGTCACTCTGCATTGAGAAGTAAGCATCTTCATTTTCGGCTTTACGAACCACAAACTTATTCGTTTCGAAGGTTTTTTCCCCAGAAAGCTCGTGCCATTTAGTGATGCGATTTAACGCGATCTCACAGGACTGGTTCATTTCAATATGATTTAACCAAGTAACGGGATGTTCAGGATCTTTGTAATGTGGACATCTAACTGTGTAGTTATATACATGGGTGATTGCAGTCATAGCGTACCTACCTGTTCGAGGATATTGTTGCCATCATAGGCATCGTTTTTGAATTCGGTCAATCATTAATTAAGTCTATATAGCCTTGATGTTTTTTGACGGAGAAGGATAGTTACTGCATGAAAATTAACCATTTACTTAATCTGTCATGTCTCTATTTAGCATGAGTTTTATGCCAATAACTTTGTGCTAGATCTCAGTTTTGGGTGAAGTTTCGCTTTTGCTGAATTACTGATTAATAAAGCAACAACTTGGTCGTCAGTAAGTCTTATTGATAAAAAGAGCGAACAGCGGAGTAAATAGGTTAATTAGGCTTTGGTGGGCGCAATACGATTAAGTGGCAGCATAAGTTGTTGCAGAGGAAACGCAGAAGGCAGAATGGACAGAGGCCCATTCGTTAGAACGGGCCTCTCAGCTGGCTTCATCTTTTGCAGGGAAAAAGCGAACTGGGGCCATCTTATCGGATCTGTAACAGTCTGTAACCCACAGAGATCACGTTTTTTATATCATTTTGCTATGAATATTTTAGGTTCAGATCCTTTCTTCTTGAATATGCTGATTTGTGAGTGTTTTGTCAGTGCAAAGGTGCATAGACACTGAGTTTTATGTTGGTTTTTGTTACTCAATTTTTAAGATAGTAACTTACCTCACCATCTTGTTGATACAGGTGTAAAAAAGGCCCCAATAGTGCAGCAATAATCTGTGCACTATTGGAGCCTAAAACGAATTCATTGGAGGATGAAGTCGTGTTTACGCACTAGCAGGACAATAAGTCGTTATCCAGCAAGTTAGCGCACGATTGTTGTGTGCTAACTTGCGATTGGTAAGGTATGGCGATTACAGCGCACAATTACAGCGCATTAGTGAAGATCTGACAGATCTCCGCATGGGTCGCTTGTTTTGGATTGGTGAATCCACAGGCATCTTTTAACGCGTTATCCGCAAGTGTTGGAATATCTTCCGCTTTCACGCCTAATAAGGTCAGATTTTCAGGGATCTTAACCGCAACAGACAGCTTTTTGATTGCCGCTATCGCCGCACTGGCACCTTGCTCATCTGTCATCGCAGACACATCCACACCCATAGCCTTGGCAATGTCTTTTAAGCGTGCAGGGACGACCTGGGCGTTATATTCCTGCACATGGGGCAGCAGCAGGGCGTTACACACGCCGTGGGGCAGATCGTAGAAACCGCCTAATTGGTGCGCCATCGCATGCACATAACCTAAGCTGGCATTGTTAAACGCCATACCCGCTAAGAACTGGGCATAGGCCATTTGTTCACGGGCGTTGATGTCTTGACCGTTTTCAACTGCGTTGACTAAGTTAGCTTGAATCAATTCCATGGCCTTGATCGCACAGGCGTCGGTGATCGGGTTAGCTGCAATAGACACATAGGCTTCAACCGCGTGAGTCAGTGCATCCATACCGGTTGCGGCAGTTAGGCTCGCAGGCTTTTTCAGCATGAGCTCAGGGTCGTTGACCGACAGCAAAGGCGTGGTGTGTTTATCGACAATCGCCATTTTAATGTGTCGGGCTTCGTCGGTAATGATACAGAAGCGCGTCATTTCACTGGCTGTGCCTGCTGTTGTATTAATGGCCACTAACGGCAACTGAGGTTTTGCGGATTGATCTAACCCTTCGTAATCCTTAATGCTGCCGCCATTGGTGGCAACAAGGGCGATACCCTTGGCGCAATCATGGGGTGATCCGCCGCCGAGTGAAATCACAAAGTCACACTTGTTGGCTTTTAACAGGGCTAAACCCGCTTCGACGTTCGTCACGGTTGGGTTAGGTTGTACGCCATCATAGATGGTGGAGGTAATGCCATTTTGACCGAGTTTTTCGGCCACTTCACCCACTAAGCCAATCTTGACTAAGGGTTTATCTGTCACTATGAGTGCGTGTTTAAAGCCTAAGGTTTTGATGTCACCGATAGCATCATCCACTGCGCCTTGGCCTAATACGTTGACAGAAGGAATAAAAAATTTAGCAGCCATAAAATCCACCTATTTGCTTGTAAAGATTAAGTTGTGTTCTTTTCTGGTGATCAAGCTACCAATTTGGAGGTAGTGAAAGTGTGAGCTTGATCGAGTTCGGCGCTTATCTGAGGGTAATTTCCCACTAAAGTTGGAACTAGGTAACTAAATTTCGGACTTTTATGACGGGTATTAGTGTTGGCGTACGATATGGTTTTTTAGCGTTGTTAGCGCCCCTGGTGATGCATCATTTCTGTGCATTTTTCGTTTGCTTTTTATCCCACTTTCTTATCCAGAGTTTGACGGCTCAATTGTTAAATCTAACAGAGGTTAAACCTCATAAATACTCTCATTTGTAGCATTGATTCCAATTAATTAGTTTGACATCTAATATTAATTTATGCGTGCTGCTGTGGTTGTGGTAGGGCCGTAAGTCAAAGAAATCTATACATTTATCTTGTTTTTACAGATTAATTCTTTTTTACATAACTAACTTGTGAGCTTTAGCACTGTGCTATTTTAGGTTGATAGTTACATCACTAATCATTATCATGATTGTTAATTGAACGTTCAATTAACGTCGTTCAGAGTATTGAGAGAGTGGTTATTCCTTGAGTATTTATGCCTAAAGCCGCCATGAAATTGATACGCAGACAGCAGCTTATCGATGCGACATTAGCATCGGTTGCCTTGCATGGATTGCAGCACACGACCATCAACAGCATTAGTCAGTTGGCGGGGATCATCAGTCATTATTTCAGTGGTAAGCAGGGCTTGATCCAAGCGACGCTGCGCCACTTGCTCGAGCAGTTAAAGCAAGCGTTGCTCAATCGAATCCAAGGACAAGTGTTGGCGCCAACAGAGCGCTTAATGATGATAGTTGAAGCGAATTTTACCGAGTTACAACGCTCGCGAAATGTCACTCACACTTGGCTGAGTTTTTGGGCACAGGCCGTCCACGATCCCCAGTTAGCCCGTTTGCAGAATATCAATAGTCGCCGCTTATACAGCAACTTATATTTTTCCTTTCGGCACGTGTTGCCTAAAGAGTTTGCCCTGATGGCTGCTGAGCAAACGGCGGCGATGATCGATGGATTTTGGTTACGCAGCGCCTTAAGTGAAACCCCTGAGCAGGATTTTGTTCAGGCCGAAAAATTATGCAAAACCTTTATCCATAACGTGATAAAGCAGCATGGAGTTAATACATGTCAGTATCAGTAGAAGTTCAGTACAACTTTATTGCGGGTCAGTTGCTCGCTAACGACAGCGGCGAAACCTTCGACGTCGTCAATCCTGCCACCGGGCAATTGGCGTACCGAGTGCAAGTGGCCGATGAAAAAATTCAGCAAGCGGCCATCGAGAGCGCCAAAAAAGGCTTTGTGATTTGGTCTGCCATGAGTGCCACTGAACGCAGCCGTATTCTGTTAAACGCGGTCGCATTATTGCGCGCTCGTAATGATGAACTCGCGGCAATCGAAGTGTGCGACACCGGTAAACCTTGGCAAGAAGCCTCAGTGGTTGATGTGGTCACAGGCGCAGATGCTATCGAATTTTTCGCCCATATTGCCCCAGGGCTTGAAGGCGCGCAGCAGCAAGTCGGTGGGGATTTTTATTACACCCGCCGCGAGCCTTTAGGCATTTGTGCTGGCATTGGCGCGTGGAATTACCCATTACAAATCGCCTGTTGGAAGGCCGCACCTGCCTTAGCTAGCGGCAATGTGATGATTTTTAAACCTTCGGAAGAAACGCCGCTTGGCGCACTGAAATTAGCGCAACTCTTAAGTGAGGCGGGTTTGCCCGATGGCGTATTTAACGTCGTGATGGGCGATGGCAAGGTTGGCGCTTGGTTAACGGGACATCCGGATATTGCCAAAGTGTCTTTCACTGGTGAAGTCGGTACTGGCAAAAAAGTCATGGCCGCAGCAGCAAGTTCATTAAAAGACGTCACTATGGAACTCGGCGGTAAATCACCGCTTATCGTGTTTGACGATGCTGATATCGACAATGCCGTTTCAGGTGCCATGCTCGGTAACTTCTATACCCAAGGTGAAGTCTGTACCAATGGGACGCGAGTGTTTGTTCATGAGTCGGTTTATTCACGCTTTATCGAAAAACTGCTCGCCCGTACCCAAGCCAACATTGTGGTGGGCGATCCTATGGCGCCAGAGACTAACTTTGGCGCCTTGATCTCCAAAGCTCACCAGCAAAAAGTGCTCGATTATATTCAGCAAGGTATCGACGATGGCGCAACTCTGCTCACCGGTGGCACAGCATTAACACCTGAAAATGCTCCCAATGGTTACTTTGTTGCCCCGACGATTTTCACCTATTGCACCGACGAGATGCGCATCTGTAAAGAGGAAATCTTTGGCCCTGTAATGTCCGTGCTTACCTTTAAAGATGAAGCCGAAGTGATTGCTCGGGCAAACAATACCGCCATGGGCTTAGCCGCTGGGGTGTTTACCCAAGATATCAGCCGTGCTCATAGGGTCATTCATCAGTTACAGGCGGGTATTTGCTGGATCAATGCTTATGGCGCCTCGCCAGCCGAAATGCCTGTGGGTGGCTATAAGTTGTCGGGCATTGGCCGTGAAAACGGTAGCGAGACACTCAAGCATTACACCCAAGTTAAAGCCGTTTATGTGGGTCTACAGCCCTTAGAAAGCCCATTTTAAGGAGGCATTTTGACTCAGTCATTAGAGCAAAAATATTATAACTACATCATAGTTGGCGCAGGCTCAGCGGGTTGTGTGCTCGCCAATCGCTTGTCAAAGGATCCTAAAAACGAAGTGCTGTTATTAGAAACCGGAGGCAGTGATAAGAGTATCTTTATTCAAATGCCGACGGCGTTATCAATTCCGATGAACAGCCCTAAATATGCTTGGCAGTTTGAGACGCAGCCTGAGCCGTATTTAGATAATCGCAAGATGCATTGTCCTCGGGGCAAGGTGCTTGGCGGTTCATCGTCGATCAATGGCATGGTATACGTTCGTGGTCATGCTAGGGACTTTGATGAGTGGCAGGCGCAAGGGGCGACCGATTGGGATTATAGCCACTGCTTACCGTACTTTAAGAAGGCGGAAACCTGGGCCTTTGGTGGTGATGAGTATCGCGGCGAGTCTGGACCGTTAGGCGTGAATAACGGCAACCAGATGCAAAATCCCTTATACCAAGCCTTTGTGGATGCGGGCATTGCGGCGGGGTATTTATCGACCGCCGATTATAATGCCGCGCAGCAAGAAGGTTTTGGCCCTATGCATATGACGGTCAAAAAAGGCGTACGCTGGTCAACCGCCAATGCCTATTTACGCCCAGCGATGGCTAGACGTAACCTCACGGTTGTGACCCACGCTTTAGTGCATAAAGTGTTATTGGAAGGACAAACGGCTGTTGGCGTTCGCATTGAACACAAAGGTAAAGTTGAAGATATTCGTTGTAACAAAGACGTGATTTTAGCTGCTGGCTCAATAGGTTCGCCGCATTTACTGCAATTATCAGGCATTGGCGATCCCCAAGTATTGGCCGATGCAGGGGTCGAGTTACAACATGAGTTGCCCGGTGTTGGTCAGAATTTACAGGATCATTTAGAGTTTTATTTCCAATTCAAATGCCTTAAACCGATTTCACTCAATGGCAAGTTAGATCCTTTCAGCAAGTTCTTAATCGGTGCCCGTTGGATCTTAGATAAGTCTGGCCTAGGGGCCACAAATCACTTTGAATCCTGTGGTTTTATTCGCTCAAAAGCGGGTCTGGAGTGGCCGGATTTACAGTACCACTTTTTACCTGCGGCCATGCGTTACGATGGCAAAGAAGCCTTTGCGGGTCATGGGTTTCAGGTACATGTGGGCCATAACAAGCCTAAGAGTCGTGGTGCCGTGACCTTAGTGTCGGCAGATCCTAAAGCGCCACCTAAGATCCAGTTCAATTATTTACAGCATCCCGATGATATTGAAGGCTTTAGGGCCTGCGTGCGCTTAACCCGTGAGATCATCAATCAAGCGCCATTCGATGAGTATCGCGGTGAGGAAATTCAACCCGGCACACAAGTGCAAACCGATGCGCAAATCGATGCCTTTGTGCGTCAATCGGTTGAGAGTGCATATCATCCTTCTTGTTCGTGCAAGATGGGCACAGATGCGATGGCGGTGGTGGATCCCGAAACCCGCGTGCACGGATTGCAGAATTTACGGGTGGTGGATTCTTCTATTTTCCCGACTATCCCGAACGGCAATTTGAACGCGCCGACCATCATGTTGGCCGAGCGCGCCGCGGATCTGATTTTAGAGGCTGAGATGTTAGTGCCAGCAGATTCCGCCGTTGTGGTTGCCGACGCTTGGCAAACCACACAAAGAAGTACTGCGACAAGTTAAAGCCATAAGTTAACAACACGCCTGCTCAGTCCGTCGTATCGACGGACTGGCGGCTTCAATTTTGAAGTGACTCATTAATTGATGGCTCAAAACTCATTAATTGATTACTCAAAAGGATCATGATTCATTTTATCTAAAGGGTCGGTCAGCCCGCAGTGAGTGTGCAAATGACCGCTTTCACGACTGATCATCTATCAGGGTTTAACTATCGCGGAGTGTTTTTAAGTAGCGATATTTAAGGCTTGAGGGCAGAACGTTGCCTTTAAAAATGGTTCAGTTTTTATTATTAAATAAAAACATGGAGTTACATTTTATGGGTTTATATCCAGATGCCGACTTATACCCAGTATCGACTGGGACTGAGTGCTCATTATGACTTGGTTATTATCCGCAGGGATACTGTTCACTTTTGCCGCGATTGCGTTTGTGATTTATCGCTGGGGCAATATTCGCTGTATCGGCGTGACGCCTGTGCGTACTTTTACCTTTATCGCGATTCTGTTTACCTCAGGACTTGATGTCGGCTTGATCATGTTTCCGCTCACCGAGTTTGCGGGTTACGCCAATGTGGCGGCGAGTCCTGAATACGGCTTTAGTAATCCGCTGGCGATTGAGTTTGGCTTCTGGGCCTTCTTGATTTGGAGCTTCTATTTTTTAACCTGTTTTTATTTTTGTGTCATCGAGCCTAGGGTGAGATTCTTCGATATTCCTTGGGTTAAGTTCATCAATAATATCGTAATTATTGGCACCTGCGCCTTTACCGCCTATTTGCTATTGAGCAATTTACCTTGGTATTTACCCGAATTAGGTGATGGCGAAACCATAGTCGGTAGCTTCTATTTAATCGTATTTATGGTGATCGCCGCGGCGGTATATTCCAGCACTAGCATACGTTATGTGCGTATCTTGAGTCTGGCGAGCACTTGGTTATTTTTAGGCTTGATTGCCATGATGTGGGCCAGTGCATTTTTATCGGCTGACTCGAGTGTGGGCGAGTTCTTTACGACCTTTGCCATGCTGGGCGACTACTTCGGCAATATTCAACATTTTGTGTTACCCATCAACGACTACCATGAGTTTTATCTGTTCTGGTGGTTTGCATGGAGCATTATGATAGGCCAATTTACCTCGCGCTTTGTCGGCGGGATGAAAACCTATCAAGTGCTGCTGGCCATGATGGTGTTTCCGTCTATCCCCATCGCGATTTGGTTCACCGTACTTTATTACTACAGCGCCAATGGCTTAGATACTTCGGGCTTCTATAATCTGGCGATGGTGATCGTGGGAATTACCTTTGTAATCAATTCCCTCGACTCACTTGTACGCCTCTATACCGATAATCTTAATTTGACCATTGAGCGGTTAGGCAAGTTTCAATATGTCAGTTTTAACTTAGTCTTGCTCTGCAGTCTGACATTACTCTTTCAATTAGACTTTCTTCAAATTCAATGGGTTGGTGCAATCGCACTGGGCCTGATCTTTAGCTGTTTTGGTTACATCATGATGACGCAATTGCAAACAGTTCGTGCCATTGAGCGCTCGCCAAAAGAGAACAAAATCGACTTTACTAAAATTGAGCTAGCCAACTAATGGAAAAATTAATAATGAAATCAAAATGTTTTTATCTTGTCACCGGCGGATTGTTATTGATGTCGACTGCGGCGAATGCCGGATTATCGGCCACTGTGACGGCGACGTCGGATTACACTTTTAACGGTGTCAGCCAAACTGACAGCGGCCCAGCACTGCAAGGCAATTTGGATTACGGTTTTGATTCGGGATGGTACGTGGGCGGCTTTACCTCGAACGTCGACTTTGGGGGAAACGACAGTACTTGGTTGGAGCTCGATGCCTATGCGGGTAAGTTTTATCAGCTCAATGAGCAACTGAGTTTCGATGTCGGACTGGCTTATTATACTTACCACGGCGAGTCGTTTTCCGATGAGTACAACTATCCTGAGCTGTATAGCAAGTTAGGATATGATAGTTCACTGGGTCACTCTGAGGCTAAGTTGACCTATACATGGGATTACTTTGGTTTGGGTGGTGAGCATTACACTATGTTGCTTGGCCATACTGTCAGTGTCGCTGAAGGACATGATATTCGCTTTAGTGTCGATCGCTCGACATCACTTGATGAGGATAAATGGTCATGGGATGGTGGCAAATCTTTTAATCATTTCCGTATCGCCTATCTGACCAGTTGGAGTGGCTTTGATTTCAGTCTTGCCGCCGAAGATACCAGCATGAACTTAGATACCAGTGACGAGCGTCTAGTGTTGTCAGTATCGCGTCAATTCATGTTGTAACATCAGGAATTTTGCCGTAAAAGCGCCTCCCGTGGGTGAGTTCAGTCGCGCTTTCTGGTAAGGTGCACTCGTTGCTTAGAATGGGGAGAATGAAAAGAACGATGGAAAAGTACGAACAACTGCTTATTTCGCTGCGCCGAGTGATACGCGCTATCGACATTCATTCTCGCCAGCTGAACAAACACTCAGGTCTAACTGGGCCGCAATTGATGGTGATGCAGAAAATCGCCCAATTGGATGCGCCATTGGCTAAAACCGTGGCGGAAGAAATTACGCTCAGCCCTGCAACTGTGACGACCATTATCGATCGTCTAGAGGGACGTGGTTTAGTGATCCGTCTACGCAGTGAGACTGATAAACGTAAGGTGCATTTATATCTTAGCGATGCGGGCCGAGCACTGTTACAGGACTCACCTAAACCGTTACAGGATCATTTTATTAAGCGTTATCAGAATCTTGAAGAATGGGAGCAGAGTCAATTGCTCTCAGCCGTTGAGCGTATCGCGACTATGATGGACGCCGATAAAATTGATGCGGCGCCTATGCTCTTGGTGGGGAAGATCCAAGGGGATGAGTAATCGTTTAGCTCATGCTTTAAATTAATTAGACGTTAAAATCGATTAGATTTTAAAATGAAAAAGCACTGAATCTTCAGTGCTTTTTTGCTTTTAGTTAGATGTCGTTTAGCTGTGCGTCTTTTAGATGCTTAAGCAGCAGGGCAGCTTGTTTTAGCAACAGAGTTAATCAGGATTTCTTGCACTGGCGTATTAGCAAAACCACCGCTGTTTTTTGTCGGTACTATGCTGATCTGATCCGCCACATCCATGCCGTCGACCACTTTGCCAAACACGGCATAACCATAATTACTCGCAGACGCATCCAAATGTGGATTATCTAACACATTGATAAAGAACTGTGATGTTGCAGAGTTAGGATCATCCGTGCGAGCCATGGAGATAGTGCCACGTTTGTTGCTAATACCGACTGCGGCTTCATTCTTGATGGGGGCATCGCCTGGTTTGCTTTTGAGCCCAGTGGTAAAACCGCCGCCTTGGATCATAAAGTTATTAACGGTTCTATGGAATAAGGTGCCGTTATAGAATGACTTATCAACATACTGCTTAAAGTTTTTACCTGTGATTGGCATGTTAGTTAAGTCAATGGCAAGTGTGATATCGCCTTTCGTCGTTTTCATTAAATAACACACATCCGCAGCTAAGGCTGGCGGAGTGGGATCGGGCGTCGGTGGCGTCGGCGTTAAATCACCATCTGTACTTCCTTCACAACCCGTCAAGGCAATGCAGCCGACAAATAGTAATCCTGATAACTTCTTCATTTCATATCCTTATTCTCAATCATCATTGGGGTGTTTTTGCTTTAGCATTCCATGGGAGCGAGCCACTGGCGTATATGCGAGGGCATATCAGGTTCCATGAATTTAATGTTGTTATTATGTTTCTATGCTGTAGCGAGACGAGATGTTGACAGAGGAGAGATAGGCTGTTCAAGTTATAAAACGCAATTGATACAAAGTGTTGCACTGATGTCTGTGGTTAATATGTCACCTGACGTATTTGTTAGTATTAGTCTGAACGCAATGACATAAAAATGACTTACGCTTGTCATGTTATTTCTACCCATTTGCTCTTCACTTATTGCATGCTTTAGGAGCCATGCTTGCCCTCTTGCTGAACGCATGCCCCAATTTAGTGCATTCCACTCTTTATATCCTGATAGCTACTGAGCGCCAACTTAACTGAGTGCTTCTAGTAAGTTACTGATTTTTTTGAAAAAGTTTTTTGTTATTTCTCTGAAATATTTATGTCATCTTCTTGTTACTTTTCGTTGGCATGGTTACTGTATATCTAAAGCTATGGATGAGCGGTCGCGGGGGCGACAAAATATGGGGCTGGAAAAGTTGCTGTATTTGCGGGGAGTTGGAGCAGAATTTACTGATTGTTTTGGCCAAAACATCCATATTTCCGAGCTAGACAGGCAAGGTATCTTGACCTGTATGTTACAGGAAAAAAACAGCGTGGCAGGGACTGCCATTGATGCTCCTGCTACAGAAGCGTTATCGAGTGATGCTGGGCTGACCTGTGTCGATGCGGTATTGACCGAAGCATTGATCGCGTCGCAAATTGACTTGCTGGATGCCCGTCCTTGGACTCAGGTGCTACCTGAATTCCATTGGTGTTTTGTGGATGAACCTTGGATAAGCCTTTGTTTACCAGAAACCTACACCTCAGATCTGAGTGTGGCGATTGAATGCGAACAGGGTGAGTCCATCGTATTCGATGTGCCTTTCTCGGCGCTTAAGTCCATTGGCGATTACCGCATTGAACAAACGCTTTATCTACACTATCGCCTTGATCTTACGCAACTGGGATTCGCACGCCTCGATTTAGCTGAGGCCAAGACCCAAGCTTTCCCTGACAACTTAATGCCCGCCGAGACTGAGGCGGTGAATTTAGCGTCCTATTTCCTGAGCAGCCAAGAGTTCACTAACAACCCTGCATTTACAAAAAACCAAGACTCATTTGCGCATGCAGCCGACAAAAATGCGAGTGATTTATCTATGTTAGGTTTGGGCTTTCATCGCATAGCCTTAAGCTTAAAACATACCCTATCGACAAGTACACAAGCGGCAAGCTCTGCGCTAGAGGGCTGTGTGACGGCAGAGGCAGAGGCTGATACTCGTACTTTGTTTTCTGGCACCTTAATGGTGGCGCCGCGGGCCGCTTACCAAGGCGTACTCACGGCTGTTGCCCAAGGTAAACGCCATAAACCTTGGGGGATCAGCGTTCAACTTTACAGTTTGCGCAGCGAGAGCCAATGGGGCATTGGTGACTTTGGTGATTTAGAACAACTGATCGGGCTGGTGGCGGCGCAGGGCGCGGATTTTATTCAACTCAATCCCTTGCATGCCCTCGATATCGCGGCGCCAGAGCATCCGAGTCCCTACAGTCCGTGCGATCGCCGCAGACTTAATCCTCTTTATATTCAATTACAAAGCGTTCCTGAATACCAAGCTCTTGCCACTGAATTTTCAAGCGCTACTTGGGTAGAGGCTATCGCTTTACTGAATCGTGATAATTGGCTCGATTATCCTAAAGTGAGTGAGCTGAAATACCGTGCCTTTGAGCAGTTATATCGCGTCTTTTGTGAAACCCATTTAGCGAATGACACGCCCAGAGCGCAAAGATTCCATGAGTTTGTGCGTGAGCAGGGCAGTGCACTACAAGAGTTTGCTCAAGCGGAATATTTACGTAGTCCTAAAGCGTTTGTGCAAGAGGAAGGTTTCTATCTTTACCTGCAATTTGTGGCTGAAAAGCAGTTACACCTCTGTCAGCTAAAAGCTAAAGAGGTGGGGATGGGGCTGGGATTGATCCGTGATTTGGCCGTCGGTGCAGCGCTGCAGGGCAGTGAAGTACAGGCTAATGCCGAGCAGTTTTGTTTGAATGCCAGCATAGGTGCACCGCCCGATCCCTTTGCACCCCAAGGACAAAATTGGGGCTTAACGCCACTCGATCCTGTGAAGTTAAAACAACATAATTTCAGCCATTTTATCGCCTTGATCCGCGCCAATATGGAAAGCTGTGGCGCCTTGCGTATCGATCATGTGATGGGCTTACTGCGACTCTGGTGGTGGCCGCTGGATAAGCAACTCGGTCACGGTGCCTATGTGTATTATCCCGTCGAAACCTTGCTTGCCATCGTTTGCCTTGAGAGCCAACGTGCTCGCTGTGTGGTGATTGGTGAAGATTTAGGACTGGTGCCACCTGACATTATTCATCGTCTCTACACTTCTGGCATTTATTCCAACGAGTTGTTCTATTTCTGCAAAGACCATCAAGGCTTTAAATCACCGGATCAATATAAGTCTCAAAGCTTAATGATGCTGGCGAATCACGATGTGCCGACTTTAGTCGCTTGGTGGTGTGGCAGCGATTTACACCTGCGTCGGCAGTTGTCCCTGTTTGAAACTGACGAGCAGCTAGGCGAGGCGCTTGCTGGGCGTGAACATGAAAAGCAGCAACTCATTTCACTGTTAGTCGCTCAAGGTCTGTTAGCCGAGGTGGCGATAGCCGAACTCGATATTCAAACCTTGCTCACGGCTTGGATGACCTTAGGAGCTCGCGGTAATAGTGCGCTATACAGCGTGCAACTGTGCGATTTATTAGCCGATCGCCATGCGGTGAATATTCCCGGTACTTGGCTCGAATATCCAAATTGGCAGCGTCGCCTGCCGCTGAATTTAACGCAAGTGTCGACTTCGCCAGAGATACTGCAGCGATTACAAAATATCGCTGTGGCGAGACAGCTACCGAGCTAAATCTAGCACCAGCGAAAGGCTGCCTAAGTCGCACCACATTATGCCATCCCTAAAGATGAGATTATTAGGGGGGATGTGGGTAAATAGTACCAATTTGCAAGTTTAATTGACTGATAAACGGAAGAAAAATGATGACTCAAGCCAATGCCTATTTCTACGATGGTGCCGACGTCGCCCTACTTAATGGTCAATACACTGATGTTTTTTCGCTCTTAGGTATGCACAGTGCCAACGAGGGTAAGGCATTAATTGTTCGTTGTTTTTTTCGCAATGCCCTCAGTGTGGATGTGATCAGCATTAAAGATGGCCGCAAAGTGGCGAGTCTGGACAAGGTCAACGAGCAGGGACTATTCGCCGGCACTCTGGGACGACGCGTCAAGCCGTTTCTCTACTTGCTACGGGTGGAATATCCCCTGTGTCAGTTAGATATAGTCGACCCTTATCAGTTTGATTCACTGCTCAATAGTGACGATATTTACCTGTTTGGTGAAGGCAGCGCCGAGCGCGCCTATGAATTTTTAGGTGCCAACTGGCGTCAAACCCAAGGCGTCGAAGGCGTGCATTTTTGTGTGTGGGCACCTAATGCTAAGCGGGTTTCTGTGGTGGGAGATTTTAACCATTGGGACGATACTCGCCATGTTATGCGCCAACATATTGCCAATGGTTTATGGGAGCTATTTTTACCCAATGTGGCTGAAGGTGCACACTATAAGTTTGATTTGGTTTATCAAAATGGTGAGCGCCATACTAAATCCGATCCCATGGCAACCCAAATGGAATGCGCGCCCCACAATGCTTCTATCGTGCCCAAAAAAGCCCACCATAGCTGGAATGATACCGCTTGGATGAGTAAGCGAGCGGCGACAGCTTGGCATAAAGCGCCCATGTCGGCCTACGAAGTCCACTTAGGTTCGTGGCGTCGTAAGGGAGAGCAAGGCGAGCAATATCTTGATTATCAAGACTTGATTGAACAGCTTATTCCCTATGTGAAGGAGCAAGGCTTTACCCACATCGAACTGATGCCGATCAGCGAGTTTCCCTTTGATGGTTCGTGGGGATATCAGCCTGTGGGTCTCTATGCGCCGACCCACAGATTTGGCGATGCCAATGGGTTAAAGGCCTTTGTGGATGCCTGCCATCAGGCGGGGATTGGTATCATCCTCGATTGGGTGTCGGCGCATTTCCCTAAGGATCCCCACGGCTTAGTGCGTTTCGATGGCACATGTCTGTATGAGCATGAAGATCCTCGCAAGGGTACACATCCCGATTGGGATACCCTAATTTATAACTATGATCGCGGTGAAGTGCGCAGCTTCTTGTTGAGTAATGCTTGTTACTGGCTGCGGGAGTTTCATTTCGATGGCCTGCGTCTCGATGCCGTGTCTTCTATGTTGTACCTCGATTACAGCCGCGAGCCGGGCCAATGGCTGCCCAATGCCTATGGTGGACGGGAGAATCTCGAGGCCATCAGTTTCTTACAAATTTTGAATCAACGCCTGTACCAAGCTTTCCCCGGCATTTGCATGATTGCCGAAGAGTCCACCGCTTTTGCGGGGGTGACTAAGCCGACGGATCAGCAAGGTCTCGGCTTTGGCTTTAAATGGAATATGGGCTGGATGAATGACAGCTTAAGCTACTTAGGCCGAGATCCGCTTTACCGCCAATTCCACCATCATCAATTGACCTTCAGTTTGATGTACGCCTATACCGAGCAATTTATGTTGTCCGTGAGTCACGATGAAGTGGTCCACGGCAAGGGCTCGTTGCTGCATAAAATTCCCGGTGATGATTGGCAGAAATTTGCGACCTTGCGTGCTTATTACGGTTTTATGTGGGGGCATCCAGGTAAGAAATTACTCTTTATGGGCTGCGAGTTTGGTCAGCGAAATGAGTGGAACCATAACCAGAGTTTAGATTGGCACTTATTGGCTTACGAGCCGCACCAAGGCGTCCAGCGTTGGCTTAAAGATCTCAATCACTTATATCAAAAAATGCCAGCCTTATCGGTTCAGGATTACGAGGGCGCAGGATTTAGTTGGCTAGATTGTGAGAATAGCCGCGACAGCATCTTTACCTTTGTGCGTTACGGGTTAGCGGGTGATGCGCCGTTAGTGTTTGTCATCAACATGACGCCCCAATTACACACTGGGTTCCGTATTGGTTTGCCTTTGGCGGGGGATTACCGCGAATATCTTAATAGCGATAGCCAGATTTATGGTGGCAGTAATCAAGGTAATGCGGGCACTGTGGTTGCTGAGTCGCTGCCGTGGCAAGGAATGGCGCAGAGCGCGCTGATCACTGTGCCACCCTTGGGCTGTCTAGTCATAGGGCCTGCGTTAACCGGATTGGCTGAGGCGAACTAGCATGCAAAAGCCCACGGCTGATGATATTAAGCTCAACCCTGACGCTAAAAACCACCCATTTCAAAGCGAAAAATGGGCGTTAGGGGTAGGTGAGCCTTTTCCGCTCGGTGCTAATGTTGAGGGCGATGGCGTCAACTTTGCGTTATTTTCAGCTAACGCAACAGCGGTTGAGTTATGTTTATTTGATGACAATGGCGAGCAAGAAATCGCGCGTATTGTGTTAACTGAACAAACCCAGCAAATCTGGCATGTGTTTGTGCAAGGGCTTAAGGCGGGGCAACTCTACGGTTATCGCGTTTATGGCTCCTATGAGCCTCTGCTTGGTCACAGATTTAACCCCAATAAATTATTGCTCGACCCCTATGCACGCCAGCTCGTCGGTGAATATCGCGACCATGAGTCTAACTATGGTTACGAGCTGAACCACATGGATGAAGACTTATCTTTCAGCAAGTTAGATAACGCTGCCCATGTGCCAAAATGCAAGGTCGTGGACATTCGTCCATTAATCGAGATAGCTGCCAAGCAGTCGATTCAGCCCCTTGCGACTAGGTTTCAGCCCAAACCCCTAGAGCGCAGCATCATTTATGAGATGCACGTTAAAGGCTTTACGGCGGTGCATCCTGAGATTGAACCCCATAAACGTGCCACCTTTGCGGGCTTAGCGACTCAGCCTGCTATCGATTATTTGGCCGAACTTGGGGTGACGTGTGTCGAGTTACTTCCTGTACAGGCCTTTTTCACTGAGCCATTTTTGCTCGAGAAAAAGCTCACTAACTATTGGGGCTACAACAGTATCGGCTTTTTTGCCCCTGAGCCGAGTTATCTGTCATCCGACGATATTGGTGAGTTTCGGGCCATGGTGGATGCACTTCACGGCGCAGGTATCGAAGTGATCCTCGATGTGGTCTATAACCACAGCGCCGAGGGGAGTCGACTTGGGCCGACCTTTAGTTTTCGTGGCATAGATAATCTCAGTTATTACCGTCTGCATCCGAATGATAAGCGTTTTTATATTAATGATACGGGTTGCGGAAACACCTTAAATATCAATCATCCACGCATGTTACAGCTCGTACTAGATTCGCTGCGTTATTGGGTAGAAATCATGGGCGTCGATGGGTTTCGCTTCGACTTGGCGGCTTGCTTAGGTCGCGAGGCCTATGGTTTTGATCCCGGCTCAGGTTTCTTCGATGCGCTGTTGCAAGACCCTGTTTTATGCCGAGTGAAATTAATTGCTGAGCCTTGGGATATCGGCCCCGGTGGTTATCAATTGGGCAATTTCCCCGTGGCCTTTAGCGAGTGGAACGACAGATATAGAGACACTATGCGCCGCTTTTGGCGCGGCGATCACTGCATGTTGCCCGAATTTGCTCGGCGTTTTCACGGCTCGGGGGATTTTTTTGAGCACAGTGGCCGTCCACCTGCGACCAGTCTTAATTTTTTAACCAGTCACGACGGTTTTACTCTTAAAGACTTAGTGAGTTATACCCAGCGCCATAACTTGGCAAATGGGGAGGATAACCGCGATGGTCACCAAGAAAACTTCAGCCATCATTATGGGATTGAAGGGGAAACCGAAGATAGCTCAATTCTAGAACTTCGCAGTCGTCAACAACGTAACTTATTGACTACGCTATTTTTATCTCAAGGTGTGCCTATGTTGTTGAGTGGTGATGAGACAGGCCGCACTCAGCAAGGCAACAATAATGCCTATTGCCAAGACAATGAACTGAACTGGTTTGATTGGTCGGCAAAGGGCATGGACACTGAGCTGTTGGCCTTTACTCAACAGCTTATCGCCCTGCGGAAACGTTTCCCGCTGTTATGTGCTAAGCGCTTCATTCACGAACAGTTATTGGCTGAATCCTTAGCCGATATTGGTACTCGATTAGATTGGTTTAGTCGCCAAGGTGAACAAATGACCAAGAGCTTGTGGACCGAATCTATGTGCCGCAGTTTGTCTGTGGTGCTTTCCGGTGATTTAGAAGATCAAGGCAAGCAGCAAGCTTTGCTGTTGATGGTTAATGCCGACGACAATCCTCTCGCTTTTACCCTGCCGACTTTCGAGCACTTGAGTCCGTGGCAATGCCTTATTCATACCCAAACTGAGCCGCCGGATGTTCAGATCTCTGCGACGCGATACTTACTGCAAGATCGTAGTCTCATGCTTTTTCATGCTGATTTTATAGGAAATGAAGGAATTAACTATGAGTGACAAAAGCGAGCTGAGCCCCAATACCAGCGAAAAACCAGTAACACTAGCTCAGTCAAAAGCCGCGAGCAAGAAAGCTCCCGCTAAACGTCAGACTAAGTCTAAAGCCGCTGAGCCCTGTGAACCCTGCGATGCTTTGCCCGCTTCTTTTGAGCGCCATTTACGTTATGGACTCAGCCGTGGCGAAGGCGTGAGCTGCGAATTATTTCAAGCGTTAGCATACAGCGTGAAAGAACAGATGCTAGATAATTGGCGTCAGACTCGAGTGGATGACAGCCATTTTAAGCGCAAGCAAGTGGCATATTTATCCCTCGAATTTTTGATGGGCCGGGCGCTAGGTAATGCACTACTGAGTTTAGATTTGCAACAAGATAGCCGTGATGCCTTGAGCAACTATGCGGTATCGTTAGAAGAGTTAGAAGAGGCCGAACATGATGCTGGTTTAGGCAACGGCGGCCTAGGTCGATTAGCCGCGTGTTTCCTCGATAGCTGCGCCAGCATGGACTTATCAGTGACGGGTTATGGCATACGTTACGAATATGGCATGTTCGCCCAGAAGATAGTCGACGGTTACCAAGTTGAACGCCCTGACCGTTGGTTGCGCGAAGGTAATCCGTGGGAAGTGCGTGTCCCTACCCACAACGTAATAGTGCCATTTTTTGGCCATACCGAATCCTATGTCGATAAACAAGGCCGTAGGCACATTATTTGGGTTGAAACCCAAGATGTGCTCGCCGTCGCCTATGACATGCCAGTTCCTGGTTATCGCAATGGGCGGGTAAATACCTTGAGATTGTGGAAGGCTGAAGCGACCGATGATTTTGATTTAGCTGAGTTTAATCAAGGCGACTACACAGAAGCCGTGGCCCGTAAAAACTTGGCCGAGCAGATCACTATGGTACTCTATCCAAATGATGCGAGCGAGAACGGCAAAGAGCTGCGATTACGTCAGCAATACTTTTTATCCTCCGCTAGCTTGCAGGATTTACTCAAACGTTGGGTGAGTCGTCATGGTCATGATTTTACGCAGTTTGCCGCTAAAAATGTCATGCAGTTGAATGACACTCACCCTAGCATTGCCGTGCCTGAGTTGATGCGGTTATTGATCGACGAATACGGTTTGGAATGGGACAGTGCGTGGGCGATCACCAGTCAGACGATGGCTTACACTAACCATACCCTGTTGCCTGAAGCACTAGAGCGTTGGCCCGTGCGTATGATGGCGCAAATGTTGCCACGCATCTTAGAAATCATTTATGAAATCAACGCCCGTTACTTAGATATAGTCGCCCACCATTGGCCTGGAAATAGTGAGAAATTGGCGAGTATGTCAATTATTCAAGATGGTCCACATCCCCATGTGCGTATGGCGTATTTGGCGATTGTGGCGAGTTTCTCGGTCAACGGTGTCGCGGGTTTACACACGCAACTACTCAAATCTGGGTTGTTTAAGGATTTCTATGAGTTGTGGCCGCATAAGTTTAATAACCGCACTAATGGTGTGACGCCAAGGCGTTGGCTTGCCCATTGTAACCCTGCCTTAGCTAAGTTACTGACTGCCCATTTAGGTCAAGAATGGGTGACAGACTTAAGCCAGTTAACGGCGCTCAATGCTCTCACACAGGACAAGGCGTTTATCCAAAAATGGCGTGATGTGAAGCAAGCCAACAAGGCTTTGCTGGCTAAGATGATTGTTAAGGAATGTGGGGTTGAGTTCGATCCGGCGATGCTGTTTGACGTGCAAGTGAAGCGTATTCACGAATATAAACGTCAGTTACTCAATATCTTGCATGTGATTCATCTCTATCATCAGATCCAGCAAGGCCACACCGAAAACATGGTGCCACGTTGTGTATTGATCGGCGGTAAAGCGGCGCCCGGTTACTTTATGGCTAAGTTGATCATCAAGCTCGCCAGCAATGTTGCTCATATGGTCAATTCCGATCCTATGGTGACGCCTTACCTACGCTTTGCTTTCTTACCAAACTACAACGTCAGCGCCATGGAAAAAATCTGTCCGGGGACTGACTTGTCCGAGCAAATTTCAACCGCGGGCAAAGAGGCATCGGGCACGGGCAATATGAAGTTCATGATGAACGGCGCCCTGACAATCGGCACTATGGATGGCGCCAATATCGAGATGTTAGAGGAAGTGGGCTCAGAGAACTTTTTCCTGTTTGGACTCAATGCGGAGCAGGTCTCGCAGGTACGTAGTCACTATCATCCACGCAGCATTATTGACGATTCACCGGCGTTATCTGAGGTGATGAAGTTACTCAAAAGTGGTCACTTCAATCTGCTTGAGCCGGGGATTTTCGATCCCATTATTGCCGCCATCGAAAGTAGCGACGATCAATGGATGACGGCCGCCGACTTTGACAGTTACCGAGTCGTGCAAGAAGCCGTGGCGCGAGCCTATAAAGATCCGCAGGTGTGGACGCAGATGAGTATTCGCAATACCGCCGCCAGTGGGCGTTTTTCGAGTGATGTGACGATCGCGGGTTATCGCGATGAAATTTGGAAACTGTAGGGGTTGGGCTCTGGGTTATAAGTCTCTTGTTATAGCGGATGAGTATATACCCAAACAACCTGAAGATGCAGGACTCTTATCTTCAGGTTGCTTGGATATAAAGGTTAAGTGTTTGAAAGGAATGCAGAAATCAATGGAAGGAATGGGGGATGCAAGTGAGAAATACTCAGGGGGAGTACGGCAGTGTCTGCCGTATCGATAAGCCATTTATGGGCAATCAGTTTGCCGATTTCGGAGTAAGAGCCTATGTCTAATGTTCGTTATATCAGTAATTTAACTCGTGAAACCTATGCGTTGATTTTAGCTGGTGGGCGCGGGTCTCGCTTGCATGAACTCACGGATTGGCGTGCTAAACCTGCACTGTATTTCGGTGGTAAGTTTCGTATTATCGATTTCCCGCTCTCAAATTGTATCAACTCGGGTATTCGTCGTGTCGGGGTTGTGACTCAGTACAAGTCGCATTCTTTGATCCGCCATGTGATGCGCGGTTGGGGTCATTTTAAGAAGGAGCTGGGCGAGTCGGTGGAGATTTTACCCGCTTCACAACGCTATTCGGAAAACTGGTACCAAGGCACGGCCGATGCGGTATTTCAAAATATCGATATCATTCGCCACGAGCTGCCTAAATACGTGATGGTGTTGTCTGGCGATCACGTGTATCGCATGGATTATGCTGGGTTATTAGCCGCCCATGCCGAGTCGGGTGCAGATATGACAGTCTCTTGCCTTGAAGTGCCGATTGCCGAAGCTGCGGGTTCGTTTGGGGTGATGGAAGTCGATGAAGAGATGCGCATTTTAGGCTTTGAAGAAAAGCCGCTGCAACCTAAGCATTCTCCGGGTAATCCTGAAATGTGTTTAGCGTCTATGGGCAACTATGTGTTTAACACAGAGTTTTTGTTTGACCAGCTCAAGAAAGATGCCTTAAATGAAAGCTCAGATCGGGATTTTGGTAAGGATATTATTCCTGCGATCATCGAAAAACATAATGTGTTTGCCTATCCCTTTAAGAGTGCTTTCCCAAATGAGCAAGCCTATTGGCGCGATGTGGGTACGCTAGACTCTTTCTGGCAAGCGAATATGGAACTGTTATCGCCCACGCCAGCACTGAATTTGTACGATGCCAAATGGCCAATTTGGACTTTCCAAGAACAATTACCTCCCGCTAAATTTGTGTTTGATGACGATGACAGACGCGGTATGGCGCTGGACTCGATTGTTTCGGGCGGTTGTATTATTTCGGGGGCAACAGTGCGCCGTAGCGTATTGTTTAACGAAGTGCGCGTTTGTTCTTATTCGTTGGTTGAAGATTCAGTAGTGCTACCCGATGTAGTCGTGCTGCGCCATTGCAAAATCAAGAATGCGATACTTGACCGTGGCTGCATTATTCCCGAAGGCATGGTGATAGGTTATAACCATGATCACGACAGAGCTAAAGGCTTTAGGGTGTCCGAAAAAGGCGTGACTTTAGTGACCCGTGACATGCTAGGTTTGCCTGTAGGCTATGAATAGTGCTTTGATCATTAAAGTAAATTGATTATTAAAGTAAAAATGGCTTAGGTATAGGCAGCTTAATAAAAGCTGCACAGTTGAAGTAGCGGGAGTATCCAATTAATTGAAACAACGCATTTTGATGGTCGCGGCTGAAAACGGTGCCCTTGCGGGCGCCAAGGTTGGCGGTATGGCGGATGTCATCCGTGATTTACCCGCCGCTCTGGCGGGTGTTGATTTGTGCGCCGATGTGATCATGCCAAGCTATGGCTTTTTAACTGCGGTAGCGAATCAACCACAAGATCTGGGTGAGTTAACTGTGGCCTTTGGTGGTCGCTTGGAGCGAGTGCATGTGTTCTCCATGCCCCATCCCCATGTGCCAGAGGCGATGATTTATCTGCTCGAACATGCATTATGGCAATCCGTACCTGGGCAGATTTATAGCCAAGGCAGTGCCGAGCGTCCTTTCGCCGACGATGCGACTAAGTTTGCTTTCCTTTGCGCGAGCGTCGCGACAGCATTAGTTACTGGCCGAGTGCCTATGCCGACTGTGCTGCATTTACATGACTGGCATGCGGGCTGCTTAGCTATGTTAAGAGCATTCGTGCCTGAGTTCAGTGCTCTCAAAGACATTGAGTGTGTGTTCTCTATCCACAATCTTGCGCTGCAGGGGATACGTCCCTTAAGCCAAGATTCATCCTCTTTTGCTGCTTGGTTTCCCGAGCTGTTTGCCACTTTGACGCAGGGGCAAAAACAGTTAATTACTGATCCCCGTTATCCTTACTGTGTTAACCCTATGCGCATGGGCATAGTGTTAAGCGACAAAGTGCATTTAGTCTCACCCAGTTATGCCAAGGAAGTGTTGCAGCCCTCCAGACCAGAAGCTGGATTCTTTGGTGGCGAAGGGCTAGAGCAAGACTTACAGGCCAAGGCCAATGATGACAAAGTGGTGGGGATTTTAAATGGCTGTGTATATTCGTCAGTATCGGATTTACCCGCTAAGCCACCTGCGCGTATTCAAGTACCCGAGTTCAAGC
Organism: Shewanella sp. SM69; assembly: GCF_025653985.1. NCBI lineage: Bacteria > Pseudomonadati > Pseudomonadota > Gammaproteobacteria > Alteromonadales > Shewanellaceae > Shewanella > Shewanella sp. SM69. Next base: position 216,000 of record NZ_JAKKRV010000005.1, read on the forward strand.
AATTGCTGAGTGCGGTTGAAACTGCGTTAGTGCAATGGCAGGGGCATCAAACGCAAGTGAGTGGCGTGGACATGATTGCTTTTGCCCGCACCCAAGCTCATTGGCGTCAAGCGATGGCGGAGCAAGTACCGAGTCTGCTATTGACTTCGGTGGGCCGCTTGACCGATCAAAAAGTCTTACTGCTGCGCCATCAATTGCCCTCGGGTTTATCTGTGCTTGAGACCTTACTTAAAGCATTGAAGCAGACAAAACCGACGGCGCTGCTGATTTTACTCGGCAGTGGCGACGCATTGATTACTAAGTCTTTCCAAGCGTTAGGGGCTAAATACGATAACCTATTATTTTTGCAAGGATACAACGAGGCGTTATCCGAAGCGCTGTATCAGCATGGCGATCTATTTTTGATGCCAAGTTCCTTTGAGCCCTGTGGCATCAGTCAAATGTTGGCTATGCGCGCGGGACAGCCATGTTTAGTGCATAGTGTAGGCGGTTTAAAGGATACCGTTGAGGATGGCGTTAATGGTTTTGCTTTTAACGGCAATAGCTTAAATGAGCAAGCCGAAGCGTTTTTGCAAAGGTTGGTGCAAGCCATTGATTGTTTCGAGGGAAAAACATGGCCACAAGTGCGTGCTGCGGCCATGGCACAGCGTTTTGACTGGCATTCTATTGCAGAGCAATATCGTCAACAACTCTATTGCAAAATGTAATGTGGTAAGTCCAAAGTGTGATGCGGCAAAGGGAATTAACGCATGATTTCTAAGTGATTCTGCTACACTTGTGGGGGAATGTTAAAATGGTATCAAGCCCCCTCATTTTTGGAGTCGCTCTCTGAGTTATGGATAAAGGTATTCTCTTTCCGTTAGTACAAAATGCGGCTTTATTGCTGGCGTTGGTCTTTTTGTACGACGTGATCCCTAAAAAACACCAGCGGCAGTATTTCTTGCTGTGGCGCATCATTATTGGGATGCTCATTGGTGGTATTGGTATCACCATCATGAGCACGCCTTGGATATATCAACCGGGCGTTTTTTTCGATACCCGTTCGGTTATTCTCTGTATTTCTGGTCTATTTTTCGGTGGTTTACCGACCTTGGTTGCTGTCGTGATGACGGCGCTGTATCGCATCAGTATCGGTGGCGCTGGTATATGGATTGGCGTCGGCGTGATAGTGTCATCCGGTTTAATCGGGGTGATCTGGCGTCAATATCGTAAGTCTCTGTTAGCCAATATTTCAGGTGGAGAAATTTTTCTCTTTGCCTATACCGTTCATATCGTGATGTTGTTGTGGTTCTTATTTCTACCCGATGGCATAGCAATGCCATTACTCGCCAAAGTGACCCTCCCAGTATTGACCATTTTCCCGATTGCGACTTGGCTATTGAGCCGCTTGTTATCGCGACGTTTTGAATTAGAGGGTGATGAACAAATTCGTCTGCAGGATGATTTTCTTTTTAGGAGCCAATTCAACGCGGGCAATATTGGTATTGCAATAACGGGGATAGATCAAAAGTGGATAAAGGTGAATCCACGGTTATGTCAAATGCTCAAGTATTCAGAAGCTGAATTGCTACGGATGACGTGGGCACAAATTACTCATCCCGATGATTTAGAAGCGGATGCCCTGAAATTTGAGCTTATGCTGCGGGGGGATATCGATAATTACGAGATGGATAAACGTTTTATCGTTAAAGACGGTAGCGTGGTTTACACCCATATGACAGTCGCCTGTAAGCGTGGTGGTAATAATGCCGTGTTGCTTGTTATTGCTGGATATTTAGATATCACCTCACAGGCCATTGCTGACCAAGAGGTACTTGCTAGTCGTGAGCAACTCGAACTGGTGCTGAGCAGTAGCGATCTTGGGGTGTGGGATTGGGATATTCGCAATGATCGTATCGAACGTAACGCCCGCAGCGCCGATATTCTTGGCTGCGATGTTGATATGCTCAACGCTAATAGTCGCCAATGGATGGATGCGATAGTCGCCGAAGACAGGCCTAAAGTGCTGCATTCGATTGAGGCCCATATTCGTGGCGAAACGGCGCAACATAAGATGGAGTACCGCTTAAATACCGTAAATCGTAAGGTGCGGTGGATCCTTGATACAGGTAAAGTCGTGAGCCGCGACGCCAACGATAATGCCCTGCGTATGTGTGGAACCTATACCGATATTACCGACGCAAAACTTATCGAAGAATCCTTAAAGTTGTCGGCACTGGTTTACGATAACAGCTCTGAAGCCATGAGTGTCCTCGATGAAAAGGGCGTGATTATTACCGTCAACGCCGCCTTTAGTGTGATGACGGGTTATCGCGAATTTGAAGTGCGGGACCAACATATTCGGCTGCTTTATTGTGACCTTAATGGCCGTGATTTTTACACTCAAATGAACAATGAGATCCGTGAAAAGGGCCAATGGCAGGGGGAAATGTGGCAGCGGCGCAAAAATGGCGAGGAATATGTCATCTGGTTAACCATCAATACGATTAATGATAAAGAAGGCCATCCCTATCGACGTGTTGCCCTGTTCTCAGACATTACCGATAAGAAGCAAAATGAACATCTGATTTGGAAACAGGCTAACTACGATACGCTGACGGGGTTGCCTAATCGGCGCATGTTGTTGGAGTATTTAAGCAGTGAAGTGAAAAATGCCGACCGCAATCGCAACCACTTTGCCTTATTGTTCTTGGATTTAGATTTCTTTAAAGAAGTGAATGACACCTTAGGCCATGCCATGGGCGATTTACTGTTGATAGAAACCGCGAGTCGATTGAAATCCTGTGTGCGTGATGCCGACGTCGTGGCGCGTCTTGGCGGCGATGAATTTACTGTGGTGTTAAGTTCGATGGAAGACCATAAGGGGATTGAGCGCGTCGCCGAGAATATTTTGCGAAGAATTGCCGAACCCTATGTGTTAGGGGAAGAAACCGCTTATATCAGCGTCAGTATCGGGATTACTTTATATCCCGATGATTCGACCAGTATTGAAGGGCTTCTCAAGCATGCGGATCAGGCTATGTATGCGGCGAAAGATCAAGGGCGTAATCGCTTCAACTATTTCACCCCATCGATGCAGGAATACGCCAAATACCGCATGCGCTTGATCCAAGACTTACGTCAAGCGGTCGTGAATAAAGAATTTGAACTGCATTATCAGCCGATTGTTGCCTTAGCAACGGGTGAAGTGACTAAGGCTGAAGCCTTGATCCGCTGGCATCATGCGGAGCGTGGTGCTGTGTCGCCTGCTGAGTTTATTCCTGTGGCGGAGGATACTGGCTTGATTGTTGAAATCGGCAATTGGGTGTTCGAGCAAGCCGCTCGCCAGAGTGCGGCGTGGCGTCATGAATTAGGGATTGAAATCCAAATCAGCGTCAATAAATCCCCAATTCAATTTCGTGATGAAGGCACGCTGCTCAATGATTGGTTGAAGTTATTGCAAGATCTTAATATTACAGGCGCGGGAGTCTGTGTTGAAATTACCGAAGGCCTGTTATTGGACGCCAGTATGGGTGTAACCGAAAAACTACTGGCCTACCGCGATGCGGGTGTGCAAGTGTCGCTGGACGATTTTGGTACTGGCTATTCGTCACTTGCCTATTTGAAAAAGTTTGACATTGATTATCTTAAAATTGATCAATCTTTTACCCGCCATATCGATACCGATTCAAACGATCAAATTCTCTGCGAGGCGATTATCGTGATGGCCCACAAGTTGGGAATGAAGGTGATTGCCGAAGGTGTCGAAACCGATGCGCAGTGCCAAGTGTTGTTGGCTGCAGGTTGTGACTACGGCCAAGGTTACTTGTTCTCAAGACCTGTGCCTGCGGGTGAATTTAGCCAAAAATACTTACAGGATCCGCTTTTAGTCTCCCATGTCTGAGGAGATATTAACTTAGTGGCGATAATTGCCTATAAAAACGCCGCGGATTTTGCTAGACTCCGCGGCCCCGCGTTGGGGCATTGAGTATCACCTCGCATCAAAGTTTTACTACTTAGCTAAAGAGTCCCTATGAAATTTGAAACACTCGGTTTATCTTCTCCTATTTTGAATGCGATAACTGAGTGTGGCTATCAGCAACTCACTCAAGTGCAAGAGAAAGTGATCCCGCTTGCCTTTGAAGGCAAAGACATTATGGCCTGCGCCCAAACGGGTACAGGTAAGACGGCTTCCTTTGCTCTGCCTGTACTTGAAAAGTTGGCGGCTGATTCTTTAACAAGCGACAGCAATGATAAACCGATTTTACGCGCGTTGGTGATGACGCCAACCCGCGAACTTGCGATTCAAGTCTGCGAAAATATCCAAAAATACAGCCAGTTCCTACCACTGAAAACCTTAGCGGTTTACGGCGGCGCCAACATGAATCCCCAGCGTAAAGGGGTAGAGCAGGGCGTTGATATTTTGGTGGCAACTCCTGGTCGTTTATTCGATATTATCGGCCAATTCCAGTTAGATTTGTCGAGTGTCACGACCTTAGTGATCGACGAAGCCGACCGCATGTTAGACATGGGTTTTGTGCGCGACATTGAAAAAGTGAAACGCTTAATTGCGCCGCAGCATCAAACCATGTTGTTTTCAGCCACATATAGCGATGCTGTCAAACAACTCGCCGAGAAAATGCTGAATGAACCTCAGTGGGTGAATGTTGCTGACACGACTACCGCATCCACAGTTGTGCAGGAAGTCTATCGCGTTGATAAACGTCGTAAAGCCGAGCTGTTGTCAGAACTCGTTGGCCGCAACAATTGGCGCCAAGTGCTGGTGTTTGCCAGCACGAAAGAAAGCGCCGAGCATTTATTACAAGAATTAAAGCTTGATGGCATAGCCGCAGGTGTATTCCACGGCGATAAAACACAAGGCGCCCGTAATCGGGTGTTGGAAGAGTTTAAAGCTGGTAAATTGCGGGTGCTGGTGGCGACCGATGTGGCCGCTCGTGGTTTAGACATTCATGCCTTGCCTATGGTGATCAACCTTGAATTACCTTTCCTCGCCGAAGACTATATCCATCGTATTGGTCGTACTGGCCGAGCAGGATTAACGGGTCGCGCGATTTCGTTTGTTTCACCTTCTGACGATGAAATGCTCGCTGAAATTGAAGCCTTGATTGAGCAGAAACTGCCCGTGTCGGTACAACCGGGTTATGAAGAAGGCACGCCTTTGCCTGCCCGTTACCGTGATGTGCCCGCGGCACCGATTAAGCCTATTGGAAAGTGGAGCCATAAGGCGCCGCAGGATCGTACTATTGGTCAGTCTCGTCAAGGGAAGTACGCGAAAGGTAAAGCGCTGGACAGCAAAGCAGGTGCAGAGAAATCCTCTAGCCGTGCTAAGCCAGCTTCTGGCTCAGGTAAGCCGTTTAATGCAACTAAACCTAAGTCGAATTTGGTGAGCAATAAGTCAGGTTTTGGCTCTCGCACCAATAAGTCAAAATAAGTTAAGTCAAAATAAGCTAAGCACAACAATCAAGGCTAATAAGTGCAAAGTGCCTATTAGCTTAGCCGTTTAACGGTTACCTAGTTTGTTGATTTGACTGTTGGATAGTCAGTTGCATATTTTGCTACATAGCCTGTCGCTATTCTAAAAGCGCATCCTCACCGATGCGCTTTTTGTTGAGCTTCGAAGCCAATACTTCTACACTCGAGCGCCAAGCTTTCTATTCGAGCGAGTTTCCTTATGATTATCAAAGCGATTCCCACCAATATCATCACAGGTTTTTTAGGTGTAGGTAAAACCTCTCTGATTAAGCAATTGCTGGCGACTAAACCCGCGGATGAAATTTGGGCTGTGTTGGTCAATGAATTTGGTGAGGTCGGCATTGATGCGGGGTTACTGAATTCCTCCGATAACGGCATACAAATTCGTGAGGTTGCGGGTGGCTGTATGTGCTGCGCAGCAGGCGTACCTACACAAGTGGCCATCAATCAGTTGATTGCGAAAGCGAAACCTGACCGCTTATTGATTGAACCGACTGGGCTTGGGCATCCTAATGAAATCATTAAAGTACTGAGTGCGCCCCATTATCAGAATGTGATTTCACTGCGTAGCACCCTATGTTTGGTGGACGCGCGTAAGATCCACGATCCTCGCTATCGCGAACATGCAAATTTTATCCAACAGTTGCAAGTGGCCGATGTGATCATCGCAACTAAGTCTGACTTGTATGATGCTGAAAATACTAAGTTACTCTATGAATTGCAGACTTATTTAAGCCATATTGAACGTACTGATATTCCTGTAGTGAGCCACTCAAATCAACAGCCTTTACCTAGCGCTTTGCTGGACTATCTTAACCAACCAAGGCGCGTGTCACTCAATATAAATGGGCATGCTAGCGCGGGCCTAAAGCTGGGCAGCCTACCGACGACTGCCCCAAGCTTGTTTCGTGCTGGTGTTTCTCGCTTGAGTGAGTTGAGCCTCTTTGCCGAAGGTGCAATCGAAGCCGCACTTGATTTTGATGATCGCGGTATAGTGCGAAAGCAGAATCAAGGTGAAGGTTGTTTTAGCTGCGGCTGGGTGTTTGAACCGAGTCAAGAATTTGATTTTGATAAATTAATGGATTTTATTCAGCGGCAAGCTCAGTCATCCAACGTTGGGCAAGTGTTGCTTAGATTAAAGGCTGTGATGATCACTACTGATGGAATTGCGGGATTTAACTGGATTGACCATGAGTTTACTGTAGTTGAACTCGATGACACCTTAGATTCCAGACTAGAAATGATTACCATGGACGACGTTAATTGGGACGAGATTGAGCAGCAATTGATTGCTTGTCTTAGCTAACAGAGTTCCCCATCACTCTTTATTACAGGTGTGAGCAAAGATAAGAGGGGCGGATTTGGCGGGAACAGTAAGGTTGGATCAGTAAGGCAAGGTCACGCGGTATTTTTGGCCGAGTGTCGTGAGTGTGCCATTCTGGATCATCTCCTCGAAGAAGCTGTCAAAACGAGTTCTTAGCGGATCAAATTTAGCTTGTTTCGGAAAAGCCATAAAGCCGTCTCGCACATCGATTATCGGCATGATTGGCGTAATTGCTTTAGGGATTTTGATTTGGGCGAGCACTGCATTTGTATTGCGACTATTGGTGGCGAGTAAATCTAAATCACCCCGCGAAAGCCGTTCTATGCCACTTTTAATATCGACAAATTCATTGATATTTAATGATTTAGTTTGTTCAGTAAACCTTGTGCCATAACTCCAGCCCTGCATTTTTCCAATCCGTTGCGTTTTAATACTGGCATAGTCGCCATTCCACACTATTTCATTGTCTGCCCGAGCATAAAACACCATATCATCGCGGTAAAATGCCTTCGCCGCAAAAACCAAGTTGGCATTACGCTCTGGGGTATCGTAGGGACCTATAAGAATATCCGCTTGGCCACGTTCAACCATAGAGATAGCGCGGCGCCATGGGGTAATTTGATAGTGAATGTTCACACTTTGCTGCTGGGCGAAGCGATTCAAAATATCGACACCTAAGCCGGTATATTCTCCATTGGCTTGTAGTTCAAAAATTTGACTGAAACTCGAACCCACTGCGAGCAGGTCTTTGGCCTGTGCAGTCAAGCAAAGGCTGCTGAGCGCCAAAAGGACGACTTGTGCAAAGCCTTTGCTGAGTATCATGGCATTCCTTGTGTGGTTTGAATGCGGGGGGTTAGAACACTGTCTCTCGTAAAAGCGGCGATATCATTATGCAATTCACTAGGGTTAAGGTTAGCAAATTTTACCCAGATTTGATTGCACGTTAACATTTTAATGTTTTGAAATAAATGGAAGATTAATCGTAAGGGCATTAAGCCGTTGATCTTCAATCGATACATCATCCTATCCCTCAGCCTGCTTAGTTACGCTTAAAGGTTTCAGTTTGTATCGCTCGCGGATAAGGGGGAGAAATGTATTTTCGTTATGCGTTTAAATCAGTTAAGGCCGAATAAAGGGGATTGCGGTATGCTCTGCCATTGATTGATTTATACGCCAATGCTGGGCGGTTTATTTGAGCGGGATGTTATGAAGCTGCAGGAAATAGATAAAACCTTGTATCGTAAAAACATGAATTTATTCATTGTGATTCTAGTTGTTAGCTTAGTCGTGTTATCGCTGATTTTTGGTACTGGACTCATTGCGCTGTTTGGGGCGACGCCAGTGCCAGGTGAGCCAACAGGTAATTTTCACTTGAATCTCTTAGGCGTAATTTTCAGTCTGGGTCTGTGTAGCGCCGTGATTTACAACTTAAAAGACCGACCTTTTTTCAGTGAAATTTATTATGTGTGGCAATTAAAGCAACTCCATAATCGTATTTATCGTAAGTTGATAAAGATTAAAGCCGCTGCAGCGCAAAATGACGTGAATGCTTTGATTATACTGCTGTTTTATTACACCAGTTTAAGGCAAGTGTATGAACTCGATGACAATACGCTGACCTTGCCGGCACTGACTCAAGATCTCAATCGTTTGAATGCACAAATCGAAAGCCTAGGCTTATTGCTGTCGCCCGAACAATTTACGCCTGAATTGCTGACGCGTCCTTTCTGATACTGATGAGGCAATATGAGGATCGCTCCTCACCTTGCCATCATCTAGCCCTTATCTTTTCTTTGTCGTCCTTGCCCAGAATGAGGTCAGCGAGTTTCACTTAGGCGGCTTGCTGGGCTCTTTGTAGTGTGAGTAACCACTTACCATAGATGTAAATTCCTACCGCTGAGATAGTCCCTATGGCGGCTATGATGTACCACGCCATGCCAATGTTATGGCTGTGGTATAGCAGTTGGGTGAGATCGTGTGCGTTTTCACCTGTGTAACTCACCAAAGTGGTAAAGGCTTCACCTTGGGGAATGGCGCTGACCTCAGTGCTGTTCATGCCGCGCTCTAGCAATAAATCCCGCGAAAACAATTCCTTTGATGCATAAATCTCATAGAGTTTAGGGCCAAAGTAGCCTTCTAATCCCCAGCCGATCCCTTGGGGCAACATCACAAATCCCAAGTACATGGCTTTTTTGCCTTCGGGAGCAATATTACCCATAAACTCGTTTTTCTTCGGGCTAATCATCATTTCGCCAATGGAGAACATGGCTATCGCGAATACGATAAACCATGCCGCATGGAAAGCACCGATAAACACAAAAGCTAAAATACTCAGCAAACAACCAATAAACATAGCGGTAGTAATACGGTATTTAGCCGTCAGCGCGGCGACGATAAAACAGCTGGTCATTATCATGCCCGCATTAAGGTTTAACATGCCTTCGGGCATCACCTTAGTGCCTTCGTTATTGAGGCCAAGCCAAAATTGCAGAATACCGTTACTGGTGCCTTCGCTGCCAAAGAGAGAGGTGACGATTACGCTGGTATCGACCCATTCGGAAATATGGATAGGCAGCACATCGAATAGGGCATTGTACAAGAACCAAAAGCCTGCAAATACCAGCATATAGTAGATTACAATCGGTTTTTTCAGCTCGCGCCAAGCATCACGCCACAGGGATTCTTGTTCGACTTCACCCGATTTTATTTGCTTATTGCGTTCCAGTCGCTCGGCTTTACCTGGCTCGGTATAGGTGAGTAAGAATAAGAAGTTGAGTGAGATAATCGCGGCGCAGGCGAAAAATACATTGTCCCACGACAATTGGCGCATATGCACGGCAACTAAAGGCCCGAGGAAACCGCCAATGTTTACAACTTGGTAAAAAATGCCCCAAGCCATTGAAGTGTTGTTGCGATTAGTGGACAGCACTAAGGTGCCTTGAATGCCCGGTTTAAATATCCCTGTGCCTATGGCAAGGAGTAATGCACCGACAAGGAAGCCCCAAAAGCTGGGGAAGAATGCCATGACGAGATAGCCAAAGATTTTAATGATGGTGGAGCCGAAGATGGTTTCTTTGTAGCCCACTCGGTCAGACATGCCACCGGTGAACACGGGCACAAAGGTTTGCATGATCGCCCAGAGGGAAATAATAATGCCGTAGTCACTCAGGCTGATCCCAAGGCCGCCCGCAGACTCAGGCGCTTTAGCGTACAGTCCTGCACTGGCTTTGACGCCGTAGTAAGCGATACGCTCGACTAACTCCATACCGCCAACTAACCAAAACACATAACCTAAGCTAGTAATGGAGGCCCACATGCCGAGCTGTTTGACTTCTCGCAGATCGTTGCCTGCATTTGGACTATTCTGACTCATGTCCTTCCCTTATTATTGTTATTGAATTTATTTCTATTTAACCCATTAATTATCAAAAGCTTAAATTTATAAAGTTAATGATTTCATCTTGCTTAAATACGTTAATGGGCTTGCTTGAACGGATACTTTACCTAATTCGGCCTTAAACACCAAAAAAGTAGCAGAAAATGATGAATTAACCCACATCTGTTATTGAACTGTACTGAGTTTGTCATTTGGCTGAAATTGGACTGTTTCTTCTTAAGTCATTGTGATGATTAATCTTTATTGTTAATTATTCACAATGAACATGCTTTGAGTTCTCGCTATTTTTAGGTACAATCCATTGTCGCATTTTTGTTCACCCGATCATTTTTCTAGATAGATACGACTCTAGCCCCCCTTTTTGTGAGAAACGCTAATGACAGCAACAACATCTAATCATGCTTCTGCGGATATGAGCTTGCTCGAGGAGCCGATTGCGAAGCTTTTTTGGCGCTATACCATACCCACCATAGCCTCTATGTTGGTCACGGGCGTATATGTGACAATTGATGGCATCTTTGTTGGCCACTATTTAGGTGAAACAGGGCTAGCGGGGATGATGCTAGCTTACCCTGTAGGCGCGATTTTATACGCTATTGGCGCCATGATAGGTATGGGTAGCGCGGCATTAGTGTCAATCAATCTTGGCCAAGGTAATGTAGTCAAGGCCCGTAAACTACTGGGTAATGCCTTTACGTTATGTTTATTAACGGGATGCTTTTTTGCCCTTGTTGGTGGGATATTCTCGCGAGATATTTTGGTTGCCCTTGGGGCGCAAGGTGAGATGCTCGAAAATGCTAACGAATACTTATTCTGGTATTTTGCACTGTGTCATTTTCCCATAATTTCAATGACCTTCACCACACTGCTGCGTAATGATGGCAGGCCATCCATGGTGACTTGGGTACTGATTTTGGGTGGTGTATTAAACACTTTCTTAGACTGGCTGTTTATTGTGGTTTTCCCCTTTGGTTTAGCAGGTGCAGCGATTGCGACTATGTTGTCGCAGGCGGTAACGGGGCTTTTGTGTTTGCAGCATTTTTTCAGTCCGCACACTCAGCTTAAAATCACTTTTGAGCAGATGAAGCTCAAGCTCGATAATTGCCTTAATATAGCCCGCGTTGGTTTCCCCAGCTTTTTGATGAATCTCTATTTGTCGATAGTGTTAACCCTGCATAATACGGCTTTTTTGTGGGTTGGCGGCCCATTACATGTGGCCGCCTATGGTGTGGTGAGTTACACCGAAGCGTTTTTCTATCTGATTTTTGAGGGCATTGCGCTTGGAACTCAACCTATTTATAGCTTCAACGCGGGAGCTGGGCGTTTCGATAGGGTTAAACAAGCGCGCAATATTGCCTTTGGTATGACGTTACTCACCGCAGCTTTAGGTTTAGCGCTGATTTATTCTCGCCCTGAATGGTTAGTGTATTTGTTTGCCGGTGATAATCCGAATTTAACACCAGTGGCGATTGAAGGTATGCGCTGGTATTTTTGGGGCTTGCCTATGGAAGGCTTAATCTTAGTCGGTGCGAGTTTCTTCCAAGCTATTAACTGTTCGAAACAAGCTTCTATGCTGACGGGCGCTAAGCTTATTCTTATCGCTGCGATCATCTACTGCTTTGCATGGGCGTTCGGCGTGATTGGTGTGTGGGTGTCGCTCGCGACCTGTAGCACTATCTTGACGATATGGATGTTTTACGCCATGAAGCGAGTCGAGGCACGTCTGCATTAATCCTTGCTTTGGGTTGTATTGGTTTCGCCTGATATATTGAGAAGACAAGGGGCGAGGCAAGTAACCTGTAGCTGTGGCATAAGTGTTTAGTTTTACGTAAATTTTACAATTGGGGCGATTAATGGCCCCGATTGTAATTGCCTGCATATCTTTCGTCGTTAAACATGACTTAGGGCTAGCGTGGGATGATGGCCTCTGGTACATTTCGCTGGTTTAATCTGCAATCAAAAATGACTTATCCAAGTGTGCTGTTGAGCCGAGGCTATAGCCCTCAATTAACAGACTGAGTTCGCTTAGGCTTTTGGGTCGATTGATTGTTGATATGACTGGGTATTGAGCCGAATGACTCGCTCGTTGATTTTAGTAATTTATGTTTTATGAGGCCCTTATGCGCACCACTGCAGTCATTTCCATGCTGTTGCTTGGCGTGTTAACGACAGTTAATGCCAGTGCCAAAGAGAATGAGTTAGTGTTTGCCAGCGACTTCGAAGGCAATCGTTTATCTCAACCTTGGTCGTGGATCATGGGTTGTCAATTTGAAGGCGCTGAACCTCACACAGGTGAAAGTGCGCTGCTTTGCGTCGAAGGCAATAGCAGTATCGTCAGTAAGTATCCTATTTCTGAAGCGGGTCTATTAGAGTTTTGGGTCAAAACCCAGAATACTCAAACCCAATATCGAATCAATGTATTGACCTCTCCGGTATTAAAGCTCGATGCCCAGTGGCAGCATGTTGCTTTAATCGATATCACCCCTGGGGCTAACGAATATTTAGCACACCGAGTGTCTATTGATGATCCGAGTCGCCAATATATCCGTCTTGATATTGAGGCCATTAATGGCCCTATCAGTTTGGACGATTTGAGCTTAGGTAAAATTCGCCTTGATATGGCCCTGCAAAAAAATGAGCAGAAAATTATCGGCGGGATTTTAGATAAGCTGAAAGCTGACAAGAATTACGAAGTGCAGTCTGAGTCATTTCGTACTTTAGGTAAAAATTATGCCGCCCAGCTAGAGAGCCAAAGACAATACCTCGAGTACTCGAATGCTATTTATTCAAGTATCACCTTTGTGTTGGCGACGTCTGAACGCAATAAAATGTCTAACCCTATGGGATATAACACCTTTAGGTCGGTTTTAACTGACGCTAAACGTGTGGCATCACCTCTCCAACAGGCGCGTTTAGGCTCTATGGTGAAACCCTTTGGTGACTTGGCTACTGCCACCTTAAACGTGGTTAGTGCCGGTGCGTATTCCGCCTTTGCCGAACCCTTTAAGTCATTCTTAGCTGCGACTTTTGATCGCTCTAATTATGACAACAGTGACTTAAGCCGTAGTGATAAAAAGTTTGCTGAAGAAAATGGCCTGAAAATTTATCAGCAGGCCGAACGGTTTATGTCTGAAATCGAAAAAGAACTGCAACAAGTCACTGCACTTGACAATGATTTAGTCAGTATGCAGAAGAACTTAGATAATTTCCGTAAGGATCTCGATAAGCATCTGCGCAGTTACTTACAGCATGCCAGTATTGCCCGCACACCTGAAAATTACAGCCGAGTGATGAGTAAAGACGAGCAGGCACGCGCGCTGGTGATTGCCGAGGCGAGTGCCAATATCAGTGCTAAAGCTGAGGCGCTATTGGCTTCGAACAGCAATGCAGAGTTAGTGCAGTACATGATTAAAACCACTGAGAAGATTGATGAATTTCAAGAGTTCAAGGAACGTTTTAATCAGATCACTTCGGTCATGCTGACCTTCTACGACAAATTTGAGCGCTCAATTGCCGCCGAGCAAAACCCCTTTACCGATCCTAGCGATCGCGCCGTGTGGGAGCAGCACGCAAAAAGCGCACGTAATTACATTCGCCAGTCGAAAGAAGCGTTCACCAAAGCCTTTATGTAAAGGATTGTTGTAAGTAAGTGGTAGTAACGGCCTAAAATTATGGCGATTTTTCTATTTTAGGTTTGGAGTTATCAAGGATAAAACAGGTAGTCAGAATCATTTCTGTTAGTGGGCAAGGATGATGAGTAAACCCTATACAACAACTCGGTTTGACACAGATACCGCCACAATGGCGATATTTGATCCCGCGGCATTAACTCATCGCTGTGAAGATACGGCTGATTGGTGGTCTGTGCCGAGTGACGAAATTTTGGAAATCAATCAAGGTCATGTGCTATTCGTAGGACTTGGCGCCGATGGCTGTTATGAGGTTGAAATTTTCCGTAAGCTAGGTGAGGCTGGGCTCAATTCGAATTATCTCTCTGCAAACTTAACAGTATTGTCAGGGTGCCTGTATATTGGCGCCGCCGAGCAAGTTCCAGCAGGAGATCTTGGGCCTGAAACAACCTATGGCGGCGCTTTAATTTATGCTGTGCGAGGGAATATTGAGGTGAGAGTGTATCGGCTTACACCCCATAAACTGGTGGTTGAATATGAGTCAACCTCAGAAGATGTACTAAACGAGTTTACGTCTAGCCCATTACTTTAAGCGGCTTACTTTATTCGCTACCATTTTTAATCCCTATACGGGCTGTTAAACACCAAAGGTAACTTGTTAATCATCAGGGGTAAAAAAGCAATTTAACATTATGAGTTCTATGATGAATAATACTAAATGGCGCGAATGTATGACGCTGTTAGCTTCTCGTCCTTTGTATTTGCAACTACAGTTGGTCGGTGAAGAGGACTTTCCTCTCGATTATGAAGCCTCAAATCAAGTGTTATCCGAGATCATGGCTACTGATTGTCTTTTTGTGCAAAGGTGTATTCGCTATAAATCCATTAACGCGATTAGAATTGCGAAAACCGTTTTTCCCGCCGGTTTGGCGGATGACAATGTATTTCTGCTTGCTGAATTAAAAATCAGATTACAGCAACTCGGCCAGTTACCACTAATTGAAGACGATCAGTTTATTGTTATTCATGGCTATCATGACCTCATGGTTTGTTGAATCCAGAGCATCTACACTGGCTTACAACACACACCATATCTTAAGTTCGCTCTGCGATGGAGTTCATAGACTTCACAACCTAACAATGGCTCAGTTCTATTAAGAACTGCGCCAAAACGCTCAAAGTAGTCTTCATTAACTTGTTTTGCACTGATAAGTGGTACTTCAATACTGACATCTACACGACCTTTACGTATCAACGCTGGGTCAAGATTATCAGGATGATTTGTGGTCATTATTACAAGGCAGTCATCAAGAGGAATGATTCCGTCTAACGCGTTTAGAACGCCACCTAAAGTGAGTGGTGGGTTATCTACATTGCTTTCAGCAGTTCGTGATACCGTAGCCTTTACACAGTCACAGTCCTCTATTAACAACATAGCTCCGGGCGGTACTTTTCTAATCGCCTTATGAATAGTGGCATCATTTACAGTCGATAGATTCAATATGTAAAGATCGCGATGATACTCAACCGCTAAGGCTCTCGCTATACCCGTCTTACCTGTACCCGTTTTGCCATGTAACAGTATGGTTAGCTTACTTACAACCGATTTTCCCCTACTGGCGAAGTTATCAACTTCCCTCATCAACTCCTGCTTAAACCCTTCATCTAGCACTAATTCAATAAAACCCGATGATTTCAATGTGCCATAGCGACACCATTCGGTTTCTTCGAAAATATTCACTTTTGGCTCTGTAGAGATGTCTCCACGAGTATGTTCTAAAAAACTGTATAGTTTATCTTTTGCCCACCATGGTGCACTTACAGTAATAGTATCGTATGCCATCGTACTATCGACCTTAGATCGGGTAGCCAACATGAAACAACCACCGTATTTAAACAGGTGCATACCGTAGCCGATAGACTTAACACTGACACGCCCGTCGTAACTCACACTATAGTCATAGTACACAGCCTCAGAGATAGAGCGTGAAAAAAACGGAATAGTAGTATTACTGATCAAAAAGGACAGTTTATTGAATACCTCTGTGCGCGCCTGATGACTATCGTCTATAGTGAGCCGCACAAACAGCAGACTACTTAGACAACTTAACAGCTTCGTGGGGACTTCTTTTAGCATATAGCCTACGAGTCCAATTAACGTTAATGTCAATACTCCAACAATGACAGCCGTCAACAAAGGATCACCATTGGTGAGTGCCTTTATTTGTAGTAATACCTCGTTCATTTACTCACCTTTACTATAAATGCCTAATGGACATAGTCGAGAATACAGCCAACCGAGTCGAGGATACTACCAAGGTATCCTCAGTATGTGCGCTATCGCACGTGGTTAAAGCGACTTGATAAAGATCTCCTGCTTATCACTAACGATTGCCTTAGAACGTAGTGATATCACAATTTAAATCAACATCTTAATGTTGGATTTATATTTAAGTGTTCACTAACGTATGCAGATAAATGTTAGGGACGGCGCCGTTCATCAAAGAGCAGGACGGGACGACCCTCCTGCATCCACTGATTTACTTGAACAACATCCGCGTTTAACTACCAGTTCGCCATCTGATAGGCAGGACGCCTGAATGTCGTGCAATGCAGGGATGCATGAGAACGACCATGGCTCTCGTTCATAAGCTTAGAGGCCCTAGGTTTCTATTCACCAAGTCGGCGAACGAATGCCATGGCAAGCCTGTAAACTGTTAGTCAATAAACGTTAATTAGTAAGCTGTGTTAGTGGTTTATCAGCCTACAAATCAAATATCATTCAGCGAGTCTCAATAAGAAAGCCGCTAATGAAGGCGGCTTTTGTGTTTCGATTATTCCATAACCTTTGAATTTTCTTGGTTACATTAAATCTCGAGGCATTAGAGCAAATACACGTTCAAGCTGCAGGCGCCGTGGGCGCCGACGACGAGGGCTTGTTCGATATCGGCGGTTTTTGATGGACCCGCGATAAATACCCCGAACTCACCTGAGGCTAACGTGATTTCTTTAGCTGCCTGATGTAGGGTCGGCACAATCTTATTCGTTGGCAGGGCTAAGATCAGGTTTTCACAGATAAAAGGTGTCACTCTGTGGCCTAGATTCTTATTGTTAACCCAAATGGCACCGTTTTCGGCAACGCCAATGTCACCTGGGATCACTGCATAATCTATGTTTTTGAGCTCGTGGGCAGTGGGTGGCATTTCACGGTTTGCCGTGACACCCTCTACAAGGGAGATGACCTGTAACCCTTGGGCGATAAGTTCATTGACTTTGGCTTGCAGGGCTTTGATGCCACCTTCTTTATGCAGCGTACCCGCGACAGTATTGAGGTTGGTCTCGAACTGGCCGACGAGATTTTCGACTCTTGGCGTCACATCTATGCTTGGCATAGGATGATTTGTTAAGGCCGACAGTTTGAGCGCATTGAGAATTTCAAGTTTACTAGACATCTTATAGGCTCCTGTGTTTCTTAAACCAAGCTTCGAAGCTGGAGTTCGGGGCAACGGGCAGTTCACGGTATTTACCCCATGCACCGCTAAAGGGTTTTAACAGACTACCCGGTAGAATGCGCAGCGCAGTTCTCGCCACACTCATAGAGCAGTTAAGCATGGTTTCGCTTGCCATAAATTTACCCACTAATGGCATGTAACTGTTTTTGCCATAGGGGAGTTTTCCGGCTTCAGCCTTAAGGCGTCTGTGGTGGAAAATAATCTTATCGAGCGGTACCTTAGTCGGACAGATATAGGTACAGCTGCCACACAAGGTACAGGCCCAGGCAATCGAGTTCGTGTCATCAATCTTAGCGCCCACTGCGATACCAATTGGGCCAGGGATAGTGTAGTTGTAGCTGTAACCGCCGGAGCGACGATACACAGGACAGGTATTGAGGCAACCACCACAACGAATACATTTCAATGATTCTGCGAGGATTTTATCCTTGAGCATCTCAGTGCGGCCATTGTCGACGATAATAATGTGCATCTCACCTTTGGGCTGTGGGCCACGGTAAAAGGCGCTATAAGTCGTGACAGGTTGGCCTGTGGCGTTGCGCGCCAGTGTGCGTAGCAAGACGGCTGCGCTATCGATATCGGGCACCACTTTGTCGATGCCCATTGAATGCAACTGCAACTTAGGCAGGTTAGCACCCATGTCGGCGTTGCCTTCGTTCGTGCAGACCACCACGGCGCCTTTATCGGCAATCGCCATGTTCACGCCTGTCATCGCGGCATCGGCGCTAAGGAACTGTTCACGCAGGTGGGCACGGGCGGCGCGGGTTAAATACAAGGGATCGGCTGCCCCTGCTTTAGTGCCGAGTTTCTCATGGAAGAGTTCGCCGACTTCTTCCTTTTTCATATGGATAGCGGGCACGACTATGTGTGATGGTGGCATTTTGGCGAGCTGAATAATCCGCTCACCTAAGTCGGTGTCTATGACTTCAATGCCACGTTGTTCTAAGTACGGATTGAGGTGACATTCCTCGGTCAGCATAGACTTAGACTTCACCAACTTTTTGACTTTATGGCGGGATAAAATGTCATGCACGATACGATTGTGCTCTGCGCCATCTTTCGCCCAATGGACTTGTATGCCGTTGGCGATACAGTTTTGTTCAAAGGTTTCAAGATATTGAGCAAGATGGGTTAGCGTGTGGAGCTTAATTTCTGAGCCAAGTTGGCGCAGTTGTTCCCATTCTGGGATGCTACCCGCGGCGCGGTCGCGTTTTTCTCTGAGCATCCACAGCGCTTTTGAATGCCAGTCGACACGGGTTTCGTCGCGGCAAAAAATATCGGCTTTATGGGCATGGACTTGGGAGCCATTAGCCCCGTGATTATGATTGTAAGCCATGGTGAGTCTCCTAGAGCGCGGTGTTTAGCACTTGCGCTATGTGGCGAATTTCAATCGGCAATTGCTGTCTGCGGATCATGCCATCGAGGTGCAACAGGCATGAGGGATCAAAACCCACCACATACTCAGCACCCGTTGCGGCGTGGGCGTGGGCTTTGTCTTTGCCCATTTTGGCCGACACTGCGCCTTCATCGACGGCGAAGGTGCCACCAAAGCCGCAGCATTCGTCACGGCGGTCTGGATACACTATGTCTATGCCTGCAATATTGGCCAATACAGCTTCGACTTTGTTGAATCTTGGTCCCATTTGCTCACTTGGGGTGGCAAGGCTTAACATGCGAATGCCATGGCAACTTAGTTGCAGGCTTACCTTGTGCGCGAAGGGCTTGGTAAAGGCGGGAATCGGCGCGATATCGTGTAAAAACTCTGTGAGTTCATAGAGTTTGTTGATCACAGCTTGTGCTTCTGGGCTGCTATCAAACTCGTGGAAGTTTTCTTTAGCGGCCACTAAACAAGAGGCGGCAGGGCAAACAATAGCGTCGCATTCCACTCCTTTAAAGGCGTTGAGCAATTTAAGGGTGGTACTGCGTGCTGCATCGAAGCAACCCGAGTTTGTCATCGGCTGGCCACAGCATGTTTGACCCGCGGGTAGAATCACTTGGTGCCCGAGTTTCTCTAATAATTCCAAGGTGGCAATCGCGACCTCTGGCATCATTTGATTGACTAGACACGGGATGAAAAGGGCGATTTTCATTGTGTTTTCTCTTTCTTGTTAGTGAACGACATTGCCTTGCAGTGTGACCCAATATCCACACTAATGCTAAGGTAGTTGATCAAATATAGGCCTATCTTAGCGGAATAAGTAGCCCTAATTTAGTAAATGAGCTTGTAGATTTTTTCAAAAATGAGAATATTTTAACTTGATGATTACATTGATTTTAAAATGTATTTATTCAGGTTTGAAATTCTCAAAAAATACTTAATGACAAATAAATGAGAATAGTTCGCTTATATAAACAAACGGGGCAAAAAATAGCCCCGTTGTTTACTACTGTCATACCAGATTAGCGGCTGCACTCTTCGAGCAGATAAGCTAAGTGGCGGTAGGAAATGCCGCTGTGTTGGGTCAAACCGACTTCGCACATACGGTTGGCGTAATAGCCTTCCTTAATTTCGACAGGAATGAGCTTTTTAATATTACGCAGTGCGCTGGCGTTGATTTCAGGCTTATACAAGCCTTTTTCACCCGCGTAACCGCAGCAGTCAATTCCCGCAGGTTTGAGCACTTGTGCAGAGCAGGCATCGGCGATTGCTTGCATCTTAGGTTCAAGTTTCATCTTGCGTGCGCTACAACCTAAGTGCAGTGCCACATTGACTTTTTTGCTGATGTTGAGCTTAGTCAGTAGCTTGTCGTGCATAAACTCAACTAAGTCGATAATTTGTACTTTTGGATTACCTGACAAAGTGCGGTAGGTGCAAGACAAGGCATCGACGATTACTGGCAGCTTGCCACCATTGGTCATCTTGCTCACTGCATCGATAAGTTCTTGGCGTTTGGCATCGGCGTTTTTAAAGTCGCCCTTAGATTCCCACATCTGGCCGCAACATAAATCGCGGGTTTTTTCTGGCGTGATGACGTTATAGCCAGCACGTTCCAGCAGCGTGACAACCACCTCTGGCAAAGTGCGGTTATCGGGATCTTTTGGCGTCGGACCAAAGGTTCTGCCGCCGCAGGCTGGGAAGTAAACCACTGTTTCTTGGCCAACTTTAGCGGGGGATGGTTTTGGCAATTTGCCGCCTTTCGGGAAATCTGGGTTCCAATAAGGCACTTCTTTTGAAATCAAACGGCCGGTTTTCATTAGGGCACTGGTAATGTTATCGCCAGTGATCTTGTGGATCACGCCAAGCATGTCAAAACCTGAACTGATAACTTGGTTAACTGCGCCAAAGTGTTTGGCTTGGAAATCTAAGACTTTTTGTTCAGTAGTGCTGATGTACGGCGTGCGCAGTTTACGCACCAGTTGGCCCATGCTGTTATCCACTGGGCAAGCAATAGTACAAAGCTGGCAGGCGGCACAGGTATCAACTACATCGTATTTAGCGGCGGCGCGCATTTCTGCTGCTGCGGCTTTATCACCGGATTGTTCTAAACGTTCGATTTCACGCAGAGTCGCAATACGTTGACGAGGTGAGAAGTTGAGTGCCGATGTTGGGCAGGTTTTTTCACAGAAACCACATTCGATACATTTATCAACAAAATCATCGACCACAGGGCAGGGCTTGATGTTTTTAACGTGGACATTGCTATCGTCGTTAAGAATAACGCCTGGGTTTAGAATACCCTGTGGATCAAATACTTGTTTGATGCTCTTCATCAAAGTGTAAGCATCTTGTCCCCATTCTTTTTCGACGAACGGCGCGACAGCACGGCCAGTACCATGCTCGGCTTTCATTGAACCGTCGTACTTGTTAATCACCATGTCGGCAATATCATCCATAAAGGCATGGAAACGATCGATATCGGCTTGAGTCGAGAAGGTGGGGGTGATAATAAAGTGGAAGTTCCCCGCAAGAGCATGGCCATAAATACAGCCTTCAGGGTAACCATGTTTATGGAAAAGCTCAGTGATATCGTGCGCCGCAGCAGCAAGGTGCTCTAGTTCAAAGGCCACGTCTTCGATGATTACTGAGGTTCCCTTTGGACGCTCACCACCTACAATCGGGAACAAGCCTTTGCGCATTGCCCAGTATTTGTCATAAACCGCTGGATTAGTACTAAATTCCATTGGGCGGATAAAGTCAAAACCGGCGAGTTTCGCGGTGACATCTTGAGTATAATTTTCTAAGGTTTTGTCGTCATCAGCACGGGATTCTATCAGTAGAATAGCGGATAGGGCCGGCAATTCTGATAACCAATCTGGCATGCCAGGCTTGCCCGTTACTGCTTTGATTGATGGCCAATCAAGGAGTTCAGCAGCAGAAACGCTTTCACCGTTTATCAGTGGTATGGCTCGTGCGGCATCTTCCATATTATGGAATACGGCCATAGCTGAGGCTTTAAATTTAGCTTCATTCACTGTGTGATAAGTGACTTCATTAATAAAAGCTAAGGTGCCTTCCATCCCCACCATTAAGTGGTTGATGATGTCAAATGGGTCGGTAAAATCGAGTAACGAATTGATGCCGTAGCCGGTGGTATTTTTAATGGAATACTTTTTACGAATTCTGTCCGCTAACACTGTGTTATGACGAGTCATGTGCGACAGTTCTGTCAGCGCATCTAGTATTTTTCCATGGGATTTAACAAAGGCAGCTTTTGATTTTTCACAGCCTGTATCGAGTTCAGTACCATCTGCAAAAAGAAGTTTCGCGGAAGCGATAGTTTGGTAACTGTTTTGCGCAGTACCACAGCACATTCCCGAAGCATTGTTTGCCACAATACCACCAATTTTGGCGGAGCCTATGGTGGCGGGATCGGGACCAATTTTGCGGTTAAGCGGCGCGAGTACGGCGTTAGCGTCGGAACCAATGACAGCAGCACCTAAGGTGATCTGTTTGGCATCGCTACTGACTTCAATCTTTCTAAAACCATCATGGCCAAGGATCAACAAAATACCTTCACCGATAGCTTGGCCAGATAAACTGGTTCCAGCGGCCCTAAACGTGACTGGTGCATCATGCTTACGGGCAACGGCTAATGTGAGCTTTACCTGTTCTAGGGTTTCTGCATGGACAACCACTTCTGGGACTATCCTGAAGTAGCTTGCATCGGTGGACCAGGCAAAACGGCGAACGGGATCATCCGTCACGGGATGATCACCTAATTGCGTTCTTAGATCATCGATGACCAGTTTATAGTTAATCGACATAGCATCACTCTCTTTATTAATAGATTAAAGCCGAAGTCACTGGGAGTGACTTCGGGCATTCAATAAAATAAAACGGCTTAGAATCCACCCCACAGGGTAGCTATTGTGCCCGCCAGTAAGGCATAACCAATGGCAACAGGCATTGTTTTACGGATAATTTCTGATTCTCTACCTGCCATACCCACTACCGTTGCAGCGGCAACCACGTTCATTACGCACATCATGTTACCGGCGTTTGCACCGATACCTTGTAGTGCCAATACCAGTGTGTGGTTCATGCCAATATTGTCGGCCACGCTGTATTGAAGGCTGGAGAACATCATGTTTGAGAAAGTGGCTGAACCCGATAAGAAGGCACCAAAAATCCCCACGATAGGTGCCATCCAAGCCCACACTGCGCCCATGGAACCTGCCAACATATCCGCTAAAGCGACAGGCATTGAGGCAAGACCTGCACCATTCGCGCCTGAGTTTAAGAAGATTTTTACCATAGGCACTGATGCGCCTAATGAAATAATGGTTGGCAACATGGACTTACATGAAACACCGACCGTTTGCTGAATCGCAGGGCTTTTCATTTTGAACAGGAAGAAACCTAGAATACACACGGCAACAAAGAAGGCACCTGGTGCATATAAGGTTGCGAAGCTGGCTTTAAGCTCAGTGCCCATTAGGCCTGTCCAGCTGATGTTAAAGCTTGATAACCATGCTTTTAACGGTGCCACTGTACGCGACAGTACCAAAAGCGCAGCCATGATGATGTAAGGTGTCCAAGCGGCAATTTGGGAAAACTTAGCCGTTGTTTCGACTTTTCCGCTTTCTTGACTGTCATTCTCTGCGAAATCATTCCATGGCGTTTTAGGCAGTAAGTAGCCTTTACGCGCAACGGGGATCACTAAGGCCATACCGATCAGTGAACCGATAACCGAAGGGAATTCTGGGCCTGCAAGGTAGTTGATGATCCATGCGGGGACGGTAAAGGCAAGACCTGAGAAAATCGCAAATTTCCAAATTGCTAAGCCTTCCTTAAAGGATTTATTGCGACCAAAGAATCCTGTCAGCATGGTCACCATTACGAGAGGAATTAATGAACCTGTGATTAAATCGATAGTGATCATATGCATGACGATATATCGAGCATAACCAGCATAGTTACCGCCATGGGCAGCAAATTGCTCCGCCGCCATGCTCACGCCACCTTGGATCAGACCTTGTTCCATCCCAAAAAGTACGGGTAGACCAATCGCACCGAAGGATACACAGGCAGAGTCTGCAATCAAAGCCACGACAGCTGCGGCAACGGGTGGTACACCAAGCAATACCAGTAGTGGTGCGCCAATGGCTGCGGGAGTACCAAAACCAGCACTACCTTCAATAAAGGCACCGAATAACCAACAGATGATGATGACTTGTACACGGGCATCGGCACTGATGTTAGTAAACCCAGCACGGATAGTGTCCATGGCACCTGAGTATTTCAGGGTATTGAGTAGGAATACGGCACCAAAAATGATGGTTAACGGTGTGATGGCTGAGAGCAGTCCTTCGAGGACCGATGCCGCCAGTAATGTGGTATCCATTTGCCAAATAAACACGGCGGCGAGCGCTGTGATTATCATGGAGATAGGCATAGCCTTAGATGCAGGCATTCTGAGTAACACTAGAAATAGCATTACACTGAGCACTGGCGTCAAGCTAGCGAGGAGTTGAAGTATTGTCATGCTTGCCTCTTCATAAAGTGGTCTGTCTTATTATTGATATTAGGATTTTTCATCTGCCTTCATGTCGACTTCCCAGACCAATAAATCAGCAGTTAATACTGCAAGTACTTACGGTCTCGACATTCTGTGTTGTGTACTAGACGCTATTGTGAGCTTGACTAATATGATCTAGATCATCTTGGCTGTTATATGAAATGCTAATTTACAGTGCTGCGGGGTGCTTCTCTCGGGGGATTTTCTTATATGTGACAATGATCACTTAGACTGCTGGGTGTATATCTACTTTGGTTATATTAAATTAAATTTGTTGTTTTTCTGGTTATTAAAAGTAGAGCTATCACTCATATTCATCATCATTATTGCAATTAACTGATCCATTTATTTCATTAATAGTCTGTTATTGGTTTTTTCAGTCATTTTTAAGGTGTGATTAAGGTCGCATAGATTGTTGTGGCTGGATTAACTCATTTACTTCTATTTTCATCAAGCTATTGTAATGCTTGCCTAATATGTCCATTTTGGAATGGTTTTTTATAGTGATCTAGAGCACCTTTTAAAATGGTGGGATTTTATTGTGATGGATATCACTTAATGAATTTTACTTTAATATGAAATTTAATAACCATTATTTAATTTAATTTCAATTTATTTGAGCGAACAGCCAGCCAAAATATTCAAGTATATTGAGAGAACAACATAAAAGTTGAAATAAAAAGTGACCGCTTCTAATGGGTTAAGAGGGGAAATTGAGAGAACAGGGTGAAATTGAAGCAGAAATTTTAAGTAACAAAACTAAAAAATACTGTTTGAACTTTTATCAAACTGGTTAGTGTCATTAATGCTTAAACGTCATTAATGTGAATACCAGCCGTTTGTGAGAGGTGCTAAAAAGTTCACCAAAGACTGTGCAGGGGAAAAGATAAGGCTTTAATGGCAACCTTTTAGGTTAAATTTACAAAATAAAAAAGAGACGTGATATGTCTCTTTTATTGGTGATTTAGCCAACAGATACAGACTTAAAACAACTTGCTGCCCCAGCCTAATTTGGTCCGCAGCACGTGGAAATAGTTGTGTCCTTTAGGATGAATAAGCCGTAAACGTTCAGAGCTGCGGCGCACTATGATTTCATCGCCGGGTAACACGGCTAAATGCACGTGGCCATCACAGCTGACTTCGAGGTTTTCGCCATTTTCAGGTGATACAACCATTTTTATGGTGCTGCACGCATCGACAACAATCGGGCGGCACGACAAAGTGTGCGGGAACATAGGTACTAAGATTAGGGCCTGTAAATTAGGCGTCAGAATAGCGCCGCCAGCGGAGAGGGCGTAGGCCGTTGAACCGGTAGGCGTTGACACTATCATGCCGTCGGCACGTTGGCTGTACATGAACTGATCGTCAATATAGACCTCAAACTCAATCATGTGGGCAATTTTACCCGGATGGAGTACGGCTTCGTTGACGGCGGTGTTGCTCGCCTTGAGCATACCGTGGCGATAGACTTCGGCTTCGAGTAAGAATCTATGCTCGGTATCGAACTCTCCATCGAGTACCTTGGCGAGCGCCTCTTCGAAGGCATCGGGCGGCAGATCGGTTAAAAAGCCTAAATTGCCGCGGTTAACCCCAATCACGCCTAAATCGAAGCGGGCTAATACCCTTGCCGCGCCGAGCATGTTACCGTCACCACCGACGACTATGGCTAAGTCGCAACGCGCGCCAATTTCTAGTAAATCAACCGCTATGATATTGGGTCCTAATTCGGTAGCAACACGCTCTTCCACTAAGACTTCAAAGCCCTGCATTGTCAGCCAATAATGCAGACGCTTTAAGGTTTGGTTGGTCCCTTGGTGGTGAGGTTTGCCGATAAGGCCGATAGTATGAAACTTTGTGGTCATATTTATGCTAGATCTGGCCTTAGGCCTTGAAACGTCAAAATTGATCCCCATAATATGCCCAGAGTATTTCAGAAACAAAGCATTTTTAGCTGGAGTGAAAATGAGCAACGAATCGATTAAAGCAGAACAGGATCTGATCCAAGAGGGTGTAGAGTCTGAAGTATCTACCGCAGAAGCAAGTCTGATCGATGAGCTTACCCAGGCCAATTTCCGTATTGAAGAGCTGGAACAGTTACTCGCTGAAGCTTTGGCGAAAGTTGAAGAGCAGAAGGATTCAGTCATCCGCGCCGCAGCCGAGGTCGATAACATTCGTCGTCGTGCCGCAATGGATGTGGAAAAGGCGAACAAGTTTGCCTTGGAAAAGTTCGCCAATGAGCTTTTGCCTGTGCTTGATAACATGGAGCGCGCGCTAATGGGTACAAACCCAGAAGATGAAGCGACGAAAGCGATTTATCAAGGTGTTGAGTTAACTCAAAAAAGCTTACTCACTGCGGTGGCTAAATTTGGTGTTAAGCAAATTGATCCACAAGGTCAGTCATTTAACCCTGATCAACATCAAGCGATTGGCATGCAGCCAAGCGCCGAGTTCCCTGCGAACACTGTGATGTTGGTGATGCAAAAGGGTTATGAGCTGAACAGTCGCTTGCTGCGCCCTGCTATGGTAATGGTGTCACAGGGTGGCCCTAACCAAGAAAGCGCAACGATAGATATCGAAGCTTAAGCTTTATTGGATCAGCCGCGGTTATATAAAGACAGCAACAAAAAAGGACTGCAATTGCAGTCCTTTTTTTATGGGCGGAATTTTTATTGATAACATTTAGCGTCTTAACGAGATAAGCAAGTTCAGCCTATTGCGCTAGATAAGCATTGATTTGCGCCAGTATGCCTTCGGCATCCAGTTGCAAGTCGTGGATGACTTCCTCTGGCGAGCCATGTTTAATGAACTCGTCTGGCAAACCAATTTGGAGTACGGCTTTAGGCATTTTTAGCTTTTGAAGCTGTTCAAGCACTCCGGCACCCGCACCGCCTATAATGGCATTTTCCTCCACAGTGACTAACACTTCATGGGTTAGTGCCATTTCTTTTACCAAATCAACATCAAGTGGTTTCACAAAGCGCATATCGACAACCGTCGCATCTAAGCTTTCGGCAGCGGTTAATGCCGATGCGAGCAAGGTACCAAAGTTAAGTATGGCAATACGCTTACCGATGCGCTTAATGACACCTTTACCAATTGGCAACGCAGTCATGGACTCGACTTGCATCGCTCCCGTGGCACTACCTCTTGGGTAACGCACCGCGCTTGGGCCCGCATCATAGCAATAGCCAGTGTAGAGCATTTGACGACATTCGTTTTCATCGGACGGCGCCATGATCACCATATTAGGGATACAACGCATAAAACTTAAATCGAATGCACCTTGGTGGGTTGGACCATCGGCACCGACGATACCGCCACGGTCAATGGCAAATAACACGGGCAATTGTTGTAGTGCGACATCGTGAATAAGCTGATCATAGGCGCGTTGCAGGAAAGTCGAGTAAATCGCGACGACAGGCTTGAAACCTTCGCAGGCAAAACCCGCCGCTAAGGTGACTGCATGCTGCTCGGCAATCGCTGCATCAAAATATTGTTTCGGGAAGCGCTGGGAAAACTCCACCATGCCAGAACCCTCACGCATAGCAGGAGTAATCGCTAACACTTTCTCATCTTGTTCGGCAATGTCGCACAACCATTTACCGAAGACTTGAGAAAAAGTCGGTAAACCGGGTTTGGTGGCCGGCTTTTTAAAGAGTGATGGGTCAAACTTAGGCACAGCATGCCAACCGATAGGATCTTTTTCAGCAGGTTCATAACCACGACCTTTTTTGGTCATGATGTGCAGCACCTGTGGACCTTTCAGATTACGCATATTGCGCATGGTCTCGACCAGAGCGTCTACGTCGTGGCCATCGATAGGACCTATGTAGTTGAAACCTAACTCTTCAAATAGAGTGCCAGGAACGACCATACCTTTGAGGTGTTCCTCAGTGCGCTTGGCCATTTCTTTGATGACTGGCATACCTTTCAACACTTTTTTGCCGCCTTCGCGCAGTGTGGTGTAGAAACGGCCTGACATCAGTTGTGCTAAATGATTATTGAGGGCGCCGACATTTTCTGAAATCGACATTTCGTTGTCGTTCAGTACCACGAGCATGTCATTGTGCAAGTCGCCCGCGTGGTTCATGGCTTCAAACACCATGCCGCCAGTCATAGCGCCATCGCCGATCACAGCGACAACTTTACGACCTGCTTGTTCTTTTTCTGCAGCTATCGCCATCGCCAGCGCGGCGCTAATCGACGTGCCTGAATGGCCAACGCTGAAAGTGTCGTATTCACTTTCTTCACGCCATGGGAAAGGATGTAAGCCATCTTTTTGCCGAATGGTGTGCATCTTGTCACGTCGACCCGTGAGAATTTTATGGGGATAGGCTTGATGGCCTACGTCCCAGATCAGTCGATCAAAGGGGGTATTGTAGACATAGTGCAGTGCCACAGTGAGTTCTACTGTGCCGAGCCCAGAGGCAAAATGTCCGCTGGACATGCCAACAGACTTAAGAAGGAACTCGCGCAGTTCATCGGCTACTTGTGGTAAAAGTGCCTGAGGAAGCTGGCGGAGCTCATTGGGGGTGTTGGCCTGCGCCAACACGGGAAACTGAGAAATGTCCAAACTCATAGCGAGATACTTCGACTCTTATTATATTCTTCGCTCAATGATATAGCGGGCGAAGTCTGCAATTAACTGGCTATTGTATGGCAATTTAGCCAGCGCTGATAGTGCCTCTTGGATCAGTTGTTTGGCGGTGTCTTGTGCACCTTGTAGTCCAAGTAGTTGTGGAAACGTACTCTTATTCGATTCAGTATCAGAGCCTTGCGGTTTACCTAGCTCTTCGGTGGTGGCTACGATGTCAAGGATATCGTCTTGTACTTGGAAGGCGAGTCCGACCGCACGAGCAAAATCCATCATAGCAGCATACTGATCTTTTGGCGCGTTTGCGGCGATCAAAGCTAACTCAACGGCGCAGCTGATAAGGGCGCCGGTTTTCATATTATGTAGCTGAGTTAATGCTTTAAGATCAATATGTTTATCGGTCGAGGCTAAGTCTATTGCTTGGCCTCCACACATACCACGATAACCTGAGGCTTTGGCTAATACTCTTACCATAGCAATATGTTGTTCGCTGCTGATCCCTGCTACGGCTTCGGTGACAATTTCAAAGGCTAAGGTTTGCAGAGCATCCCCCGCTAAAATGGCCGTCGCTTCATCAAAGGCAATATGCACGGTCGGCTGGCCACGGCGGAGCTCGTCATCGTCCATGGCGGGTAAATCGTCGTGGATTAATGAATAAGCATGGATACATTCAATGGCTGCGGCGCAAGCATCTAACTTTTCGAGTTCGACCCCAAACATGCGTCCTACACTGTATACGAGGAACGGTCGAATGCGCTTCCCTCCCAATAAGGCACCGTAAGTCATAGCGGCTTTTAATTGGGGAGCTGTATCTTCAAGCGTACTAAAACGCTGTTTTAATTGATCATCAACTCGTTGTTGATATTCTTGAATGGTACTGACTAACACGCTTATTCGCCCTCAACGGCATAGGGGGATAGGGGCGCATTTTCGTCTTGTTTCAGTAAAATGGCCACTTTTTGTTGGGCTTGTTCGAGTTTTGCTTGGCTATTTCGAACGAGATTGATGCCACGTTCAAATTGTTTTAACGCGTCATCGAGGGAGATATCGCCTTGTTCTAGATCGGCAACGATGCGTTCAAGTTCGCCAAGGGATTCTTCAAAACTAAGATTTTCGGGTTTCTTCGCCACGTTCAGGTTTCCTTTGATTTAGCGGACACAAGGTATATCAGGGCGGCGTAAGGGTCAAATTCAGACTAAAGATATTTGCTCAATAGCACGCTTTGTTACTGAAATTTTTCCAGAAAATATAAATTGTCGCTAAACTTGCTTAGTGTGTGTCCGATAACTGACAATAGTATAATCATTTGTATGGTAATTTTTAACTGGATAAACAAGGCTCGTATGTGTGTCGGTGGGATTATCTTATTCGGTAGAATAACTGAGTGTTCTTGCTTACCCAGAGTAAGTATTATGTCGTTTATTACGAAAATTGAGGAGCCGTTGTGGATTTAGCAACAATAATCGGAATTGTGGGAGCCTTTGGTTTTATTCTCGGCGCTATGGTGACCAGTGGCGGCTTGATGATTTTCGTTGATGTGCCCTCGATCCTGATTGTGTTCGGTGGGTCCTTCTTCGTGGTAATGATGAAGTTCACTCTTAAACAGTTTTTTAGTGCCGTTAAAATTGCTTTGAAAGCCTTTGTATTTAAGATTGATAAACCAGAAGATTTGATTGAACAGTCCGTAACTATGGCTGATGCCGCCCGTAAAGGGGGTTTTTTGGCATTAGAAGAAGCGCAAATTACCAATACTTTTATGCAAAAGGCTGTCGATATGTTGGTCGATGGTCACGATGGTGAAGTGGTGCGTGCAGCTCTAGAGAAGGATATCGCTCTAACGGAAGAACGTCATCGGACGGGGATTGCCATATTTAGAGCCTTTGGTGATGTTGGGCCAGCGATGGGGATGATAGGTACACTCGTTGGTCTCGTGGCCATGTTATCAAACATGTCTGATCCTAAATCTATTGGTCCTTCGATGGCCGTTGCTTTGTTAACCACATTATACGGCGCTATGCTTGCTAACATGGTTTGTCTCCCTATCGCGGATAAGCTAACGCTTAGGATGGGTGAAGAAATGCTCAATCGTAATTTGATTATGGATGCGGTATTGGCAATTCAAGACGGACAAAACCCACGGGTGATTGAAGGCTTTTTGAAAAATTATTTGGCTGAGAAAAATCGCAAAATAGATACAACGGACGGAGAGTAGCCAATGGCTAAGGCTAAGTGCAACTGTCCACTGCCCGGAGCACCGATGTGGCTTGCAACATTTGCCGACTTGATGTCGCTGTTGATGTGTTTCTTCGTATTGTTATTGTCATTTTCTGAAATGGACGTGATGAAGTTTAAGCAGATCGCGGGCTCAATGAAGTATGCCTTTGGTGTGCAAAATAAGGTGGAAGTTAAAGACATCCCGAAAGGGACTTCTGTCATTGCCTTAGAATTTAGACCAGGACGCCCCGATCCGACTCCGATTGAAATCATTAACCAGCAAACGAATGAAATGACTGAACCTGTATTGGATTTCCAAGCGGGTGAAGACGATAGTGCGGGCGGCGTGCAGCAGCAAAATGGTTCTCAGCGGGGTGGCGAAGCGAGTGCTACGGCGCAAGAAGTTGCCGATGCGGTTAAAGCGGAAGCGGCAGCGGCGCAAGAAAAGATCAATCAGCAAGTGAAGAAGATGGCGCAGGAGCTCAATAAAGAGATCACTGATGGAGCGATTGAAATTGAGTCATTAGGTCAGCAGATTATTATTCGTATACGTGAGAAGGGTTCATTTGCTTCTGGCTCAGGTTTCCTGCAGCCTCGATTTAAACCTGTGGTACGCTCAGTCGGCGAATTGTTAAAAGATGTGCCAGGTGTCATCACAGTGTCAGGTTATACGGATGATATGCAAATAAGCGATGAGCTCTATAGTTCTAATTGGGATTTATCCAGCAAACGTGCCGTGGCAGTGGCCCATGAGTTAGTACAGGTCAGCGGCTTTGATTCTAATCGAATGAAAGTGGTTGGTATGGCGTCTAACAATCCGATTGTGCCTAACGATTCTCCGGAAAATCGTGCCCGTAACCGCAGGGTTGAAATTGCTATTGAGCAAGGTAAAGCTAAGGAGTCTGAAGAAATTCAGATCGGTAATTCGCCTTAAGTGTTTAGATACTTTCCAAATCTAAAGCCGCAATAATCTTGCGGCTTTTTTATCGAGTTAATGTGGACTTTTCCCTTTTTAGTTAACGTATTCTGCATCAAATCGCTGTGGTTGATTTAAATCCATTTGGGCTTTACGTTAATCACATTGAGTGTGTAATCCCTAAGTTTTCTTTAATTATCCCTCAACGACTTATTGTTAATGATTCATCTCAAATCACTTATTTCAAGCAGGGTAATTCAAACCACTCGAATAGGCTTTAGTGATATTATTTCAGCCTAATTAGCTGCCGTGATTTAGTCATTAATACGCAATGAATACGCAATGAATACGCAATGAATACGCAATGAATACGCCATAAATGTGGCCTGTGTGGCTGTTGGCTATGTGCGCTGAAACTCGCCTTTTTAGGTTGCTTGGGTATATAATCCCCCGATTATTCTTTTAACCAATTTTGCTGTTTTAAAATTGCCGCGGAAATCCCATGAAGTTTATTGTAAAGCTGTATCCAGAAATCATGATGAAGAGCAAGCCTGTACGCATGCGCTTCACCAAAATGCTCGAAACTAACATCCGTAATGTGCTTAAAAAAGTTGACGAAGATGCAAAAGTGCAGCGTCAATGGGACCGCATTATGGTGATGGTACCAAAGGATAAGCCTGAATTGGCCCAAGCTTTCGGTGAGCGTCTGGCGTGTATTCCTGGCATTGCACACGTAGTGCAAGTGGATGAGTACAGCTTTGAATCTGTTGATGATATTTATCAGCAAGTCTTACCTGTTTACCGTGACCAACTCGCGGGTAAAACCTTCTGCGTGCGAGTAAAGCGTACTGGCGATCATGATTTTAATTCTATTGAAGTTGAGCGTTATGTCGGTGGTGGCTTAAACCAGTTTACCGATGCGCTGGGCGTACGTTTAAAGAATCCGGACATTACTGTTAATTTAGAGATTGAGCGCGATAACCTTTATATGGTGACTAAGCGTATTGAAGGTCTAGGCGGTTTTCCGATGGCAACACAGGAAGATGTATTGTCCTTGATTTCGGGTGGTTTTGACTCTGGCGTCTCTAGCTATCAATTTATCAAAAAAGGCGCTCGTACCCACTACTGCTTCTTCAATCTGGGCGGCGCACAGCACGAAATTGGTGTTAAACAAGTAGCTTACCATTTGTGGAAAACCTACGGTGAATCCCATAAAGTGAAGTTTATCTCCGTGCCTTTTGAGCCTGTGGTTGCTGAGATTTTAGAGCGTATCGATAACGGTCAAATGGGCGTTGTATTGAAACGCATGATGATGCGTACCGCGGCGCGTATCGCCGAGCGTATGGGCATTCAAGCCTTAGTTACCGGTGAAAGTTTAGGCCAAGTGTCTAGCCAGACCCTGACCAACTTAAACGTCATCGACCGTTGTACTGAGTTATTGATTCTACGTCCCTTAATCGCCATGGATAAGCAAGACATTATCAACGAGAGCCGTAAAATCGGCACCGAAGATTTTGCTAAATCAATGCCTGAATATTGCGGCGTAATTTCGCAAAAGCCGACGGTAAAAGCGGTATTAGCTAAGGTTGAAGCGGAAGAGAAAAAGTTTTCTGAGGATTTGATCGATCAGATCATCGCCCAATCTGTCACTATCGATATCAGGGAGATCGCAGAACAAATGGATACTCGGATTACTGAGACAGAAACGGTTGCCAGTATCGATACTAACCAAGTGGTCATTGATATTCGAGCCCCTGAAGAAGAGGAAAGCAAACCGCTGCAAATTGAAGGTATTGAGATAAAGCGTATCCCATTCTTCAAGTTAGCGACTCAGTTTGCCGATCTCGATAAGCAAAAGACTTATTTGCTCTATTGTGAGCGTGGGGTGATGAGTAAATTGCAGGCATTGTATTTAATCGAGCAAGGCTATACGAACGTGAAAGTGTATCGTCCATAAGTCGGGCGAAAACTTGCCCATTGCCGTATATCGTCAGTGGGATTGATTTGCTATTCAAGTACAAAAAAGCCGCATATTAATGCGGCTTTTTCTTTGGTCTTACTGATGGTGACCTGAATTTAAGTGTCGTTTAGGTTATTCGGCTTTAACGACTTGCTGATGAGATGTGACATCGTCAGTGGCAATCAACAGAGTGGCTTCTTGCAGCACTTCTTGGTGCATTTTATTCATTGCAGCGGTTAAATCTGCAGTGATATTGGCTTGCAAGTCGCTTGTGTCAATGACGATTTCGTCAACGAGTACATTTGCACTGGCATTAAAGCTGAGTGCTGAGACTAATATTAACGCAAATGCCGATTTTAAATTGAACATAGTCGCCTCCGGGCTGACAAAGTAACGCTATCAGACATTCCCATCACCAACTTTGAGATTGTCTAACTTAGGTATTTCATAGCTATGGATGTTTCATCGCTATTGGTGTTTCGTTGATAAGCTGTTTCATTGGCGCAAAATTTAACCAAAAACGCTGGCCTTTACAAACGATTAAATGTAACAATACGGATTAGAAAAACTAATTAAAAAACGAGACTGAGATCACTATGTCGAGACGATTACCACCGCTTAATGCGGTTAAAGCTTTTGAGGCAGCCGCGCGGCATTTGAGCTTTACGCGGGCAGCGGAAGAATTGTTTGTTACACAGGCTGCGGTGAGCCATCAAATAAAAGCATTAGAAGATTTCCTCGGATTAAAATTATTTCGTCGAAAGAACCGTTCTTTGCTATTAACCGAAGAAGGGCAAAGCTATTTTCTCGACATCAAAGATATCTTTATTCAGCTTGCCGATGCCACCGACAGATTACTCGCCCGCAGTGCGATTGGTTCGCTGACGGTCAGTATGTCACCCAGTTTTGCGATTCAATGGCTAGTGCCACGTTTGGCTAAATTCAGTGAGAAAAATCCCGATATCGATGTGCGAATAAAGGCCGTTGATACTGAAGCGAGTTCATTAACCGATGATGTGGATGTGGCTATTTATTATGGCTTAGGTAATTGGCCTGGGCTACGTGCAGATAAGCTCAGAAACGAAGTGCTTATTCCCGTGTGTTCGCCCATGTTGCTCAACGGTCCTAAACCACTTTCAAAACCGAGCGATTTAAAGTATCACACGCTATTACATGATATGAATCGTCACGATTGGCAGGCGTGGTTTAGGCAATGTGGCATTACCGATATTAATGTGAATCAAGGACCTATTTTCAGTCATTCGTCTTTGGTATTGCAGGCGGCGGCCCACGGTCAAGGGGTTGCTCTGGGTTACAGCGTGCTGGCTCGCCCCGATATCAAAGCTGGGCGACTTGTGTGCCCATTCCAAGAAGTCTTGGTCAGTAAAGATGCTTACTACTTAGTTTGCCAGCAAAACCATGCTGAGCTGGGTAAAGTGGTGGCGTTTCGTGAATGGATGTTAGACATGTTTGCCGAGGAGTCTCGCAGTGAGTTGTTGCCCGGATAAGCCGAGTTATGTATTAGAAGGGGAGCCTGCGAGTACTTTGATTTTATTGGCCCACGGTGCGGGTACTAACATGGATTCTGATTTTATGCAGGCCATGTCGGCGGGATTCGTTGCTCAGGGCTTCCGAGTGATGCGCTTTAATTTTCCTTATATGCAGGCGAATGCTGTAGATGGTAAACGGCGTCCACCGGACCGTGCGCCTAAATTGCTCGCGTGTTTTACACAGATGCTCGATATCGCCCACTCACAACCACAAGTTGAACGTGTGGTGTTAATGGGGAAATCCATGGGCGGTCGTATGGCGGCCCTATTAGCCTGCGATCCTGCATTAGCAGCGCGCATCGATAGGGTGATTTGTTTAGGTTATCCTTTTGTGCCACTCAAAGGCGGCGAGCCTAGATTGGAACCTTTGAATGAATGCCAAGTCCCAGTATTAGTCGTACAGGGTGAGCGGGATAAGTTTGGTGACAAAGCGCAGATCCCAAGCTGGCCCTTGAAAGCTGAGATAGGATTGGCTTGGATAACCGACGGCGATCATAGTTTTGTCCCAAGAAAGTCGTCAGGCACTAGTGAAGCCGCTAACCTTGCACGTGCTATTGATTTATCAAGTGATTTTATTCGTGAGCTTGATGTTGAGCGAATAAATGTTGAATGAGTTAATCCCATTCCAGCAGGAGCGTTAAATGCGTAAAGGTTTATTGTTACTCGCCGCCGTGAGCGGATTCTTAGCCGTCGCCTTAGGGGCTTTTGGTGCCCATGGTTTAAAAGCGGTCGCGCCACCAAACTTAATTGAAGTCTTTAACTTAGGTGTGCAATATCATTTCTACCATACCTTTGCCCTCATCATGGTTGCCTTCTCGGGCCAATGGTTAACCTCGCGTTTACTGGACTGGTCGGCATATCTCTTTGTCGCAGGCATAGTACTATTTTCGGGCTCACTATATGGACTGGCTTTGTTTGGGACTAAGTGGTTAGGTCCTATTACGCCTATGGGTGGTGGTTGTTTCTTACTCGGTTGGTTATTATTTGCCGCCGCGGTATGGCGTCACAAAGTTATCGACGGTCATGAGTCTTAATCATTGATGCTTATGTGAGTTAACAGGCTTAGGGCGCACCTAAGCCTTTTTTATTTCTCTAATCGCAATTCAAGGTTCAGCAGTAGGCAAATAGGGCATTTGTGGATTGAAATTGGTATACTGGCGCCCAAATCGATAGTCAGCCAATGCTTTGGCTTGGATTTCTC
Source organism: Shewanella sp. SM69 (assembly GCF_025653985.1). Taxonomy (NCBI): domain Bacteria; kingdom Pseudomonadati; phylum Pseudomonadota; class Gammaproteobacteria; order Alteromonadales; family Shewanellaceae; genus Shewanella; species Shewanella sp. SM69. Next base: position 252,728 of record NZ_JAKKRV010000005.1, read on the forward strand.
AGGGATCCCCATGAAAAACCTATTTTTATTTTGCCGCGCAGGCTTTGAAAAAGAATGCGCTGCAGAAATCCAACAGCGAGCCGGTGAGCTCAATGTGGGTGGCTTTGTTAAGGCCAACAATAACGACGCTTATGTTGTATACCAATGTTTTGAAGACGACGCTGCCGATACGTTAGTCAAACAATTACCTTTAGATTCGCTCATTTTCGCCCGCCAGATGTTTGCTGCTAGCGACTTGTTAGTCGACTTGCCTGAAAATGACAGAATAAGCCCAATCGTTGCGGCGCTCAGTGACGTCAGTAAAGCGGGTGAAGTGCGGGTTGAAACACCTGACACTAACGAAGCGAAAGAGCTCTCGGCTTTTTGCCGTAAGTTCACTGTGCCTTTACGCCAGCATTTGAAAAAATCGGGCAGTTTGCTCGCGCAGGAAAATCCCAAACGTCCGATTATCCACGTGTGTTTTATTGGCCCCGGCCGTGCCTATGTGGGTTATTCCTACAGTAATAACAGTTCGCCACATTTTATGGGCATTCCACGCCTTAAAATGGCGGCGGATGCACCGAGTCGTTCAAGTCTGAAACTCGACGAAGCCTTTGGCCAATTCGTGCCTAAGGAAGAGCAAGAAGAGCGTATTCGCAGTGGCATGAACTCAGTGGATTTGGGCGCTTGCCCTGGTGGCTGGACTTATCAACTGGTGCGTCGCGGCATGTTTGTGTCGGCAGTTGATAATGGCCCTATGGATGAAAAACTGATGGAAACGGGCCAAGTGAAACATTACCGTGAAGACGGTTTCCGTTTCGAACCGCAACGTAAAAATATCTATTGGCTGGTGTGCGACATGGTTGAGAAACCTGCGCGTGTTGCCGAACTGATTGAAGCTTGGGCGATTAACGGTTGGTTTAAGGAAGCGATTTTTAACCTTAAATTACCGATGAAGAGCCGCTATAAAGAAGTGACTGCTATCCTTGAGACCATGCAGACGATTCTTAAAGAGAATGGTGTGACTGATTTTAAAGTGCAGTGTAAGCATCTTTATCACGACCGTGATGAAGTGACAGTGCATTTATGGCTACGCCCTAATACCGCTTGGAATTAATTCCAGTGCTAACCCTGCGGTGATCTTGTTGTCGCTAGAATGGTAATTGTCACGCGGGTATAAAGCCACGCAGGTTTAAAAGCTAGATAACAAAAAGCCCCAAAGGAAACTTTGGGGCTTTTTCGTGTTTACTCATTTGAGTTTCAAGCGCTTGCTTCTTTTAAGCTTTTACTTGAAAACGCGCGTTATAGGCTCGTCTTAAACGCGCTTAGCATTGAGATCACAGACGCTCAAGCACAGCTTGCGTGAAGTCAGTCGTGCCGTGAGTGCCGCCTAAATCGCGAGTCGTACGGTCGCCTTCTGCGATCACTGCAGATACCGCTTTACGGATTTGCTCAGCTTTGTCAGCCATACCTAAGTATTCCAGCATTTGGATAGACGCTAAAATCACTGAGGTTGGGTTTGCGAGGTTTTTGCCAGCGATATCAGGCGCACTACCGTGAACGGCTTCGAAAATCGCAGCATCACGGCCAATGTTTGCGCCAGGTGCCATACCTAAACCACCCACTAAACCGGCACACAGGTCCGATAAAATGTCACCGAACAGGTTGGTTGTCACGATCACATCGAAGTTTTCTGGGTTCATCACTAACTTCATGCACGTTGCATCGACGATCATTTCTTCTGTTTTGATGTCTGGGTAACGTAGGCTCACTTCACGGGCCACTTTCAGGAACAGGCCTGACGTTGACTTCATAATGTTAGCTTTGTGCACGATAGTGACTTTCTTACGGTTTTCTTTGCGAGCTAGTTCGTAGGCGAAAGTGGCGATTTGCTCAGCACCTTGGCGAGTGACGATACTGGTCGCTTCTGCCGTTAAACCATCTTCAGACACTTTTTGACCATGGCCAGAATACATGCCTTCGGTGTTTTCACGTACTGTGATGATATCGATATTTTCGTAACGGGCTTGGGTACCTTTGAAAGACAGTACTGGGCGTACGTTAGCATACAGACCGAATTTCTTACGCAAGGTTACGTTGATAGAAGTAAAGCCTTCACCAACGGGAGTCGTCAGCGGCCCTTTCAGCGTGATACGGTTTTTTTCAATGAGTTCTAAAGTGCGTGCTGGCAGTAACTCGCCTTGCTTTTCAAGTGCAGTCAGGCCGGCATCGGCAAATTCATATTCAAAATCACAGCCCGCTTTATCAAGAATTTTTAAGGCTGAATCAATAATACTTGGGCCAATTCCATCACCTGGAATTACGGTTATCGTTCTTTTTGACATGGAGAAGTCCTTCCACGGTTCGTCGTTACTGCAATTGTCTGCCCCAGTGCTAACTGGATAGCAGGACTATGAATTTGGTATTTTTTCTGCCTATTATTTTAACCATCTTTGGTCAAACTTCACAGGAAATAGTGAGCAATATCACGATTTTTTATGTGGTATAACTTGTAAAAATACTGGGTTCTCACCATGATGGAGAGCCAATGGTTAAAAAAGTCTACTTTAGTCTAACAAATATATAAAAGAGGAAGACATTGAAGTTAATCCCTATCACATCTCTGGTTTTGTTATCCCTCGGAATATTGCCAGCAGTGCAGGCTGATACCAGCACTAAACCGCTCACCCTAACAGACATTATGCATTTTGAATCCCTTGAAAAGCCGATTATTGCAGACAAGGGGCAAGTCATCGCGGTCGAGTCTGCGCCCGATCGCGGGGATAGTCACGTCATTGTGAAAAATGTCCTGTCGCAGCAAAGCTATCAAATCTCGGGTGCGTCAGATCCCTTGGTGAACCATGATGGTCGTTATGTGGCTGTGGTGGTTAAACCGAGTTTGCTTACGCGTGAGACGAGTGATGCCAAGGCGAAGAAAAAGCTCAAATCCGACATGGTGTTGCTCGATACTCAAACTGGCACGCAAACTCGCTTCGAGCGTGTGAAGGAATTTGTGTTCAGTGATGACGGTAAGCATCTGGCGATTTGGTTTGAGGCTGATGAAGAGTCCAAAAAAGATGCTGAGCCTAAAACTACCGAAAAACTCGCTGAAGCAGGCACACAAAGCCCTGCGAATATTGATAAGCCAAAGGTCGATAAGTTTGACCAAGGTCGACGTTTTACGTTGCTCAGTTTAGAAGACCAAACAAAGCGAATTGATGTCGAGCAGGTTACTGGCTATGTTTTTGATAAGGCAAGCCGTAGACTCGCGCTGGCAGTGAACGATATCACCAATAAGCAACATCAATTGCAGTTAGTCGATTTAAACACTCACAAAAAAACCGTTGCCTTTGATTCGCCTAGCCAACAGATTGGTGCGTTAGCGCTGGCTAAAAATGGTCGTTGGCTTGCATTTACGCAGGGCAAAGACAGCGAGTTACCTTATGGCCGCAGCTATCAGTTATCGCTGGTGGATTTGCTGTCGGGCAAAATCAGTACCCCCCCAGAATCACCCGAGTGGAAACTGAATCGCTACACTAGCTTAAGCTTCTCATTGGATAGCGAACGGCTGTTCTTTGGCCGCGTACCTGAGGTGAGTCAGCAGCTCAGTTTGCAGAAGATCACCGAAGAAAAAGACCTGTTCGATACAAATATTGTCACTGGACAGCGTGGGCTTAAGGTATGGCATGGGGATGATCCTCGTATTAAGCCTAATGAAATCAAGCAATATGAGGACGAGCAAAAACGCACTTACCTTGCGGTATTGCATTTAGGTTCGAATAACGTGGTGCAGCTTGGCGATAAAACTGTTCCAGATGTGACGATTTCACAACATAAACGCTTTATGTTGGCCAGTTCAGATTTGCCCTATCGCAAGATGGCGACGTGGGCGGGCTTCTACCAAGATTATTATCTGGTCGATATTAATACTGGCAGTAAAGTGCCATTTTTGACACAACAGCCGAGTGATGCCGAGCCTACGCTGTCGGGAAATGGCAAGTATGTGGCTTATTATCAGCAAAGTAATGTGTATCTCTATGATATTGCACAGGACCGTCGCACTAATCTCACAAAATCCCTAAAGGTCAGTTTTGCCGATGAAGACCACGATTATCCATCCAGTGCTCCAGGATATGGTTTTGGTCCTTGGCTTAAAAATGATGCGGGTTTCTTGGTTTACGACAAATACGATGTTTGGCAGTTTAATACCGAATCTAAGGCGGGTTTTGCCTTAACCGCAGGTAAAGGGCGCACCCAGAAAATTCAATATCGCCTTGAGGGCTTAGTCGATAATCCCGATGAGCCGACAGAGCTTGCCTATAACGCCACTGTGTTACTCCACGGTTATAGTGATAAAACCAAGGCCGATGGTTTTTATCAAGCCACCTTGGGCGAAGCGGGCGTGAAGACGTTGATGCAAGGTGAGTATAAGCTGACAGTATTGGGACGCAGTAAAGACGGCGATACTATCGTGTTTTCTAAGGAGCGTTTTGACTTATTCCCTGACTTATATACGGCTAACTATAGCGCACCGCAAAATGCAGTTAAGCAAACCGATTTAGATAAGCAGCGTCAAGCCTTTAACTGGAGCCAATCCGAGTTAGTTCACTGGACAAATGGCGATGGTAAACCGTTAGATGGCGTGCTGATCAAGCCGACGAATTATCAAGCGGGTAAGCGCTATCCTGTACTGGTTTATTACTATCGCTTTATGACGGATAGACTGCACGCCTTTCCGCAGATGAACATTAACCACAGACCTAACTTTGCTTGGTACATCAATAATGGTTATGCGGTGTTCCTACCGGACATTCGCTTTGAAATTGGTTACCCAGGGGCGAGCTCAGTACAAGCGCTCACGTCTGGCGTGCAAAAGCTGATTGAGATAGGCATTGCCGATCCCGATGCTATTGGTTTGCAAGGTCATTCTTGGAGTGGCTATCAAACGGCGTTTGCCATTACTCAAACTAAGATGTTTAAGGCGGCGGTTGCAGGTGCTCCAGTATCGAACATGACCAGTGCCTATAGCGGTATTCGCCACGGCACAGGTATTGCGCGTCAGTTCCAATATGAAACCGGACAGAGTCGTATTGGCGCAAGTTTGTTTGCCGCGCCGCAAAAGTATATTGAAAACTCGCCAGTATTTTATGCTGACCGTATTCAAACGCCTTTGATGATCATGTTTGGTGATAAGGACGATGCAGTGCCTTGGGAACAAGGTGTTGAAATGTACTTAGCCATGCGCCGTGCGGGTAAAGAGGTGGTGTTCTTGCAATACGAGGATGAGCCGCATCACTTGAAAAAGTACCCGAACAAGCTCGATTACAGCATTCGCATGATGCAATATTTCGACCATTATCTGAAGGGAAAACCTGCGCCAGAATGGCTCAGCAAAGGTGAAGCCTATGTTGAGTATAAGGCCGATGATGAATAGGAAATTGGCTTAGTTGTTTTACAATTGAGTCAATTCGTTGATTGTCAAAATAAAAACGCTACCGATTCGGTGGCGTTTTTATTTAACTGTCAGTCGTATTTATTTACTGGTTAATGTCTCTTGGGCAGAGCTGAGGGCTGTTTCAGTATCTGCATCGAGATATTGCTTATAGGTATCTTGGCCCCAAGCAATCAATTGATCATTTTTAAAAATAAGTGGGGTACATTCCTCTTTCGTGGTCACACCGTCTGATTTTTCATGGTGAGTGCGATAAAAGAGCACCTGTAGCTTGGTTTCTTTTACGGCTTTGGCCTCTGAAAAGTCAGCTTTACCTAGTAACTGTTTTACTGAAACGATATTTTGCCCTAGCGCTAACTCGTTCATTTTTTGGCTGTTATAGGATTGTCTGTCCTCCCAACTCATGTCATCTGGCGTAGGTTCATAAACGAGTACCACCACAGCGACAAAGGCGACGTAGGCGGCGAAAATGCTACCGATGATTACCGAAACTTTTGATTTCATTTACAGTTATTCCTTTACCTCATTAAATGAGTCACGTTATTACGTCCATAAAATACGCTTTTGTTGTTCTAAGGTAAATGCGTTAATTGCAACTTTATATTAACAGATGTTTAGGCTGGATTGATTGGGTTTTCAGGCAGGCAGTTATTATCAGGCAAGGAGTTCATCACGCGAAAATCTTTTAAATTAATATTGAGTGGCAGGTCTGTTTGTAACTGTGCGAGCTTATAGCTGAGTCTTGCCATCTCCTTACCTTCGGCAAGTTTTTTGGCCTGTTTAGCGCCTAAGTTAGATAGCGATGAAAACAAGGTTGGTAAGCTTCTAAAGGTTTTCAATAATTCGGCGGCTGATTTAGGGCCTATGCCTGCAATACCGGGAATTTTATTACCGCTGTCGCCAGCTAACGCCATCAAGTCGAGAAATTGATTGCGTTCGACACCGAGTTTTTGTTCCAATGCAGCGATATCTAAGTACTGCTGATTAAAGTGATCCCACTGGCTGATTTGGCGATGATTGAGCTGACTAAACCCTTTGTCGGTGGACACAATTATGGCTTCACCCTGCGCTTTGGCGGTTTTTATCGCTAGAGTGGCAATCACATCATCGGCTTCAGCCGCCGCATAAATAGAGCCAATGTTCATCATGGTTAAGTGATCTTGCAGCGCAGCAAGGCCTTTTGCCAGCGGCTCTGGCATAGGTTTACGGCCTTTTTTGTAATCGGGGTAAAGCTGTTTACGCCATGAGATTTCATCACCGTCCCACACGATAGCCACATGGGTAGGGCGATGCACCCGCAGCAGTTTAGTACATGCCAAACTGACGCGCTCTGTGAGGCTTTGCATATCGGATTCATCGGGGATCGCCGCATAGATGCGGCGAACCAAGTTGAGACCATCGATGATTAAAAACTTGTTCATGGGGTGTTGTTGCTTCGCTCTCTATTTCACTATTTGATAGCAAGGAATATAGGCGCTTCCTGGAAGCTTCATTCTTTGTTGTTGTACAAATGCACTTAAGAGTTTATCCATCATATCCATGAGCTTGGGATCGCCTTTTAATTGGAAGGGGCCATCACGCTCTATGTGCTTGATTGTTTCCGACTTGACGTTACCCGCCACTATACCCGAAAACGCTTTACGAAGGTTGGCGGCAAGCTCGGCTTTATTGGTTTGGAAGTGCAAGTCCAAGTTTGCCATCACCTCGTGGCTCGGGACAAAAGGTAGCTGGAATTCAGACTCTATCTTCAGTGCCCACTGATATTGGTAAGCATCACCCGTTGAGCGGCGATAGGCTTTTACTTGCTCCATTCCTTGCTTCATGATGCGTGCCACTTCAGTGGGATTATCAATGATAATTTGGTACTTTTTCTGAGCTTCGGGTCCTAAGGTTGAGGCAATAAACTCATCAATCTTAATGAAGTAATCTGCGCTCTCCGTTGGGCCTGTGAGTATCAGCGGGAAAGGTGTTTGTTGGTTTTCTTCGTTAAGTAAAATACCTAATATATAGAGTAATTCTTCAGCCGTGCCAGCACCGCCAGGGAAGATAATAATACCATGGCCTAAGCGCACGAAAGCTTCGAGGCGCTTTTCAATATCGGGTAAGATCACCAGTTCATTGACAATTTGATTTGGTGGCTCGGCGGCAATAATACTTGGTTCAGTTAAACCAATATATCGTGCATTTTTAATCCGTTGCTTGGCATGGCCTATCGCCGCACCTTTCATCGGACCTTCCATCGCACCTGGACCACAGCCAGTACAAATATCTAATTCCCTTAGGCCAAGTTGATAACCTACCTCACGTGTGTACTGGTATTCGATGGCATTAATACTGTGTCCGCCCCAACAGACGACCACATTAGGGTCTTTCATCGGTGCTATCGCCCGTGCATTACGCAGAATATCAAACACCACATTGGTGATATGGTGGGCATTGGTCAGATTAATGTGTTTTAGTGAGTCATATCTATCACTGATATAAAGGATATCGCGTAAGACTGAGAACAGATGCTCTTGAATTCCCGTGATAATTTGACCATCGACAAAGGCTTGTTCGGGGGGATTGACCAGTTCTAATTTTACACCACGCTCCCGTTGTAGAACGTTGATGTCGAAATCATGGTATTGCTCGAATAGGGCTTTAGAGTTGTCGGTTTTTAAACCCGCGGCAAGCACTGCTAAGGAGCAGTTGCGGTACAGTTGGTATAGGGCACTTTTGGCACTATTTTTGAGTCGATCAACTTCAAGTTGCGAAAGCTGATCCATGCTGCCTTTTGGGCTGACTTTTACTATCATTTACCACTCCTTCGTCATGACAGGAGTGATTAGAGGAGGCGTATAGTGGGGCTTAATTATACGTCAATCACAACCCTGTCTCTGCTTTCGTGTTTCGCTTTGTAGAGTGCTGCATCGGCGCGTTCAAAGGTCTCATGTATGAGTTCACTTCCCATAACTTGCGCAGCCCCTATAGATACTGTAACTGTAATTCTCTGATTTTTAAATTTAAATGGAATATTTTTTACTTTCTCGCGCACTCTGTTTAAAAGTTGAGCGATATCAGCAGGGGCCACATCAGGTAATAGCAGTACAAATTCTTCACCGCCATAGCGGGCTACAAATTCTGTATCTCGCAGGGAGTTTTTCAATGCCATTGCTATAACTTGCAAGGTTTTATCACCTGTGCTGTGGCCAAAACTGTCGTTGATGGTTTTGAAGTGATCGATATCGGCAACGGCAACCCACAACGGGGACTTATGCCGTTGATAGTTACGGTATTCTAGCTCCATGCGCTCTTCTAATGCAGCACGGTTAGGCAATTGAGTTAAGCTGTCGAGTAAGTTGAGTTTTTGTTGTTCAAACAAACGCTCTTTGTAGGTGTTAGCCTCACTACTTAACTCATTAAGCTCTTTGCGCATTGTCTCCATCGACTTGCGCAACAAGGCTTGCTCTCTTTGCTCTAGGGCTTCTTTACGGGCTAATGCCGAGCGGATAGAGTTAAGTTGCTCTGTTAGTTGAGCTTTAAGGTCAACGACGTCTTCCACATCGATAATGATTTCACCTGCGTTATCGACGCGGGTGTTAATCTCACGATTCAGCTGGGTTTTTAATTGGAAGCTACGTTGATTGTGATTGTAAGACTCGCTCACCACCTCACGTACCGCGGCTAAGGCATCATTGAGTGCAAACAAAAACTCTTGGGATGCCGATTTCTCGCGGGCGATGTTATCAAGCAATAACGCTAAAATGGTTTGGTAGGCTTCGAGCAAGCTATCAACTTCAATCTCAGAAGAGAGTACTTCTTTGATCACTAATACTTGGTCACGTTGATCTTTACGGAACTCGATTTCCGAAATCATCTGCGCCAGCTCATGGGCTAGTTGCCTGTGCTTTGGTAAGACATCAAGTTTTTCAGATTCGCTAAATTGTAGCTGTAATATGGTTTCGTAGAAGCCAATGATTTGCTTAACTTTAGGTATATATTCCCACACAGTATGAAAAGGTTTAGCCAGATCTTGCTTGAAGTAATTGACTTCTTTTTTGAGTTTTTCAGGTGCTGAGTTAACGCGTTGGATCTGACGGATCACCTGTGACAATCCAGTACGACTCTCTTCGAGTTGTACCATCACATGGTGATATTGGCCTTTTAGCAGGCGCTCGACATCAACTAATTCTGGCAATGCCTCATCGACTCGCTCAAACGTATTTAAGTTATGGCGAAGTTTGGCGAGTTTATTATCCAGCTCAAGATTTTGCCCTTTACAGGCGAGGCTTAAGTGACCAATAAATTGGAGTAATGTCTGTAACTTTGCATTTCTATCTTCATTAACTTCATCAAGGGCAAGTTTGGCCGAATGGAGTTTCTGTTGCAGCAAGGCAAGTTGTGAAACTGTAGCGCTTGAATCCTTCATCCTGAGTATTGTCCTAACTCTGCAAGGCTAAAAAACATGACAATCCTATGTCCAGATTAGCTGTTAACTCATATGATACTAATGTTATAACACTGGGCGTAGAGTGCAAATGCGATTTGCCTGTGACTCTGTGATTAATTACCGATATTGATCAAATATTTTCCAATAATTGCCTATCTTGGTTATTTTCCCAGCAAGGCCAGCGAATATCCTCTTTATTGCCGTTGGTCTCTAATCTGATTAATCCACGCTCAATGCCTTTTTCAAGGTGCAAAAATAACGGGTTTGCAAATAAGCTCAAAGGAACAAAGTCTAGGGCTCTGAGAGCGACATAATAGTCGTTATTGCCATCTAAACTACGGGCACAGGCAAGCGCCATCTGCACTGTTTCAAATTTTAATTTCGCTGCCATTTTAATTTCTGATTTTGCTAAAAGTGGCAAATGTGCAAAGCCAAGACGGAAATGATGTGTGATTTGCTGTTGATCGAGTTTCAGGCGTACTTGGCTGAGTATTTGTGTCGGCTCAATAGGTTGCGTGAAACGAACCGCAAATACCCCTTGGCGTACCACATAAACAGATGCTGCGAGTGCATCCGTTAGATGATTGGCAATTTGCGCTGTTACTGCATCACTAAAATATTGGCCAGAGTCCAGATCCGCCGTAAGTTGGGTGGGGAAGGCGATAATCGCGAGTGCCGTTGTGGATTCCTGACTTTTATTATGGCTTAAGTGCGCTAATAATGCGGCATACCCTAAATTGTGAGTGAAGGGTTCCTGTAGCGTTAATTGAGTTAATGCCGCGTTTTTAGCCATTATTTTGCGACGATTTTGTAGCATGAAAATAATCACGAGCAGCAAGAGTCCGGCAATAAGGCTGCAAATGAGCAGTAGCGTGTGAGTGTTGTTGCTTTCTTTCACTGTCTCAACGAGTTTTCCCTGTAGCATGTTGAGCTCAAGTTTAAGCTGTTGCTCTGCAAGGGCAGAGGCCGACACAGGGGAGTCTTTATCTGTCTCAGCTGGCTTTTTACTTAGCTCAATAATACGGGCTTGGGCATCGATGGTTTTTGATAATTCACCTAATTTTTGCGCCGCCGAGGCGATAAGTGTGAGTGCGGATTTTTGTTCATCGACCAGTTTTAAATCGACTGCGAGTGCTAATGCGATATCGGCATGGGTCATCATCAGCGGCCAATCTTGGTTGGTTTGGGCGATTTCACCAATTAAGAGTTCGTTATAAACTTGATAGTGATGGCTTTGTTTTTCTTTGAATATTTGATTGGCCATCAGTAAATATTTTAGGGCGTTAACATTGTCTTTAATATTTGAGTAGGCTTGTCCTAAATTATGGAAATTAAGCCCCTGTGCGATGTAGTTACCGCGTTTTGCATCTAATTGCTGGGCATTTAGGTAGTAATCAATCGCTTTATGCCAATCCCCTTGTTCGCCATAGACCATAGCGATCACTGTCATACAACTTGAAAGATAAGTGTCATTGCCCATCTTTTTAAAGCCAGCTGCGGCTTCATGAGCGTTTTTAAGCGCTTCATCCCACTGCTTTAAGTCACGGTATACTTTAGAAAGTTGCAATTGCAGATTGGTTTTCATTGATGGGTAATTAGAACGATTGGAGATCCGAATCGCTTCACTATAATGCTGTAATGATTTTGTAAGCTGCTGATTAAAATTGTAATAAAAGCCAAGCCTCGCTTCAGCCGCCGCGATTAAGTAATCGTTTCTGAGTTTATAGGCAATGTCGCGGTATGTGTGGAAGTGCATCAGTGCAGGCACTTCTTGGCGGATCAATAAATGTAAGCCACCTAGATGTTCATGAATATTGTGTTTAAGAATTAATGCTTCGATGTCATAGCTGTCGTTGATGCGGGTGAGCGCTTCATTATAAAGACCAATCGCTTCTTGATATTTCTGTTCAGTACGGCCAAGGTAACGGCCATTTAACATGGCGACCATGGCAAGTTCGTAGGGCGATTGCGCCGCAGTCGATAGGAGTTCAATCAAGCTTTTTGCGTTTTGAAAATCGACCTTGGTTTTAACGTTTGGCTCCATATTGAGGCGGGCCAGTAAATACAAAATCTGTTCAAATTCGAGTGGATTGTAGCCTTGCTCTTGGGCTGCGCGCTCAAATTGGTCACGGTTTTGAAATGCGAGGGGAAAGGAAATCGTTTTGTTGAGCGCATCATACATTTGCTGCGGTGATTCTCTTAACTCAACCTCATCCGCTTCGAGATCTCGGCTTTGGACTGTAAAAGGCAGTGACAGCAACAGAGTAAATATAATAACCGTGAGTTTTTGCATTTGAACTGTGATTCCTCATTCCTTTAGTCAAGGAACTTATTTTGTTAGCTTTTGTTAGCGCCTAATGAGGATGCTACATCGACTTGTTATACTTGGAAAAATCATAAGAAGCATAATAACAGAAGGAAGCAAGAGTGAAACCCAACAGACTATCAATCTTGATATTGAGCGCATTATTTTCGGGTCAAGTATTGGCCGATGTGAAATACCAAATCGACCTTATTCAACCCGAACACCATATTGCCCAAGTGAGTGTCACTTTTCCTGAAGTGAAGACGAACGATTTTACGGTGAATCTCCCTGTGTGGCGGACAGGCAAATATCAAGTATTGCCTTTGGCCGATGGTGTGCGCTGATTTAGTGCTAAAGATAGTCAAGGTCATGAACTGCAATGGAAGCGCACCGCGAGCGGTGAATGGCAAGTGGCGCTCACGCAGCCAACCCGTGTTACCGTCAGTTATCAATTGTATGCTAATGAATTAGGCCAAAGGGTGCGCCATATTGACGCGAGCCATGCCTATTTAGATGCTAGCGGTGTGTTCATGTACAGTCCGCAATTTCGCTCTGAACCAATATCCGTAGAATTAAAAGTACCTAAAAATTGGCAAAGTTACTCTGGGATGTCATCGGGTAAGGCCGCTCATTCCTTTATTGCCCCTAATTATGATGTGTTGATCGACTCCCCGATTGAAACTGGTGTGAGTACCCATAAACAATTTAGTGCTAATGGTAAAAACTATGAATTGGTGTTTTGGGGGGAAGGTAACTATGACACTGATACGATAGTGAAAGATCTTAAAGCCTTAAGCGGTCAAGCTAAGGTGATTTGGGATGATTATCCTTTTGATCGTTACGTGTATATGGTGCATGCAACGAGTGGTGCCAGTGGCGCGACAGAACATTTAAACTCTACTGTCATTCAACTGCCGCGCTTTAGTTTCCGTGAACGCAAGGACTACCTGCGCTTTATTAGCACGGCATCCCATGAGTTTATTCATACCTGGAACGTGAAGGCTTATCGTCCCGAGGGATTAGTTCCCTATGATTATCAACATGAAAATATGACGGAATTACTGTGGATGGCTGAAGGTTCTACCAGTTATTTTCAAGATCAGTTGCTGTTGCGGGCTGGAGTCATAACAGTTAAAGAGTTCCTCGAAGATTTAGCCAAGCGCGTCGAGAAAAACCAACTCAATCCGGGTCGTGAAACTCAATCTGTGGCAGAGGCGAGTGCAGGGGAGTGGAGCAGTATTGGTGGCGATTATGCCATTAACCACAGTGTAAATATTTACTCAGAGGGCTACTTAACCTCTTTAGCCTTAGATTTTTCATTGCTGCAAGACTCCGAGCTTAAGTATTCATATCGCGATGTGCACCGTCGTTTATATCAAGATCATCGCGTACCAAAAGGCTATGGTGTTAGTGATGTTCAGTACATTCTTAAAGACTTATCTGGCAAAGATTATGCGTCTTGGTGGCAAGCCAATGTGAATAGTCCCATGAGTTTAGATTTCCCAGAATTATTATCACAGGCAGGGTTAAATCTGTCCTATGGTAAAGATTCAAAAGCTGAGGCATTTGCGGGAATGACCTTGAGCAGTACCCATGGCTCTTTAGTGTTAGACCAAGTGTTGCGTAATGGTCCTGCTTGGCAAGCGGGCATAGTTACGGGGGATGAAGTATTGGCGATTAATGGTCTCAAGGTGACTGCTGCGGGTTTCTATAAGCGCATCAAAGACTTTAAGGTTGGCGATAGTGTAGAGGTGATATTATTTAGCAACGATAAAATCAAGCAAGTACAGCTCATCCTTGGCGAGCAGCAAAGCGGTAAGCTAGTGCTCAAGGGGGATGCAAAAGCGACTAAACAGCAAAAAGCTTTCTTCAAGACTTGGTTAGGCATTGATTGGCCGTTTGACAATAAAGGCGAGTTAGCGACTAAAGCTTAATGTGGTTATGACTTCATATTTAGCATCTAAATGCCTTTGTCTTAAAGCCACCTAAAGTAAAATCGTCATAAAAAAGGCGCAACCATTATTTTGATGGAGGCGCCTTTTCTTATCTTGTACGGCTCAGTCTAACAAGCGAGTTGCAGATCTCGTCTGCTTAACGAGTTTTGCTTAAACTTGTGCGTCTTCGAGTCCACCAAGGGCGGCCACGAGTGCATGCATCAAGGCGACTAACTCGCTGCCCATTAGGGCAAAGTCTGCATCTAAACGAGCCATAGGATCGTCAGTGCCGACTTCATCGTTCCCTGCTCTAAATTCTTCAGAGAATTTAAGGCGCTTCACGCTGGCATCTGATTGCAATAATAGTGCAATCGATTGGCCGAAATGCAGCGCTAACTTGTGTACTTGCTTACCTGTTGCTAAGTGAGCTAACACTTCGTCTTCTTTCAAATCCTGCTGCTTAAAGCGCACAATTCCGCCTTCATCAGCTTCAGATTTTAGCTCGGCTTCGTCTTGCATTTCAAAGGGTAATGGCGCGCTGCCAAGTTTTAACCATTCAGTTAAATTGGATTCGACTGGCGCTTTAAAGCTCAGTGGGATCACAGGTAAACTGCCGAGAGCTTTACGTAATAGCGCTAATAATTCTTCGGCCTTAGTGGCACTTGAACTATCAACGAGGATCATTTCTAGCTCAGGTAAAATCAAGGCGTGGGTTTGGCTTCGGCGCGAAAAAGCGCGTGGGAGTAGGCTAGTGATGATTTCATCTTTTAGCGCATCTTTTTCTTTTTTCGCCAGTTTACGATTTTCTTCATCTTCAATGAGAGCCACTTTTTCTTCTAAGGCTTCTTTGATGACTTGGCCTGGCAGAATTTTCTCTTCTTTAGTCACGCAGATCAGATGACGATTGTCAGCGCTATGGACCAAAGAACTGCCTTTTTTGCCTAACGCATTTGAGAAACCAAATTTACTGACATCTTGGCTTGAGCAGGGGGAGAAAGTAAAATCGGCCAACGCAGTTTCTAGCGCTTCGGTTTCGACGGCAAAAGGTTTATTGAAACGATAAAGAGTAAGATTTTTAAACCACATAAGAGGCGCCCATTGAAAATTAAAGTGGCAGTTTACGGCATAGTTTGGACGGGGTAAACCTGTGTTCAATAGCTGATTTTTAACTGAGGATCAGAATTCATTAAACTGTAACATAATAATTAGCTTAGCTGCAGCCTGCATTTTTACTGGGTTTTGTGCCTGGCTTCACGTCAGCTTTTTTGCTCGCCAACGTTAATGGTCACAATTGAAATAAAATTGAAACACATTCATTGCAAACTTTCGGTCGTTCCAAACCAATAACCAAGACGAACATAACGTCGAAAGGATTAAATGATGAACGTTTTTTGTAAAACTCTACTTGCTTCTGCGCTAGCTTCTGCAACTCTGGCTTCAGCTAATGCCGCTGAGCCACTGACTGTTTATGGTAAGTTGAATGTCACTGCTCAATCAAATGATGAGAAAGGTGATGCTACAACAACTATTCAAAGTAATGCTTCTCGTTTTGGTGTGAAGGGTGATTTTGCGCTGTCTAGCTCGCTGGAAGCTTTCTACACAGTGGAATATCAAGTTGATACAGGTGCAGCATCAAGCGATAACTTTACTGCACGTAACCAATTTGTTGGTTTGAAAGGCGCATTTGGTTCGTTCTCTGTGGGTCGTAATGATACCTTGTTGAAAATTTCTCAAGGTGATGTTGATCAGTTTAACGACCTTTCAGGTGACTTAGGTAAGCTGTTCAAGGGTGAAGTTCGCGCTGCTCAAACGGCGACTTACCTTACGCCTTCCTTTGGTGATTTTGTATTCGGTGTTACCTATGTTGCCGAAGGAAATGATGTAAAAGGTCAATTTGCTCAAGATGGTTTTAGCTTAGCGGCCATGTATGGTGATGCGAAACTGAAGAAAACGCCCGTTTATGCATCTCTTGCCTATGACTCAGATGTGTCTGGATATGAGATTGTTCGTGCCAGCTTACAAGCTAAGTTAGCCGGTATTAAACTGGGTGGTATGTACCAGCAACAAGAACAAACCTATAAATTTGATTCTGCAACGTCGATGCCAGTTGAAGTCACTGCAGAAAGTGCTAACGGCTATCTATTAAGCGCTGCCTATGATATCGATGCTGTTACTTTAAAAGCTCAGTTCCAAGATATGGAAGAACTTGGTGATTCATGGTCGGTAGGTGCAGACTACAGCTTAGGTAAGCCAACTAAACTATTCGCTTTCTACACGAACCGTTCGTTAGAAGCGTCTACAGATGATGACAAATACATTGGTGTTGGCTTAGAACACAAATTCTAAATCTAGCATTAAAGCTCAATTAAGGAGGCATATAGCCTCCTTTTTTATTGCTATAAACAAACAGTTATATAAACTTATTATGACAAATATTACTACTATATGGCTCAAGCGGCGCACTTATTCATAAATTTGTAATAAAAATGACTAATAATAGCCGTGTTGACATTCACTGACAGAAAATCACTTATGACTGCAAGGATATTGATAGTAGAAGACGAGTTGGCCATCCGCGAGATGCTGACTTTTGTAATGGAACAGCATGGGTTTACCACCTCTGCGGCGGAAGATTTTGATTCGGCCATTGCGCTGCTAAAGGAGCCTTACCCCGATCTGATTTTATTGGATTGGATGTTTCCTGGCGGAAGTGGTATTCAATTGGCGAAACGCTTAAAGCAAGATGAGTTTACGCGCCAAATTCCGATCATTATGTTAACCGCCCGCGGTGAAGAGGAAGATAAAGTCAAAGGCCTCGAAGTTGGCGCCGATGATTACATCACTAAACCTTTTTCCCCTAAAGAGCTGGTCGCACGTATTAAAGCTGTATTGCGTCGTAGTGCACCGACTCGTTTAGAAGAAACCATTGATGTACAGGGCTTAATGCTCGATCCTGTGAGTCACAGGGTGAGTGTGGGTGAAACTGTATTAGATATGGGCCCAACCGAATTTCGTTTATTACACTTTTTCATGACCCATCCTGAGCGTGTTTACAGCCGTGAACAGCTGCTCGATAATGTGTGGGGCACCAATGTGTATGTTGAAGACAGAACCGTTGACGTGCATATCAGACGCCTTCGTAAAGCCGTTGAAGAGTCTGGTCATGATCGCTTGATCCAAACGGTTCGTGGCGCTGGTTATCGTTTCTCTACACGCATTTAGTGCTGAATAACTGTTAGGCACAAGTTAGCTTTTACGCTATCTTGTGCTCCTCTTATTTAGCCTGATGTTTGGGTTTATTTATGTCTGACTCTTATTCAGGGTATCGGTTGTTTACGCGCTTAGGTTTATATCTACTGCTTTGCGCGCTAATAGGTTTATTGGTAGGGAAACTTCTCTGGATACTCTTTATCGGCACGCTAGGGTTAGTTTGCTGGCATTACCGACAATTATCACGGCTTAACTTTTGGTTATGGCGGGATAGAAAACTCACGCCGCCGCAGGGCAGTGGGAGCTGGGAAGGTGTATTTAACGGTATTTATCGCCTTCAAGGGAAGAATCGTCGACGAGTCGGTCAACTGGCCGCACTGCTGGCACGATTTCGTCAAGGTGCTGAGGCGTTACCCGATGCCGCTGTCGTGCTTGATTCAGAGCATAATATTTTATGGTGTAACAAGTTAGCGCAACTCATTCTCGGTTTTGTGTGGCCACAGGATAATGGTCAACGAATCGATAATTTAATTCGTCATCCTGATTTTTCTGCTTACATTAAATCCGCACAATACAAAGAGCCGCTGGAGTTACCTTCGCCGGTATCGGATAGGCGTTTGCTTGAAATCCGTATCATGGCTTACGGTGACAGGCAGTTACTGTTAATTGCGCGGGATATCACTCGTATACGTCAGCTTGAGGGAATGCGAAAAGAGTTTGTCGCGAATGTGTCGCATGAATTAAAAACGCCGCTCACTGTGCTACAGGGTTACCTCGAAATGATGCAAAGCATGGCTGAACCTGATTCGATGAACGTCAAGCCGTTAGCATTGATGCAGCAGCAGACACGACGAATGCAATCTATGGTCGAACAGCTATTGATGTTATCGCGAATTGAAGATGCGGCGGATATTAACCTCGAAAACACTGTGAATATGACGCAGTTGATGGAGGTGCTCAAGGAGGAAGCTAAGGCGCTGGCACAAGATAAGTATGAGTTGAGTTTCTATTGTGAGCCTGGACTTGATTCTCACGGCAATGAATTGCAGCTGAGAAGTGCCTGTTCTAACTTGATTTCTAATGCGATTCGTTACACAGAACCTGGCGGGAAAATTACAGTGCAGTGGTGCAGTGTGGCTACGGGTGCCATCTTTAGCGTAACGGATACGGGTGAAGGTATTGCGGCTCAGCATATTGGTCGATTAACGGAACGCTTTTATCGGGTAGACAGTGCGCGCTCAAGGCAAACCGGTGGTAGTGGTTTAGGTTTAGCGATAGTAAAACATGCGCTTAACCACCATCACAGTAAGCTTAAAATCAGCAGTGAAGTCGGTAAAGGCAGTACTTTTAGCTTTATTATCCCTTTGCATCTTATCGAACGTAAGAAATAGTATGTGTGAGTGAAATATTTACAATAAATCTAGAAATAAAAACAGGCCATTAGGGCCTGTTTTTGTTTCTAGGTTTATTGAGTCTTTATTATACCAATAGTATTAAATATCTGTTCATTCAGCGGGGATTCAACGCGCTTTAGACAAGGCGAAGGCTTGAAGGCAGAGTGGTGCTCTGTCGAAAGCCTTAAACGCAGTATAAAGCGCGTTGCCATGCCGTTAACATCAGCCGCCCTTCGGGAGCCACACAAGCATCCCACTCCGGTGTTGCATTGACTTAAAAGGGAATAACTATTTCTGCATCAATGCGCCTTGGATTGAAATGCCTGTGAGGCTCTGAACTGATTAGATATTTAATGTGATTGGTATTAATGACAGAAAAAAGCGATAAATAGTGCATTGTCATTTAAGTGTCATATCACGGACATAGAATTGTCATTGTAGCGATTGATACTGGCTGCGTCTGAAGAAACTTAAGTTACAAATTAGTTAGCTTACTACTGGAGCACATAATGAAACTGAAAAAGCTTGTCGGCGCGATTACTCTAACAGCCGCTGGTGTATTCTCTGCCACTGCGATGGCATCGATTGATCCATCTCTGCCTACTTATGAAAAAGCGAGCGGTGTATCTGGCAACTTATCATCTGTAGGATCAGATACCTTAGCCAACATGATGACACTTTGGGCAGAAGAATTTAAACAAATGTACCCTAACGTCAACATTCAGATCCAAGCGGCGGGTTCTTCTACTGCGCCACCAGCGTTGACTGAAGGCACTTCACAGTTCGGTCCTATGAGCCGTAAGATGAAGCCTAATGAAGTTGAAGCGTTCGAAAAGCATTTTGGTTATAAACCAACTGCGATTCGTGTAGCTATCGATGCTTTAGCCGTATTCGTGCACAAAGATAACCCAATCAAAGGCTTAAGCGTTGAGCAAGTTGATGGCATTTTTTCTTCAACTCACAAATGTGGTAGCAGTGACATCCAACGTTGGGGCGATTTAGGCTTAGACGGTAACTGGTCTGCCAAAGACGTTCAACTTTACGGTCGCAACTCAGTATCGGGCACTTACGGTTACTTTAAAGAGCACGCGCTTTGTAAAGGTGACTTTAAAGCTAACGTAAACGAGCAACCTGGTTCAGCTTCTGTTGTGCAATCTGTTTCTCAATCTTTGAATGCGATTGGCTACTCAGGTATCGGTTACAAAACTGCAGGTGTTAAAGCTGTTGCCATCGCTAAGAAAGGCAATGAGTTTATCGAAGCTACAGCTGAAAACGCGGCTAATGGTACTTACCCACTATCACGTTACTTATACGTTTACGTGAACAAGCAACCAAACAAAGACTTAGCACCAATGGAAAAAGAATTCCTGCGTTATGTGTTGTCTAAGCAAGGTCAGCAAGTGGTAGAGAAAGATGGCTATGTGCCAGTGCCTAATAGCGTAGTTGCTAAGGATTTAGAGCAAGTAGGTATTCGCTTGTAAGCCAAACGGCTTGTTAATCAAGGACCTCTTAGGAGGTCCTTTTTGTTTTTGTGGTTTTAAATGTGTGATGATGTCGGATTTAGACCAAATTAAAGACATAAAAAAAGCAACCTAAGTAGGTTGCTGTAAATTCCAATTCGGAATCTTGGGACGGTCGCGCTAGAAACCATCTAAAGGAGAATGATGATGAACGAAGAAACTCATTACAAAGATTCGGTTCATAATATCTGACTCAGCATCATCAAATTAGTTCAGGGAAAGTGCGAAATATTTTAAATAATTTTGCATTTTGTTTTTATAAAAAGAGGCTGACTCGATTTTTGCCAAGTTTGCACGTCTCAATTTTAGCTGCTTCTACTGTGACTACCGATAAATCCAGCAAGCTAGAGATAGCTTATTGCAAACTCGGTACCTAGACCCAAAGATGAACTGTTACAAAAAACTTGTTCCTAAGGAGCTCTAGAGCTCAGTTACGATTTGCCTCTGAGTAAATTTGCAGTCGATAATACCTCCCAATGATTAGTGATAAGTTATCAAGCCCGTCACCACTGCAAGGTAACTCATAACTCACTATTTAGAACATACCGCTCAAAACTTGAATATCGAGGCGACAGTGTTGCAACCAACTAAGAGTATGTTAGCTGATGTAGCCCCTTGGGATTTAACCCGAGATTACCATTCTTTTGCGAATACCGAACAAGTGCAAGTGACCCATGTCTCTTTGGATGTCATGGTGGATTTTGACGCGCAGCGTCTTTTCGCTAAAGCGACGCTGTCCTTGGATTTTCTTGAGTGTGATGTAACAGAGCTTTGGCTTGATAGTCGAGATCTAACCATACTTGCTGTGACTTGCTTTAATGGTATAGAGGGGGTGAATGCATTAACAGAAATGGATGATGAACCGCTCGACTTTGTGCTTAATGAAGCTGACCCCATCCTCGGGCAAAAATTGTGTATCACGTTACCAGAATCTCCATGCAAGCAGGTTTGTATTCACTATCAAACCTCTCCGTCCGCCCAAGGATTACAGTGGCTAGCGCCAGAGCAAACCGCGGGTAAACAGTTACCTTACCTCTTTAGTCAATCGCAACCGATCAATGCCCGCAGTTGGATCCCATTACAAGATACGCCTAAGGCGCGGATCACTTTTGATGCTAAGGTGCAAGTGCCCAAAGGCATGCGCGCCGTTATGAGCGCGATGAATCATCCCGATACGCCACTTAATGGTGTGTTTCACTTTGAGATGGAACAGCCTATTCCGACCCATTTAATGGCCTTGGCTGTGGGTGATATTGCCTTTCAAGCGATAGGTCCAAGATGCGGCGTGTATACCGAGCCTAGCATGCTAGCGGCCGCGGCAAAAGAGTTTGAAGATACTGAACAGATGCTCGACGTTGTCGAGTCATTGTTAGGTCCTTACGTATGGGGCCGCTATGACATGATTATCTTGCCGCCGAGTTTCCCATTCGGTGGAATGGAAAATCCGCGTTTAGCCTTTTTAACGCCCACACTCATTGCTGGCGATAAAAGCTTAGTGTCAACCGTTGCCCATGAGTTAGCGCATTCTTGGACGGGCAATTTGGTCAGTAATGCGACTTGGCGTGATCTCTGGTTAAACGAAGGTTTCACGACCTATTTTACTAACCGTATTGTCGAGGCTGTCTACGGCAAAGAACAGGCAGAATTAGAATGGGTAATAGAGTTTGGTCGCTTAAAAGAAGAAATCGCGTCTTTGCCTACGGGTAAGCAAACTTTACCCGCTAATGTGCAGCAGGACGATCCTAATCTTGCCTTTAATCGTTTTACTTATGATAAGGCTTCGATGTTTGTCCATGATTTAGAGCGCAGGCTAGGGCGAGTAGAATTTGATAAATTTTTACTCACTTATGTGAATCATTTTGCGTTTAAAGCCATTACCACCGAAGTGTTTGTCGAGTACGCAAAACAAACTTTACTGCAATTACATGCAGATAAAATCACTGAAGCTGAACTATTAACGTGGATTTATGGTGAAGGCTTACCTAAGGGCTATTGTGGACCAACATCCATGAGTTTAGATAAAGTCGATGATGCGCTGGCGTGTTTTCTACAGGGAACAGCAGCGGGCAGATTAAGTGTTAAAGATTGGCGAGTGCACCATTGGCAATATTTTCTGACCCAATTACCAGAAGTCGTTAGTCAAGTTCAATTGATGGATCTGGATGAAACCTTCCAATTAACCCAATCGACTAATGCAGAAATTGCCTGTGATTGGTTTCGAGTCGCGATTCGTAATCATTATGATCCTGTGTTGCCGGCATTAAGTGCCTATTTAGTGCGTATTGGACGCGGTAAATTTGTGCGGCCACTCTATGCTGAGTTACAAATTGCGGGATATCACTCTGAATTAAAAGACATCTATACAAAGGCGCGTGCAGGCTACCATCCTTCGATTCAAGTTCAATTGGACAAATCACTCAGCTTATAAAAATTTAGGTAAAAAAAATGGCAACCTATGGATTGCCACAAAGAAATCAGTGCGGGATACAAATAGAATTCAATGCGCTAGCGTGTTTTCTATTGTGTCCCAAAAGGGAGATGATGATGAACGACCAACTAATTCGACTCAATGCGATAAAACAGAAACTGTGTCATTTGAGTGCATGAAACTGCGACTTCACATATTTCATTCTCAAGGTGCATTTAATCTTATCCGTTAATCCTTACCTATACTCAGAGTCGCCATTTTTAATTAAGTTCACTGATATCAAAAAAAATCCCAAAAAGTTTCAAAAAGATTTTCTGGGACATTTTTCTGGGAAATACTGAGTGCTTACACTTAAGTGTTACATTTGTTTTACATTGAAATCATGGGGATAAAAATTAAACGTATGCCAGATTTATTAATCTATGAGCTAGCGTTAGCGCTTGTTGAAATTTGAGCAAAAAAAATGGCAACCTAAGGTTGCCACAAGGAAATCAGTGCGGGATACAAATAGAATTCAGTGCGCTAGCGTGTTTTCTATTGTGCCCCAAAAGGGAGATGATGATGAACGACCAACCAATTCGACTCAATGCGATAAAACAGAAACTGTGTCATTTGAGTGCATGAAACTGCGACTTCACATATTTCATTCTCAAGGTGCATTTAATCTTATCCGTTAATCCTTACCTATACTCAGAGTCGCCATTTTTAATTAAGTTCACCGATATCAGAAAAAAGACAAAAAAAGTTTTTGAGAGATATTGAGTGCCCACACTTAGTTGTTACATTTATATTACATATAAAATAAAGGGATAAAAAAAGGCAACCTAATGGTTGCCTAATGACCTATTCCTAGGTCAAGGGGACTGCGCTAGAAGCCCCAGGGAGATGATGAACATGAAAAAGACATTCACTGTTCAATACATTTGAGGGGCCTTGTACGGTTAAAGTTCCATAAAAAATTAAAATAAATCTAAATTTTTATAAATTGCAAGATTTCAAATAGATAGTGATTAAATTATTTTAGCAAAGCAGCAATTTTACTTTCTAATGCTTCGGGTTTGGTCGTTGATGCAAATCTTTCGATTGCTTCGCCTTGGCGATTAACTAAAAATTTAGTGAAATTCCATTTAATACCTTGAGTGCCTAATACGCCGGGAGCGGCTTTCTTAAGGTATTGATAAAGTGGATGCGTATGTTCGCCATTCACTTCTATTTTAGAAAATAGCGGAAACGTCACGCCAAAATTCAATTCACAAAAGGCTTGAATGCCTTGTTCATCGGCTTTTTCTTGGGCGCCAAATTGATTGCAAGGAAAGCCTAAAATCACTAATCCTTGATCTTTGTATTTTTGATATAGCGCTTCTAATCCTTT
The DNA here is from genome assembly GCF_025653985.1 of Shewanella sp. SM69. Classification (NCBI taxonomy): domain Bacteria; kingdom Pseudomonadati; phylum Pseudomonadota; class Gammaproteobacteria; order Alteromonadales; family Shewanellaceae; genus Shewanella; species Shewanella sp. SM69. The sequence goes on from NZ_JAKKRV010000005.1 coordinate 276,754, forward strand.
GTATTGCGGTGTAAATCCACATTCACTGGCGGTGTTGACGATTAAGAGTACTTTGCCCCGATACTGCTCTAAGCTTACCGCGTTGCCTTGAATGTCTGTTGCTGATTGGCTGTATATATTCGTAGTCATGTTCACCTCCGTAGGATCTTAGCCAAACAGCATAAACCTTAAAATAATTTTCAGCAATATAATTGCGCGCAATTTATTTTGTGGGTTTGCTAATTTACTTAATTATCAATATAGTTACAGCAATTTTGTGGCTAAAGAAAAGGGCATCTGTGTGATAGAAAATGACGCAGAATACGAAACAAACATGCAAGCGGATGTGGGGCAAGTAGTTCAACAACTCACTGAAGTTGAAGGCGAAGAACAGGCTGAAGTGTTTAGTGAAATTCTGAATGACTCAGAACCTGGAACCATAGCCTTAGCGCTTGAGTCCTTGCCCTTGGATGAGCGTTATGAGCGTTGGCAGCAAGTTGAATTTGCTGACAGAGTGACTGTGCTGAGCCTGATGCGTGCCGATCCACGCATGGGGATCCTGAAGCGGATGCCTGACAATGAAGTGGATCTGTTATTTGCGCAATTAAGCCCTGAAGATTTAATTGAGTGGAGTGATTATCTTCCTGAAAGTTTTACCGATCGTGCCTTGGCTCAGATGGGGGAGCGTCAGCGACAACGATTCGAACTTTATGATCAATATTCTGAGAATGAAATCGGCCGTTATACCGATCATCAAATGTTGGTGCTCAGTGATAAGGCGACAGTTGCTCAAGCGCAGCGCTTCTTTCGCCGTATAGAGCTCGATTGTAACGACAATTTGTTTATCGTTGATGATCTGGATAAGTATCAAGGTACTGTTCGTCGTTATGATATTTTTAAACATAATCCCGATGAATTATTGATTTCACTTTTGTCTGAGGACTGCCGTGCGTTATCCGCCGATACGAGTCTTTTAGAAGCGGCTGAAGCGATAGAGCACAGCCGCGAAATTGAATTGCCTGTGATTGATGAGTCCGGAGAGTTAATCGGCCGTGTGACGCTACGAACCGCAACGGCATTAGTGCGTGAGCATTATGAGGCGCAGTTGATGGCAACAGCGGGTATGGATGAATCCGACGACTTGTTCGCCCCGATTATGAAAGGTGCTCAGCGCCGTGCTGTATGGCTTGGGATCAATTTACTGACGGCTTTCCTTGCCTCAGCGACCATTGGTTTATTTGAAAATGTCCTATCGCAAGTGGTTGCATTAGCGGTGTTGATGCCGATTGTTGCTTCTATGGGCGGTATTGCGGGGAGCCAGTCTCTAACACTAATGATCCGCGGCATGGCCATGGGACAGATTTCGGCGGGTAACTTGTTTTCGCTAATGAAAAACGAACTCGGCATTGGCATAGTTAACGGATTTTTGTGGGCGATAGTGATAGGTTTAGTCTCTGGCTGGTGGTTCGGTGAAGCGACGATAGGTATAGTGATTGGCTGTGCGATATTGATTAATATGGCCGTTGCTGCCATAGCTGGGGTGATAGTGCCTATGGTGTTACAAAAGTTTAATCAAGATGCGGCGTTATCGGGTTCAGTGATCTTAACGACTGTGACCGATGTGGTGGGTTTCTTTACTTTCTTAGGTATGGCGACGTTGTTATATCTGTAGCGTGGGCTCTTGGGTGAGTTTGGAAGATGAATGCACGGCAATTTGGTGTGCATTCACCGTATGTTGGGAACATTAACGGTTTAATCTGGATATGAATAACATTCAGTTTGTTATAGGTGAAAAGCCGGAAGAATTAGCACTGGCGGCACAATTAATTGATGGGCGTGATGATAATGCTCATCCGTTGGATCATCAGGTCTTTTTCCATTCACGTGCGGTGATCTTAGCGAAAACTATCGAGGGTGAGATTGTCGGTTGCGCCGCGATAAAAGCCGGTAAAGGCACTGTCGATAAAGGCACTGTCGGTGAATTGGGTTATCTGGTGGTGTCGCCCTATTATCGGCGTCAAGGCATAGCTCAAGGTTTAACGCAAAAACGTATCGAAGTGGCTAAGGCTTTGGGGATCTTGATTTTATACGCCACTATTCGCGCCGAAAACACGTCGAGTCAAGCTAATTTATTGAAGGCAGGTTTTAAGTTTTGGCGTAATTATTTGAGTATTCGTGGCACAGGAAATACTGTGGGTTGGTATTACTTAGCTTTAAGCGTTAATGTCGATGCTGAAGCGATAATGCAGTCTTTAGTTGGCGATCGTACTCCTGCGGTCTAATTGTGTTGCAAGTGAAAAGACTTAGATCTTAATGTGTTTTCATCTTGTTTTACATTTGTATATTCCTCGCAAATAATCCCTCTTTATACGCAAATAGGCTGATTTTCTTTATTTATTCGGTATGATCCGCGGCTATTACCCACAGTCATTATTGAGGTGTTTTTTTATGGCTAAGTTCAGAGTAGCAAGTGTCTTATTATTGAGTGCAGCAGCGCTGCAAGTGAATGCGTCAGAATTTAATCTTGGGTTGAACAACGATGTGGTTTCAACTGAGTTGGAACTGCAATTGAACAAAGATACTAACGCAGTTTTGGGTTATATCTATGCGGATGAAGGCGGTCATATCGCTCAAGGTGCAATGCACATGACTCATGATGCGGGTGTGCATCACTTTGAGGTCGGTGCTCAGTTAAGCCAGCTTTGGTCTGACTATTCACCCAATGGCAGTGCCGTTTCTGTTGGTGGTCGTTATGCACTATCAATGGGACCCAATATTTCACTGCACGCCGCGGCTTACTATGCACCGTCTGTATTGTCATTTGGCAATGTTGATGGTCATTATGAATTAGACTCAAAAGTGCAATACCGTATAACGCCAAACATGGCACTTTATGTTGGTTACCGCAAGATTGCCTTCGAATACGATGATGCCCGCAATTTTACTTTCGAAGATGGTGTGTATATTGGCGGTAAATTCCGTTTCTAAGCACAAGGCATATTGATTTAGTTGTATTGCGATCGAGATGTCGAATTAAAGAGCCGGCCGAGGTTAACTTCGCCGGCTTTTCCATTTCGCCTTTAGCTCACAGTAGCTTGGCAATATGGATGAGAAAATGACCAATCCAATACCGATTAAAATCACTAGGCTGAGTTCTTCATCGAGTATCCACCAGCCTAACAAGGCTGCAAAAATCAATCCTGTATATTCTACTGGTGCCATTTGGCTCGCATCGGCACGTCGATAGGCATGGATAATGGAATGGACCCATCCACTTTAAATCGGCCTCGCAATGGGCCACGATGTAGTCGCTAAAACTCATCAGAAAGAGGACGGGTCCACCTATGAAGATTACTACAATCGGTTTAGATATCGCAAAGTCTGTTTTTCATGCTGTTGGCGTCGATAAAGCGGGCAAGTTAATCAAAAAGAAAATGCTTAGACGCAAAGACTTGCTGCCCTTTGTCGCGAAAATTGAGCCTTGCCTTATCGTTATG
>NZ_JAKKRV010000041.1:0-4181 GCF_025653985.1 Shewanella sp. SM69
ATTTCGCACAATATTGAGTTGCATTATTTACCGCCTTACAGCCCGAACCTCAATCCGATAGAAAGACTGTGGAAGGTCATGAATGAGCACGCGAGGAACAGCGTGTACTTCAAAAATAAGCGAGATTTCAGGTCCGCACTGGATAAATTTTTCAAAGAAACATTACCCGATATTGGTGAAAGTTTAGCGTCGCGGATCAATGATAATTTTCAGCTCTTTACCCACGCATCTTCAGGTTGATTGGGTATATATACTGAATATTCACGCTGGTTTAAATGCACTATTCAGCAACCCTGAAAATATCTATGGGTTTATGAACTTGGTCAATCATAATCATCCCTTTAATGGCGCCAAGCCAATCGATGTCATGCTAAGCAAAGAAAATTATAATTTTCAATTGGTTAACGATTATATAACTCAGTTAATTGTACGCTAGGTTTCGTTATTTCTTCTTTGAGTTTTTTCACATTAAAATTGAGCTATTGTGACATTAGATATTTCTGATGCGATTAAAATGTTTGTACATTTTAATCGCGTTGACGCCTGAATAAAAATTTGGGGCTATGCCTTCATCTCCAGCTCCCCACCTCAAGAGTCTATTAATCAACCAATTTATACAAAATACCCCATAAGTGGGGAAATGTTTGGAAATTTGTTAAAAAACATAAACGATCTTGCTCATCTAAGGTTAGCCGGAACTAAATCGTACATAGCTTTTTGGGTAACATAACTAAAAACGAGACATAAATCAGTTAGTGCTTAGGCTCTAAACTATACCGCTCACATTATCATTACTAATAACTATCTTAAGAAAGCGGGTTTATGTTCACTAAGAGATGGATGGATCGAAGTTCATTCTCGAAACAAGAAGCTAACCAGAGAGTTTAGGTTAGGCGTTCTAAATGAACCGCCCTGTACGGAGCAGCGTGCAAGGTTGTGTGGGGGCTGGAGGCTAGATGCCTTCAGCTACCCGATTATATTTTTAATCTGCGACATATTCTTGCATAGAATTCCAGGCTGTCATATTTATGTCTCCTCCCATTCTGCTTCCTCTTGCACGGCAATGCCCTTTAAAATCACGACCTAGTACAGTTAAAAAAGCAGAAGGATTATCTTTATTTAATTTTTTAACCTCTTCTTTAGATGCCATTAAGCTATATAAACCACCTATAGCAATCCCAGTAGCTGCAATACCAATAGTCGTCGCTGTTGGTATTGCGAGAAGCTTACAAAGTGCAATAGGGGCAGGAATACCCATCATTGTCGAACCAAACCATTTTTTTGCTTTAATAACATCTGCACTTTTACGATAATTATCTTGAGCAGCAGCTAGTTTTTTAGCAGCACCTTCAATTCGGTCTATAGAAATGTCACCATCAGAAGTATTTGCGATCACCTCTTTGAGATCAAAAACGCATTTACGAAAATTTAAAATTTCATCTCGTCTTTTTTCTCTAAACAATAGAATTTTATCCGCAGGGATTTCTGATATATTCACTGGTGTTAAATTACTAATTAACATATTAAAAATAGCAAATGGATCATCTAAATACTCGTTATCAAAACCTGGTGGTTGTAAATAATCGCCAAGAATTCCGTTAGTTGCAAAATAATTTGATGCTGTCCACGCCTCCATACTATTAGTAGATAATGATAAATTATTATTTTTAGCTACAATATTTGCCATATAAAGCATAAAATTAGATGCAAACTCTGTTGGTACATACATCCAATCATTCTCTTCGGTGAAGCCAATGTCACGAAACATATCCCGAACGATCTCATCTGTTTTTCCAGTATGAAGTCTACTTATCTGATGGTCTTCAAATGATAAAGCTGCGGCATCCCACTCTCCCAATTTTTCAATAAATTGTGTAGACGCTTCTTCTGAATATTTTGAGGGATCAATAATTTTACCTATGCTTCCCTCCTCTAATAATGCTTGGAGTTCAGGATGGTCATCTGGTATTACATTGTCAGGGCAAATTCGATATACATTATCATATAAGAGAGCCATTGATTTTATTAGTCTTGGGTTATCCAAACTAATCTGAGGATAAAATAAAGCATCATTTTTCATAAAATATTCCCTAAAAAATATAACATTTGTATAGTGCGCATGCGCGTTTACCTCATTACCAGTAAAAATGCGCACAGTTAACTATTTGTATGCAAATAATTTATCAGGTTTTTATCCAATACACTATCTGGAAAAATGCGCAAACAAATGAGGTTAAAAACACTCAAAAGCATCTAATTTTATATACGATTGTATACCTATACATTGTTAGTCGCTGTACGGTAGGGCCGAACATTAGGTAAATAGATGAGATTTTGTAGGGCAATTCATTCGTCAGTTTTCGATTCACCAAATGAATGCTAGTAAGCTTTGTGGCATGAATGATTTATGCTCCGTGCATATCTTTAGACAGAAATAAGTTTCATGGAATCATAGATTAGTATTTCATGAATTACATCAGGTATGGAAAATTCCGACGGACTAAAGGCAAGACGAGATCCTGCTACACTCATAGTATAGTAGCTACTGAACCGCTTATAGGCTAAAAGCACAAATAACTACAGAGTACTTCCTGAGCGCCAGTATGGCGCTTAAAACCCTTGTTTCATCGTCAGGCGTTTATCTGTAATCAGAATATTATTTTGATTTAAACCCGACAAACATTGGATTTCACTATTAAGAAACAAAGCCCCGCTTTTATCTTACTTCTTTTCAAAAGGAAGAAAAAAGTGAGGGGGTACAGGAAGTTTATATGCTCTACAAGCCATCAATACTATCGGAAATAATCCATGCTTAATAGCTGATAAGTTTTCAAAATACAGGGTTTCACTACATTCACTAAAAATATAACTTAATAGTTCATTTTTAGTGAATTTAAAATCAAAGTCAGACAAACAAAATCCATGATATTTTCCACCAATGTATAGTTCTTTTTCAGACTCTTCATCTGGATACCATAGCTGAATACTACAATGTGACAAGTGATTAGCTTGAATTTCACTTAACTTGGTATAAAGCTCATCAAAATTAAATAAGGCAGAAAAACACCCAATATTAGAGTACAAAATACTACCAGCTGTAGATTTTTCGAAATATTCTGCCGTACCGTTTTTAGGATGTTCGAGTAAATCCATGTAATCATGGAAAATACAGGGGTAAGCGCCATTGTTACTCAAGTTATCAGATACTCTTAATAGCATTCCTTCTAGCCAATCTTTCACTTGAGTAATCTTCGATATTGATACTAAAAATAGTACAGCAAGAGTGATATCAATAACTTGATCATCTTTTAGTGGTGAAAATAAGATAGGATTATTACTGATCAAGTTTATTATGCAATCAGCTACAAATACAGCTTGTTGTTCACTGGCTTTAGACTCAGTATCACTTTGTTGACACATTTCTAATTCCCATAGAACCCACATTCCCAGTATAGAGATACGACCAAGTAAATCGAAAAGTTTGAGGTTAATATCAACTGTAGATGAAGAGCATACTCCACGAGAGATAGCACCATATACATGCGCGTATGGGGTGATGACTTTAGTCATAAAGTCATGATTAATTTTAAAATACGTATTCTTAATAGAGAGTATAACTGACTGAATTAGTTTGGCATTTTTAGATTTCCTTGAAAAGTAAGCATTACCGACATGCCAAGCATTCAATAATGCTACCTCACTAGACAAGTAAGCACTTTCAAAGTTTTTCTCCTTTCTTGACCAGCCATACAAGATCCAAAGACATATATTGATTTGTCTTAGGCTCTTTAACACTGTTTCAGGAGGCGCATTGTCGGCAGCCTCTCTTAATATGCTAACAAGGTATGCAAAGTACCTAAACGAGGTATCTGGCTCGTCAATCATCGACACCGACTTCCTTAACAAGGAACGAGTGTCATCAGGCATAAAATTCTGAAGGATCCCCTCATAAATCAGCCATAGCATAGCCATATTTGAGCAACTGATTGGCGAATAATACCCAGGCCGCCAGCAATTCTTTCTCCGTGATTTGATAATCAGGCCGCCTGAGTACCTCCAATCCCAAGCGAATCGTTGAGAGTACCGTTCGATGCCCAATGGTATTGGCCTGAAAATGCTTATCCCAGCCCTGTTGCTGTGCGTGTAAACCAACTAGCCACAACAGGCATTGAACCATCAAC
>NZ_JAKKRV010000042.1:0-3625 GCF_025653985.1 Shewanella sp. SM69
CTCGGATTGCGCGGTAATTGGCTCATAAGACTCCAAAGCCCTGTATTACAGGGCTTAATAAATTTGATGTTAGATATTTGATTGATTGCGCATGTAAGCGCGATACCAGCTACGACATTGCTTTTCAAAGCTGGCCTCAGAACGTGCGGAAAGTGTGTTACCCATGAAGCCACCGCCCACACAAATTTGTCTGCCTAAAGTCCCGCTGCGACCTTGGGATTCAAGACGAATATATCCTCCGTCTAACGGCATCCAGAAGTTAAAAGTTTCACCAGTTTTACGAGATTTGATTGATAGATTTGCCATGATACTTTCCTTCGCCTCACCCGCTTATGCGCTTCGGCTCTCCGATGGTTAACGCACGACGCACTAACCTTAAACATAGTGTATGACAATTGTCATACTGAGGCAAGCGATATTTTTAAACTTTTGCATTTTCCATCGTTTCCGTGGCCTTTAGCCGATGGCCAGAACGTCACGGAAAGCAAAAAACGCCCGAAGGGCGCTTATTATGATAATTAACTACTTTGAGGCAACTTAAATCAAATTAATCAATTCTGCTTGAATAGCTGATATCTGTGCCTGATATTGAAAAGGCACAGGGCTATCATTAAGGCGAGGATCATAAAAAGTAATTACATCTTCATCCTCTGCATATTCTTGATTAGCAATAGCTTCATGCTGTGCTAGAACATGCCCAGTCGCAGCTTGAATAGCTGCTAATCTGTCAGAGCCATTAAACAAGACATAGACGGCAGCTCTGTATGCAATCTCATGTCTAATGTTATCTTCGTGCTCTTCCTCGCCGAACTCGACCATCAAATCCGAACCAATACCCATCCCATACCTCGACTAAAAATAAAAGAAACACAATGCCGCATTAAGGATATATACCGCGCTGATTATTGATTAGCAACCAATTGAAAAAATTTATACCCTAAAATACATCTAAACCGTTCTTTGCTTAGTAACAACAAGTGTATGTTGTTGGTCAACATCTGAAATATCATCTTCGTCAACATCCACACCCCAAGCGGTCACAATCTCATCTGTGATATCTCGCGATGTTGCCTGGGTTATCAACATCGTATAGCTCATGTGTTCAATCCTATGGACCAGTGCTCGCTCTAGAGAGGGCTCAATTGTGATGATTGTTAGCTCGTTGGTGCTGCAGATTTCAAATGCTTCAAGCACTCTTGTTAGTGCCACTTGCGCATTTGGACAGCGATAATCTTTCAGGTCGACGATCATGCCATTAGCTCCAACGTAGGAAATACCTTCAGGTGTTGACACAGTAGAGCGCCAATTCGTTTATCGCTACCGCGAACTATCTTGTGGTCTTCGTGAGTGACTACGCTGTGCTTTATCCAAAATTTATCCGCTTTATCTGCAATGGGTAGATTCAGATTTTGGAACACACTGAAAGAGTCATCCCCCGTGCCGTTCACCACAATTGCATCAAATATTGATCTACCAAGTAGACCTAAGCCATTGGTGAACACTACTTTCGTAAACATGGCGGCCTCATGCTGAGATTTGTAGTCTTGGCCATCGAGCATGTTTACTGGGAATTTGGAGATTGCTTCCTTCAGAAAATCCCGGCAAATTCCTAGCGTGACTTCAAAGTGCTCTGCGTCAGCTAATGATTTGTCAGCTGTAGAAGCTGAGACTCCTATGAACTTCAGAACCATCGCTTTGAATTGGTCGAATTTCCACATTGTTCCACAATTGATTTTACCGTGCAGCCCTATTCGGTCTTTGAGTCGTTTGCCTTGGCTAATTTCCATTTCAAGCAATTCATGACATAACGCAGCAAACGGTGTACGGCTGTTAAAGTGGTGACTAATTGATTTATTTGGTTTTTTTAGTGATACATGGTAATCACTGAATAATTGGCGTATTAGCTTTGTCGCAAACGGAGTGGTAAGAGATTCGTCAGCGATATGAATGAGCTTAAAGCTGACGGTGAAATCATTAAAATGATCTTTGTATTGGGCTAACAGCCATTTAATAAAAGTGGCTCGGCCTTGGCCGTCAGCAATAAATCTGTCAGCCGTTGCAGGAAGTTCCGCAGTGACCACGGACCGATTACCTATCTTCATTTCTTCTAAGACGGTCAACTCATTACAGAAGAAAGTCATATTCGGGAATACTGCCGCGTCGGTTTCCTGCCAGTACCGCTTTAGGGCGTTAACACGACCTGAGTCCACATCCCGCTGGCGTTTCAGTTGCTCGCTTAAAACGTCACTGTTGGCCTCTACGGGAAAGTGCTTGGCGAGCTCTTCGAAAGTAATCACGCCTTCGTATATCGTGACTCCGGCTTTATTGCTTAGGCCTTCTTTAGCCTTGAAAAGTGTCAGTGGCAAAAGTGTTGATTGATGTTCTGTTGTGGCCATCGGTTTAGCTCCATCGAAATTGATAGAGACATGATTTCACGAACCCGAGATCTGGCAAATTTTGCTGATTGAATGGGTTATTTCTGGGGCTTTAAAGCGGAAATTTGCGTGAATTGCGATGTGCGAGATCATCTAGTCATCTCTGATCAAGGCGACATTCACAATGAACAACCCCCAACAGCTCGTAGACATTTTCCAGTTCGATGCACAAGACCAAGAAAATTTAAAAGTAGTCTATGAGCAATTCAACCAAGGTGTTTCTGCGCTTCGCACACTCATTGAAAGTGAGCCGGTGGTGTTGCATTGTGGGCTCTCAGGGAAAGACAGTTCAGTCGTGGTGTTAATGGCAGTCGAAGCCTATCGCCAATCCATTCAGGCTGGCTTAGTCGAGCCATCGAGACCATTACTCGTCGTCACCGTGGATACGGGGGCTGAAGCCATCGCGCTTAAAATGTACGTCCATTATGTCCGTAAGCGATTACTGGAGTTTGGAAAGCAAATTGGGATTAATCTCTGCTACGACATTATTCAGCCGCCAATCAATGACCAGTATTTTATCAAGTATACTGGGGGGCAAAAACTGGTGCCTTCGGTTACACGTCACCAAGATTGCAGCATTATTCTCAAAATAGACCCGTCCGAGCGCTACATTAAGCAAGCGATTAAAAAGTACAGTGAATGCAGCTGCTACAAACTGGTTAGCTGTGTAGGCAGTCGCATTGCCGAAAGTCATCACCGCGCAGGCAACATGAAGAAGCAGGGGCTTAGCTTGATTACGGCAGGCTCAATTCTGGCTGATATGGCACAGGTAGAAGCCGCTGGCTCCAAAATGTATAAGCTGGCGCCGATTAAACACTGGGAAACTGAACAGGTATTTGACCTGCTTCGGATAGCCGGTAGCAATCCCATTAAACGAGTCCCAGGTATCGTCATCGATACTTACCTGACTAACTTCGGTCTTCTGTTAGAGCTTTATGGCAATGGCTCAAATGAGGTTTGCGACATCATTGTGGGGCAGAAAAACAGTGGTTGTGGGGGTAAGGCACGGTTTGGCTGCGTGACCTGCACCCTTGTTGGTAAAACCGATAATTCAGCTACAGGACTTTCAAAATTACCCCGCTGGAATGCGTTAGGCAGTGAAAATGCACTTCGAGTGAGGGATTACCTTTGGCGTTTAAGCAATGATATGGACGCCAGAGCCCTTCATGCTCGAGCTTACGATCCGGTCA
>NZ_JAKKRV010000043.1:0-2922 GCF_025653985.1 Shewanella sp. SM69
AAATTTCGACCTAACTCAGTCAAGGTCAGTGTCTTACATTCAATCAGTGCCTTAGAGGCCAGCATCAAGCTGTTTAATCGTTTTAGGTGAAGTTCTGGGCAGTATTGGTGTAAAGAATGTTGTAGGATATTGGCTTCGCGCATCTTGTTGTCCAAGTGTAGTTTTTGGCGAAACCATTTGATCATGCAACAAGATGCGCTTCCACCCTAATTTGATGATTTATTTGTAAATCATCAGGGGATTCTTCAGAGCTGAGTATTAGCGATACCGCCAAACTCACCAATGTGTCGGATAGAACGGTAATTCGGGTTGCTAAAAAGTTGGCAAGTGACCGTTCAGCTGGGTAAGAAGCTTAGCGTACTTTTATTGGCAGTTAATGTGAGTCCACCAAGATGAATGCAAGCCCGTTGTTAGTTAATCTGCGCCCATTGGCAATTAATGTTAGCCCAGATTGGCGGATGTAATCCCGCCGAAGATATTATGTGTGCAAGCCGCTACAGGTAGTGTTTAGAGTGATCTAATCCAATACTTTTGGACATCTCGCTAAGTGAGTAAAATCGCTTATTGAGGTGAAGTATGTCAACAAAGAAACCCCGTAAAATCCACACGCAAGAATTTAAAGCTGAAGCTCGCTCAGAAGATTGCCGCAGCGCGTGAGCTTAATCTTTATGAGTCACAGCTATACAATTGGCGCTCAAGTTCCGAGAAGAAATCAAATACCACGACAAGAGAAGCAGAGCTTGCTGCTGAGGTCGCAAGGCTTAAACGCCAACTCGCTGAACAAGCCGAAGATTTAGCAATCCTAAAAAGGCGGCTACCTACTTCGCGAAGAACCAAAAGTAGCCAGATTTGAGTTTATCCTTGAGCACCAGCACCGCTTTTCTCTCAAGCGAATGGTGGCGGTGCTCAAGGTATCGCGTAGTGGTTTTACACTTGGCGACAGAACGGCACGGCGCTAAGTCCTAGAGCGCTTAAGCGTATGGCCCGTGACGTGCTGATTAAAGCGTCCTTTGATGATTCCAATAGGCGCAACGGCGCACGGCGTATTCAGCAAGATTTAGCGGAAAATAATTGTAAGGCAGATATCAAAACCATTATGGCTAGCATGTCACGGCAGAGTTTAGTGGCAAAGGCGGCGAGGAAATTTAAGGTAACTACTGACAGTCACCATAAGCATCCCGTCGCGCCTAATTTGCTAGAGCAGAACTTTACTGCTACTGCGCCAAACCTGAAGTGGGCTGGCGACATCACGTATTTGTACACCAGCGAAGGATGGCTATATCTGGCTGTAATTATTGACCTTTACTCTCGTACCGTTGTGGGTTGGTCGATGGCAAGCAGAATGACATCGGAGCTTGTTTGTGACGCGTTGAAGATGGCATTATTCCGCCGATGCTTTTCTACTGGTGTGATTATCCATAGCGACCGAGGCAGCCAATACTGCGCAAACGATTATCGAGCCTTAGAGCAAAAACATCAGCTTGTGCAAAGCATGAACCGTAAAGGAAATTGTTGGGATAACGCTTGTGTAGAAAGCTTTTTCCATTCATTGAAAGTTGAAGCGCTGCAAGATGAGCCACTCATGACACGTGATCAAATGAGACAAACGGTATTTGAGTATATTGAGGTTGATTACAATCGGACCAGACGGCATAGTGCTCTTGGGTATTTGAGCCCAGAAAACTTTGAATTAAAAAATAGTGCTTAGCAAAGTGTCCACTATTACTGGATCAGATCAAGATTAATGCAGAGGAAAGAGTATGCAAAACGAATCAACCACAGTAAGGGCTTGCATGAGAACAGCCTTGCAAATATTGGAAAAATGGAACTGCAACCAACAGCAAATTCAGACTTTACTAAAGCTACCTGAAAAGTATAGCAACCTTGATATTGAAAAGGTTAACTTCAGTCAAGACCAAGTCGAAAGGATCAGCTATATACTGAATATTCACGCTAGCTTAAATGCGCTTTTTAGTAACCCTGAAAATATTTATGGGTTTATGAACATGGTGAATTATAATGAACCTTTTAATGGCACAAGGCCAATAGATGTCATTTGCAACGGAAAAACTAATGATTTTAAAATGATTAATACCCATATAAATCAGTTGATTATATGCTAAAACCACCCTTTATTCTTTAGCATTTCACGACAACCTGGTCTATCTTAACGCTAATAGGCATTTTACATTTAATGTTATTTAAAAATTGAGAGCGATACTTTAAATTCTGTAACCTTTAAAAACTTTATTTTGTGACCTTGAAAAACTTTATTTCACAAAAAACCTCCTAACAAATTAGATAACAGTCCATTTTAATGATAGCTAGAAGTAGAAGTCAATATGAGTAAATTGCCTCTGTACTTATAGCCAATAACAGCACCCTAGCCTATTCTCAAGCAAGAACAGATGATTTAAGATGTACAAACACTCCCACTAACGCCTTGCTTATCATCTTAATTCCTCTGATGGGCAGAATTTTATGGAATAACAGAATAAAAAGTCTCCATTACAACCAGAATATAACTAATAAATAGTATCAACAACTAGAAGCAACATGTTTACATCTAAGTAAACCTTTAAAAAAACTGTAGCGCAACAACGTAATCTCATATTAATATTCAGTGACCATGATTAATGCAACTGCTTAAATTAACTCAATAGACCAATAAAACCGACTTTCCGCACCTGATTTAGGAATAAATTTGCCGATACCGTTCGCCTAACACGTCGAGAATGATCTGCTGGTCCACTGTGAGTCCTGTGACTTGAGGTGGCGCCTCTCCCAACTGGTACTCGTGCACCCCGCCAAAGCGTAAAAAAATCCACCGCGCAGTCGGTTTTTGCGTGGGTTTCTTTTTCATGTCCGCCACACTCCGGTTCTGCTCTACTAAGCCCTGCCGGATCCGGTGCTCCAGCGCCG
>NZ_JAKKRV010000044.1:0-2868 GCF_025653985.1 Shewanella sp. SM69
TGGTCAGAATATTTTGGGATAACGGCATCTATCATCCGTGGCAGGCCAATTTCGTGACAAAAGGCGGCAATGAGACCAAGGTGATCTAAGCGTTTAATAACAGGATGGGTAGACATATTTTGAGACCGTCAAATAGCAGTAATAGATCAAAACTGTCGATCGCGGTCAAGATGGTGTCGTAGTTTTTATGAAAAGCTGATCGCCAGATCACACTATTTAAATTCTGGAATTAGCTGCGGAATGACGGTTGTAGTATATTGGCTTCGCGCATCTTGTTGTCCAAGTGTAGTTTTTAGCGAAACCATTTGATCATGCAACAAGATGCGCTTCCACCCTAATTTGATGATTTATTTGTAAATCATCAGGGGATTCTTCAGTAAATAGGCAGCAAGGTGATTTATGTCAAAATATATAAGTTTGGGTCTTAAAATAAGATCTTCATTTTTCACGTTGATTACTATTATGGTAATCATGTCATGGGTATCACTCAATTCTCTTGATTCGATGAGTAAACTCGTATCAACCATGGAGAATTCAGTGATTCCATCCATAGAAACATCTGCATCAATAAGCGATACATTGCAAAATATCCGTCGAATAGAACTAGCCCTTTTAATTAATAAACTTCAAGGTAATAAATCAGAAATATCCAGCTTGCTCAATCAACTTCAGTTATTTAGAAAGAAATATGCCGATGCCGATGCTTTTTATAATGAATTACCATATTCTTCTGATAAAAATGCAAGTAGAGAGGATGAGGATGCTGAAATATATCGTGATTTAATAGGAAAGTATTTATCTGGTAATGATAATATTAAGTCAGCTTTAGATGCATATATAAGCCAAAACATAGAGCCAGTTGATTTATATGAAACTGTGATGATAAAACAAAAAGCATTGTTGGAGCCAGCTGTAAGCAAAATGCATGATATTGTAAAGTATGATCAAGAAGTTGCTGCTGAGTTTGCAATGGCGTCCTCTGACGAGGAAATTTATTCAAGAAATTTAAATATTTCAATTGTTGTTTTTGCATTGCTAATTGCAGTGGTTATTTCTCAAATTCTTTATGTTAAGATAAAAAAACCAATGGATTATTTGGTTGAACAAGCTGGGTTTATTTCAACAGGGGACCTAACAAAGAATATTAATAAGAGATTTTTCTCAAATGATGAGATAGGTGCCTTGGCTGATGTTTTTTCTACAATGAGAAGCAATTTATACAATATGGTAAATGAGCTTTCTCAAGCAATCTCTCAGCTTAGTGCTGCTGCAGAAGAAGTTAGCACTATATCATCACAGTCATCAAGCAACATGAAAAAGCAACAAGTTGATTTGGCGTCGCTAGCAACAGCAATGAATGAGATGCAAGCGACGATAGATGAAACATCCAGAAATACACAGGAGGCTGCTAATACATCAGAGGAAATGAACTCATTGTCTGTTGAGTGCTTAAATACGGTAAGTCGCTCACATGCAACAGTTAATAGCGCTCTGTCAACGATTGCATCCACGTCAAATGCCATAGAGCAATTAGGCATTAATAGCCGTGACATTAGCATTGTAGTTGAAGTTATTAAAGGTATTGCAGAGCAAACAAACTTGTTGGCTTTGAATGCCGCCATCGAAGCTGCTCGTGCTGGTGAGCAAGGTCGTGGTTTTGCTGTCGTTGCTGACGAGGTGAGAACTTTGGCAAAAAGAACGCAAGATTCGACTGCTCAGATAAACAAGATAGTAAATGAATTTCAATCTGAAGCTTCAAACGCTAGTGACTCCATGCAGCAGAGTAATGGCATGATAGAGGCTATATCTAAAGATGCCGAATCAATTAATTCATCGGTAAACAATATAGTGCAATCAATTGCGGTAACGTCACAAATGAACACTCAAATTGCTGCTGCACTAGAAGAGCAAGCAACAGTTAGTCAAGAGCTAAACAAAAATATTGTCAGCATTAGTAATGCATCAGATGAGGTTTCTTCTGGTGCGGAACAAATGAATCAGGCCTGTGCAGAATTGGCTAGCTTGGCGAATAAGTTATATGCAATATCTCAGGGGTTTAAAGTGTAGTTGTTTGCTCGTTCATTAATTGGTAGTGTGGTGTCGAGGTGTGCATTTCCTCATTCGCCATACTGATTATGGCGTTGGTAACTAAAAAATAAAATCTGGCGAGCTTGTTATGAGTAAGAACGATATAAAAAAAGAAATTAACTTAATTGTTGATAATTTGGTGGTGGCAATAGATGAGTTGTTTTTATTAGTCTGTAAAGCAGAGGATATTGATCCGCGATTTTTTGATTTAACACAGCTAAATAAAATAAAGAGAGAAAATGAAGAGTTGATTGATAAAGTTTTTAATGTAAAGGCGAGTGTTGAACAAAGAAATAAAATGAACAAAAAGGTAATAGACTTAAGGAGTAAAATATCAATGTTGATAGATAAAAAAATGGGTGATGACATTTGAGTTCAACGTGATTTCTAGGGAGGGTGCGAATAAGCGTAACCGTTCACCGGGAGGATGTTGACAACAACTCTTCCGGGAGCGGGTAGTCTGTTTTCTCTATGCAGGCACTGACCACGGCCCTCAGCCATTCCTGCGGACAGCGACCTAACCCTGAAGGTTCCCCTCATAAATCAGCCATAGCATAGCCATATTTGAGCAACTGATTGGCGAATAATACCCAGGCCGCCAGCAATTCTTTCTCCGTGATTTGATAATCAGGCCGCCTGAGTACCTCCAATCCCAAGCGAATCGTTGAGAGTACCGTTCGATGCCCAATGGTATTGGCCTGAAAATGCTTATCCCAGCCCTGTTGCTGTGCGTGTAAACCAACTAGCCACAACAGGCATTGAACCATCAACGCTATCAGT
>NZ_JAKKRV010000045.1:0-1926 GCF_025653985.1 Shewanella sp. SM69
CGTTGATGGTTCAATGCCTGTTGTGGCTAGTTGGTTTACACGCACAGCAACAGGGCTGGGATAAGCATTTTCAGGCCAATACCATTGGGCATCGAACGGTACTCTCAACGATTCGCTTGGGATTGGAGGTACTCAGGCGGCCTGATTATCAAATCACGGAGAAAGAATTGCTGGCGGCCTGGGTATTATTCGCCAATCAGTTGCTCAAATATGGCTATGCTATGGCTGATTTATGAGGGGATCCTTCAGGGCACAGCATGTAGAAGTGATGAAATCATCGATTGAAGGTATCAATTGGCAAGCCATTGCCGAAATTAATGCCGTCACCGTACAGATGAAGCAAATGGATCAAGATGCTCGTAACTGGTTTCTAGATACTGCTGATCAAACTATGTACGAAACGCTAAAACAGACTGGCAATGAAATTATTACTAAGCTGCAAACCATTACGTCTCAATATCAATTGGCCAATACTGCGAAAACCATAAAAAGTGAATCTAAATTACTCGAACTATATGGGCAACTTGTAAAAATCAATTTATCAGTTGATGCGCTGGGTTAGAGGCTGCTCAGTGATTGCCAACAAAGCCTTATGCATACTTACTGTATAGTCATCCGCTTGCTTAACACCAAAGTTCAATAAGGTGTATTCAAAAATTCGCTCAAAGTCTTCGGCAGCAAGGTTGGAAAGTTTATACATTGTGCTTTTGTTTCACCATTGCAGCGATGTCATGAAGTGATAATGCGCATTCACCACTTTGCTCACCAGCTTCAATCGCCATTTTCAAAGCTATGGTCTGGTTTTCTTGTCTTTCTAATAGTCGTAAGGCAGAACGAACAACTTCGCTTGTCGAGCCGTAGCGACCTGACGAAATAAGCTGACCGACAAACTCATCTAACTGTGATCCGATAGTAACACTGGTTGTCCGTGACATGTTTCCACCTATTTGTGTGAATAATTAACACAGTAATAATATATGATGTTAGATACCAAATCAAAGTAATGTTAACTACACCATGACAATAAGGTATACTTCAAAATCACATGTAAAAAGTGGCAGTTTTTATATATTTGTCATAACCTATATGGCACACACCGTTAGGTCATAACTTAAATGTCACTTAGGTCGGATTATGTACATCTTTGGCTATCTTAGGGCATCAACTAGCGATCAAAATGCGAAACGAGCACAGAGCACCTTACAAAAGTTTGTACAGGAGAAGGGATTTCGTATAGCTGGATGGTACATCGAAAATGAATCAGGAGCTTCGCTGCAAAGACCAGAACTTCTTCGTTTACTTGATGATGCTGCGAAAGGCGATGCAATCATCATTGAACAGATAGACAGGCTTTCTCGTCTGGATGAGAAAAGCTGGTTCACATTAAAAGAAATGCTGCACGAGAAAGAACTCAAAGTGATTAGCCTGGACTTGCCAACCAGCCATATTGCACTCTCTCCCCAAATCACCAATGAATTTACTGGATCGATGATCAAAGCGATAAATAGCATGATGATGGATATGCTAGCTGCTATCGCGAGAAAAGATTATCAAGATCGCCGGCGCCGTCAGGCTGAAGGAATAAAGAAAGCCAAAGAGGAAGGGAAATACAGAGGACGGCAAGCAGACTCAGATCTACACGAAAAAATCTATCAGCTACGAGTTGTTAACAAGCTGAGTACTGAAGGATCCCCTCATAAATCAGCCATAGCATAGCCATATTTGAGCAACTGATTGGCGAATAATACCCAGGCCGCCAGCAATTCTTTCTCCGTGATTTGATAATCAGGCCGCCTGAGTACCTCCAATCCCAAGCGAAT
Source organism: Shewanella sp. SM69 (assembly GCF_025653985.1). Taxonomy (NCBI): domain Bacteria; kingdom Pseudomonadati; phylum Pseudomonadota; class Gammaproteobacteria; order Alteromonadales; family Shewanellaceae; genus Shewanella; species Shewanella sp. SM69. The sequence goes on from NZ_JAKKRV010000045.1 coordinate 1,821, forward strand.
CGTTGAGAGTACCGTTCGATGCCCAATGGTATTGGCCTGAAAATGCTTATCCCAGCCCTGTTGCTGTGCGTGTAAACCAACTAGCCACAACAGGCATTGAACCATC
>NZ_JAKKRV010000046.1:0-1761 GCF_025653985.1 Shewanella sp. SM69
CCGACATTCCGCAGCTAATTTAGGAATAAACTACCTCATAGAATCTACCGAGTAATTTGAGTAGTTGTGTTTGGTGATCTTGAAGTCCAGTGATGAACCTTTGGCCGTTAATCTCTAGCGTATCTATGCCTTCGAATTGCAAGAAGACCCAACGTGCCGTCGGTCTGGAGGTCGTCTTGTTCTTTACCATACTTGGGAAGAACGCTTCGGTTTGTGCGAGTTGTTCTCTGATTTTGTGTTCTAAACTAGCGTAAACAAGCAAGCTCAACGTCATTATCATTAGCAACGCTTCAATGCGCTCAGGCTTTTTCAAGAAGATGGAAGAGGTTAAAAACTCAGGGCTTTTTAGAAAACGGAAGCCGCGCTCGACTTTTTGTTGCGATTTGTAATGTGCTAGAAGAGCCGCCATGGTGAGTGCTTCATTGTCGGTGTCATTCGTCGCGAGGATAAACATGCCTACTTTGAGCTTAGCCAGTTTTACTTTTTCTAGGTCGGTGAAGGGGGCGGCTTCGATAAAGTATTGGTATCCTGTCGGTGCTTCATCTGTCTTTGGGCGGCCCGAATGAGAGTAAGTCGGCTGTTTGATGAGAGTGCCTTGTTCAAACCCAAGTAAGTCACATTGTTTCTTGAAATCGTTAAACGCTAATTCTGCGTCAACTTCACAAGCGAATGGTTTTTTACTTAGCTTTTCCAACGCTTTGATTTCTTTTGCTATGTTTTTCTCTAAGTTCTTGAAGAAAGTGATTTCTTCCCGCTTGGTGGCCTGTTCACTGTGAACGAGCAACCAACGTTGATTGACCTTTCCGTAATCCGAGTCTATCCAACATCCTGAGTAGCCATGACCGATAGTGCTTAATTGCTCTGGCTCTAGCGCAAGTAGTGCTTGTTTTGCGAGCTTGATGGTCATGGGGACACGGGTAATGAATTTTTGATTTTGCTCATCTAGCGAGGAGATGCTTTCTTCGGTGTACAAAGCGGCATCAGCGATAAAGTAACGACTATTTTGCGCGGCTTTTAGGCAATGTATGTGTCTTTTAGTGACTTCAGCGAATGCCTTGGCATCATTGGTGTTACCACTCAGTGCTTGCATGTAAACAGGAATACCTGCTTGGTTTTCACAGATGAGTTCAAGCACGACTTGGTTAAGCTCTGGCCTATGATCCCGACTATAACCTCTTACAAGCTTAATCACGTTGGTGTTTTCATCTTGTGCATACTCACCATCAACGTGGAAGCTAGTGATATCAAGATGAACAGAATCGGTCGTCAAGCCCAGTTTATCAACAACACGCTCAGCAATAACCTGATAGAGCGCTGAGACATCGGCTTCGTATAGAGCATCTAATGTGCGGCCTAGTACATCATCAGTCAGGTGGTGTGCTTCAATGTCTTTGGCGAGTAGCTTAGATACAGGCTTGGTCTTAAAAAAGTCCGAGAACATGTGCAGTGTTCTGCTATGAAAGCCAAGTCCATTTAGGAGCATGGCCAATACCGCGTCACCATGAGAAACATTGTGGTCAGAATATTTTGGGATAACGGCATCTATCATCCGTGGCAGGCCAATTTCGTGACAAAAGGCGGCAATGAGACCAAGGTGATCTAAGCGTTTAATAACAGGATGGGTAGACATATTTTGAGACCGTCAAATAGCAGTAATAGATCAAAACTGTCGATCGCGGTCAAGATGGTGTCGTAGTTTTTATGAAAAGCTGATCGCCAGATCACACTATTTAAATTCTGGAATTAGCTGCGGAATGACGG
>NZ_JAKKRV010000047.1:0-1760 GCF_025653985.1 Shewanella sp. SM69
ACGATTGTTGTCGATATTCAGACAGCCATCATCCAGATAGCGGACAAGCTTGGGCCACTGATTCAGGCTATACGTAATAGCCGCTCCCAGTAAACTTTCTTTCGTGACACTCTCGCTTGATTTATCCAACCAGCTTTTGAATTGCGCGAGCAACGGCTTGGCTAGCGTTTGCCTGGCTTCATATTTCTTATCAGGCGGCGCAGTTTTTAATTTACTCTCCAGCGCATAGAGTTTCTGGATATGGTTAAGGGCCACATCGGCCTTACCCGTTTTGCCTTTGCCCTGCGCTTTTTGGGCTTCGACGAACTTGCGTCTGGCATGCGCCCAGCAGCCGACTAAGGTTGCGTGGGTTTTCTCATATCCGGCATAACCGTCGACCTGCAGATAACCGTTAAACCCCGCCAGGAAGTCGGTGGGATGTTTACTGCTGCGACTATCCTGATAATCAAACAGCACGAGCTTGGGGCCGGTACTTTTTTCTAAGCCACAGCCATATACCCACATATAACAGGTGCTTTTCTCAACATCCAGCACATTAACCGTGGTTTCATCTGCCCACAGCACGGGCTGTTTCAGAAGCTCAGCTTTCATTAACGCCAGTAACGGTTTCAGTTTCTCTGCACAGCTTATCAGCCAGCGGCTCATCGTTTGACGGCTAAGCTCAATACCGGCCTGATTAAACAACTGCTCYTGWCGRTAMARCGGTAAGCCATAGTGCATTTTGCTGCTGATGATTTGGGCAAGCAGACTCGGTGTGGYCATGCTCTTAGGGATAACCGCCGGTGGCACATCGGCAATTTTAATGTCGACCTTGGTGTCCGTGGTTTCACACTGCCGGCAGCTGTATTTCAGCCGCACGTTTCTGAGCACCCGGATTTGTGCCGGTACGAACTCGATTTGCTCACTRACTTCYTCACCCATTTGATGTAGCGCATGGCCACAGCARGCACAGGTTTTATCGTCAATGTCATGGATAACATCAACGCGCGGCAGCTCAGGGGCAATCCGTGGGCGGCGTGGCTTAGCAGCTTTCTTAGCGCTCTCGGTCGTCTGAGTATCTGGCTCTGTCGCTACTGACTCGTCTTCAATAAGCTGTTCGGCCTCATTTAACACCTCGCCTTCACCTTCATAGGTTTCACTGCTGGGGCTAAATTTCTGGTACTTCTTCAGGTTGTAACGCTCCAGCAACTGCTGCAACTTGTCCGACAGYTGCTGGTTAACCCGCTCTAATTTGGCGATGCGTTTATCTTTYTGCGCCAGTTTGCGCTCAAGCTTTTGCGTCTGCTCAAGCAGCATTTTCTTGAGCAGTGCAACGTCATCAGGTAAGGTGTCTGGTATCTTTTTCATGGCCGCCATTATAACGGCCAATTTAGCTAAGTGCTTGGTAAGATTTAGATTGTTTTGGATGCGATCATAAGGATTTATAGCCGATCGTCATATCAGCCCACACTCTGGTAATGCAGTGGCTGATGGGCGGTGATTTTTTGGATATCGACACCTTGCAACAGCCAATGCCATTGCTGCTCGCTAATAGACAGTATTTTGCCAGGCATCTGCCGTGGCCAGCGGAACTTGTCTTTTTCAAGCCGTTTGTACCACAGGCAAAACCCGGTGCTATCCCAGTACAGTACTTTTAACCGGGTACGCTGCTGATTACAAAACACAAACAGTGCGCCGCTAAATGGCGAGAGCTGCATCTCTTGCTCGACCAGCAACGATAAGCCATTAATGGATTTACGAAAGTCGACCGGCTGTTTATG
>NZ_JAKKRV010000049.1:0-1381 GCF_025653985.1 Shewanella sp. SM69
CATGGATAATGGAATGGACCCATCCACTTTAAATCGGCCTCGCAATGGGCCACGATGTAGTCGCTAAAACTCATCAGAAAGAGGACGGGTCCACCTATGAAGATTACTACAATCGGTTTAGATATCGCAAAGTCTGTTTTTCATGCTGTTGGCGTCGATAAAGCGGGCAAGTTAATCAAAAAGAAAATGCTTAGACGCAAAGACTTGCTGCCCTTTGTCGCGAAAATTGAGCCTTGCCTTATCGTTATGGAGGCGTGTGGCGGCGCGAGTTATTGGGCCAGAGAATTCGAGCAATTTGGGCACGTAGTTAAGTTAATTGCCCCGCAGTATGTGGTTCCTTTTAGGCAAGGTAATAAAAATGACTACAACGATGCGCTAGCCATTGCCGAGGCTGCGCAGCGGCCCAACATGCGGTTTGTAAAACCCAAAAGTATCGAGCAGCAAGATGTGCAACTGCTCCACCGAATGCGCGAACGATTAACTAAGCAATCCACAGCGTTAATCAACCAAGTGCGAGGCATGTTAGCAGAATACGGCATCGTGATAGCCAAAAGTAAATCGGCTTTTAAAGTACAGTTCCCAGATATTTTAGCGGATGAAACCAATGCGCTGACCACTAAAGGTCGGGCCATTTTTTATCACTTATATGAAGAATTTAGTGATATAGAAAAACGGCTTAAGAGTTGTGATGCACAAGTGCTTACTGAAACTAAAAACAATGTGATTTGCCAGCGTTTAGAGACTATCCCTGGCATTGGTCCAGTCACCGCTACCGCCTTTTATGCCGCCGCAGGTGATGGTAAAGATTTCAGTAATGGCAGGCACTTTTCAGCTTGGTGTGGCTTGGTTCCCAAACAACACAGCAGCGGAGGTAAAGATAACCTCCTTGGGATAAGCAAGCGGGGAAATGCGTATTTACGCACCCTGTTCATCCACGGCGCCAGAGCGGTGTTGCAACACAGCCAGAATAAGCAAGATAAGTTTAGTTGCTGGGCAATCCAGTTAGCAGAGCGCCGAGGTTTTAACCGAGCCTGTGTAGCCGTCGCCAATAAGCTCGCGAGAATGGCATGGGTTATCGCGGCGCATGACGAAGAATATCGACTTCCAGTATAGTGCTGAATAGATTCAATAAACGTTAATAATTAATCAACCAGCAAGTTGCTATGACAATTGATTTGATGATGAGACAGTCAGACTGATCTACTGAAAACCTTAGCTCGCCATAGGCTCATAATGAAGCCGCAAGGATGATAAGGACAGTAGAAGCAGATATCCATCAGGGCCAGAGGCATACCTCAATAACAGGCCGAATATATGGGTGCAATGAACTCTTCTCATAATCGCTATCGAATGTCTTGCAAACCGGATGGGTCCATATATG
>NZ_JAKKRV010000050.1:0-1367 GCF_025653985.1 Shewanella sp. SM69
GTTTTTGCGTGGGTTTCTTTTTCATGTCCGCCACACTCCGGTTCTGCTCTACTAAGCCCTGCCGGATCCGGTGCTCCAGCGCCGCATAAATCATCAGGCTACAGGTCATCACCATCAGCAACGCTTCGATACGTTCCGGTTTTTTAAGATATAACGAGGAGGTTAAAAATTCGGGACTTTTCAGAAACCTAAAACCACGCTCGACATTCTGCTGGGCTTTATAGGTAGCCAACAGCTCAGCCATGGTGARCGTTTCACTGTGATCATTGGTCGCGAGGATGAACACCCCTGTCTGGTTGCGCGCCTCAGCCACCCGCGCCAAGCTACTTGCGGCTAACCCCTTGATGTGAAATTGGTAGYTCACCGGCATTTCACCCTTTTGSGGCCTTCCGCGCCCTGCATAGATAGGTTCACTCACGACTTCTGCTTCTAGTTGCAGCAGATTTAAGCTGACAGCAAAACGGGCTAATTCAGCCTGCGCATCGGTCTCGCAGGCAAAACGCTGGGCACATAATTTGTTGAAGGCTTTCAGTTCACGCGTGCTGTCTTTCAGTAGGTTTTTGGCTAATGTTTGCTGCTCACGGTGGCTGGCCTGTTCGCTGCGCACCAGCAACCAACGCTGCGCGACGTCGGCATAATTGGCGCTTTGCCAACAGCCATGATAGCCATTGCCCAGCGCAACCAGCGACTGGGTGCCAATGGTTGCCACGGCTCGCTTGGCTTCATTGAGGGTGACAGGCACACGAGTCACGAACAACTGTTGCTGTTGTGCCAGTAGTTGCAAGGTGTCGGCGCAATACAGCGCCGCATCGCCGACCAGATAACGACTCTCCTGCGCGGCCTTGAGACTGCTCAAGTGGCGCCGTACCGTCTGGGCAAAGGCCTTGGTATCATTACTATTACCACTCAAGGCTTGCATGTAGATGGGCAGGCCGGCCTGATTTTCACAGATAAGCTCCAGGATAACCTGGTTTAGCTCTGGCCGATGGTCGCGGCTATAGCCCCGTACCAATTGCAACTTACCGAGCTGCTCGCCATCGGCTTGGTCATAGGCGCCATCGACGTGGAAGCTGGTGATATCGAGGTGTACTGCAGTACTTTTGAGCCCCAATCGTTCRACGACCTGCTCCGCCATCACCTGATAAAGCGTGCTGACATCGGCCTCAAAGAGGGCATCAAGGCAGCGGCCGAGCACATCATCATTGAGGTCATCGGCACAGATCCCCGGGCCAATCAGGCGTTCTACAGGCTTGTTGGCAAAGAATTGCGGGAACATGTGCAAGGTCGAACTATGAAAGCCAAGACCGTTCAGTATCATCGCCACCAACGCTTCACCATGTGAGACTTTGTAGGGCGGCGTTTTGGGT